>NZ_BCAG01000006.1:0-300000 GCF_001293685.1 Desulfatitalea tepidiphila | reverse complement strand
CGAAAAAGAATTTGGTATTGGACAGCACCCAGAACTCCCGCCCGTCTTTTACCTTGACCTGATACTCGGTGGCCGGCGGGTCTTTGCGGCCCTGGAAAACCTCCGCGACCAGCCCATCCATTGTCTTCCGGCTCTCTTCGTTTAACAGATCATAGGGATGCAGGGCCAGAAACTCTTCTTTGGTGTATCCGGAATATTCGCACATGACGTCGTTGACACTGATGAATTTCATCTTCTCCAGGTCGAATTCATAAATTCCCGCCGGCGCGTATTGAACGATCTCCCTGTACTTTTCTTCACTGATTTTAAGGGCTTTTTCGGCCTCCACCCGTTCGGTGACATCCCTGGCCGCCCCCAATACGTAATGGGGTTTTCCCTCTTCGTCCAGAATCAGACGGTTTTTGTATTCGAAGATGACCTCGCGACTGGATTTGGTAACGCCCCTCAACAACCCTTGAGCCGACCCGAAACGAAGGATATGGGCCATGTAGTCGTCGAATTGGCGCCTATAGCGGTCCGGGATAAATTCACGAATGTTCAAGCCCTCCAGATCCGCTTTTCGCCAACCGTACTCTTCCTTGAACGGAATGTTTGTTTCAATTAGCGTGCCGTTCATGTCGTGGAGGCAGAGCAGGTCCATGCCGTGTTCGAAGATGTCGCGGTATTTCCTTTCGCTTTGCGCGAGTTCCGCTTCGGCCCGTCTGCGCTCGGATATATCGCGGGTCACGCCCATGATGGCAACCGGTTTGCCCTGGGCATTGCGGAGAAACGATACGATCATTTCGGCCCAGGCATACCCGCCGCCGGACAGGGAATGTTCGACCTCCAGACGGCGTGAACGCTGGGGATCGACACCCGCCTGACCATCTCGGGCCAACTCCTCTTCCAAATACCGCATCAAGGTTTTCAAAGAGGCCGGCGACAAAGATTCCTCCGGCGTCTGGGCCAAAGCTTCTTCGGCCGGAAACCCGCGAATGCGCTCCACCGATGGGCTGATATATTCCAATCGACGGTTCGAAAGGCTGAACACCCAGATGACGTCCGTGGCGTTTTCTGCTAGAAGGCGATATTGCTGCTCCGATGCGGCCAGTTTCCGGTTGGCGTTTTCGAGGTCCGCCGCCAGTTGACGGACTTGGTCATATTTGGCTTGAATCAGACCGTTGGCCCGCAGAAGGTCCTCGACCGCCTGGTCGTAAAATTTTCGCTTCCCGAATAGACGCCGCCACCACGATCGATTCGGCTCCCATCGGACATGGTACAGGCATCCGCTGCCTCCTTGTGTGGGACGATCCTGCCGTTCGCTCCCCGCAGGTGGCGACTCGGCCACCTGGCATTGGATCTCTTCCACTTGCGCCGGCGGCAACCCGATGAATGTCGGTATGGCGGCCAACGCCCCCCGGGTCAGATCACAATCGAATCGCGTTTTCGGGTAGCCGCTATGTGCGCGATCCTCCAGAATGGCCCAGGAGGGTCCGATGTCATGCAGATGGATGTCGGCCGTGTTTTTGAGACTTTTATAGTACTTGGGTGCCAACAAATAGATCAGTTTGGGGCTGCCCACCAGTCTGGCGACATGATCCAGCGGGGCCAGGGATTGAAATCGAGCCGCGGCCACCGTCATGTTGTAAACGGCATCATCGTCGCCTAAAATCCTGATCATGCGCGCGCAGAGTCGCTGCAAAAAGGCGTGGGAAATCCAGTTGTTGGTGTCCAGGAGATAGGCCTCGTCGAAAGGCAGGTCCTCCAGAAGACCGCCCAACCGCCCCTGGTTGTTTCCGCGCACATACAGGATCAGTGTCCGGGTAATACGGCAACTGATCTCTTTGGCGCTTTCGGGTCGTGGGTGTTCGGTCATCGTTATTGCTGCACCAATCCTGAAGTCCAATTTCGGCTCCTGATCGAGCCGCTTTCGCGCACAAGTCAATATGTGCCCACAGGAGTCTATCGCCAGGAGGCTGAAAAACTTTAAGAATCATACGGATCGCAGCAATCCTAAATGAACGCGATTCATTGAACCCGGCGTGTGTGGAACAGGTGGCCGATGCCACACGCCAAGCGGTCAAGTGCCGGTAAAATGCACGGCGGGCGGCCCGGAAACTCGCTGCGCTCAAACAGTCTGGGCCGCTTGCCCGCCGTTTGCATTCAACCGGCACTATCGACCGCTGGCTGACGTGGCCCTGGCCACCTGCCCCACCCACGCCTGCCATCACCGTTGCGATGCGAATTTTTTGTCAAACATCTTTTGTCATGCATGCCCTTCAAGGTGAATCACATTCTGTTAGAATTGCTGTGCGGATCGGGTGAGTCCGCCCATGGTCGGTGTCTCATTTGGTGCGGTGGCGGAACAGCCAGCCGGCCAGGGGCAGGGTGATGGCGGCCATGAGGATCAGCGGCCAGATATCGGGCCAGATGGCGGCCGTGTCGGCGCCTTTGAGAAAGATCGTGCGCAGCGCGATGATGATATAACGGACCGGATTGAGCAGTGTGCCGGTCTGCAGCCATTGGGGCATGTTGGCGATGGGAGTGGCGAAGCCCGAAAGGATCACCGCCGGCATGATAAAGATAAATGCGCCGAGCAGGGCTTGTTGCATGGTCATGGAGAGCGACGAGACCAGCAGACCGATGCCCACCATGGCCACGATGAAGCACAGCAGGGCCAGGACCAGCGCCTGAATGGTACCGCGAAAGGGCACGCCGAACCAGTAGACCGCACCGGCCGCAAAGATCAGCGCATCGGCAAGACCAAAGACGATGCCCGGTATCGATTTGCCGATCAGGATCTCGCCGGGTTTGAAGGGTGCTACCAGAAGTTGGTCGAAGGTGCCGAACTCCCGCTCGCGCGCCACAGACAGGCTGGTCAGGATCATGACCACCACCATGCTGATGATGCCGCCCAGGGCCGACACGATGAACCAGCGGCTCTGCAGATTCTCGTTGTACCAGGCCCGTTCGACCCGCACGATGGCGCCGCCGGCCCGGTCTGGAATCGACGTTTGCATAATCTGCCGGTTGAACTCCTCCACGATGGTGCCGACATATCCCATCGCGATAAGGGCCACATTGGAGTTGCGGCCATCCACGATCACACGCAGTTCGGCCGATGCCCCCCGGTGAAGGTCACGGCTGAATTGAGGGGGTATATGCAGCACGAGTCGGGCCGCTTCCCGGTCAATGGTAGGTGCGATGTCTTGGGTGGTGGAAAGGGTGCGGGTGAGCTGAAAATGGGACGAGCCTTCGAACCCGGCCAGGAGCTGGCGGGATTCGGTGGTCCGGCATTCGTCCAGCACCGCGTAGCGTACGTTTTTGACGTCGAAGGTGGCTGCATATCCGAAGACAAAAAACTGGATCAGCGGTGGGCCGATGACCACAAACCGGCTCTTTGAATCCTTGAGGACCATGGTGAACTCTTTGATGATCAGCGCGATGATGCGATACAGGCTGTCCATGATCATTCCAGGCGTTTGGTGGTTTTTCGGAATGCAAGCGCGAAAAAGAGAGCCGCCATCGCCGCCAGGGCCAGGGCATCGGGCAGCAGCACGGGCCATATGTCGCCCGCCATGAAAAGCGTGTGGCTGATATCGACGAAGTAGCGTGCCGGCACCACGCGGCTGACCATCTGGATGGGCAGGGGCGTGCTTTCCAGGTCGAACAACAGCCCGGATAAAAAGAGGGCCGGCAGAAATCCCGTGACGATGGAGAGCTGGGCCGCCACGAATTGGACCCGAATGGCCGACGATATCAGCAATCCCAGTCCCAGGGAGGCGAGCATGAACAGAGCGCTCATCAAGATCAATACCGCCAGGGAGCCGTTGAGGGGCACTTTAAAGAGCGTGACGGCGGCCGTCACCGTCAGTCCCATGCCCAGCATGCCCAGGACAAAATAGGGCACTATTTTTCCCATGAGAAAATCGATTCTGCGCAAGGGGGTGACCATCAACGCTTCCATGGTGCCGCGTTCCCATTCCCGCGCCACCACCAGGGCCGTGAGCAGGATGCCGGTGAGGGTCATGATCAGGGTCACCAAACCGGGAATCAGGAAATTGCGGCTCTGTGCCGAGGCGTTGAACCAGATCCGCTGGGTGACGCTGACCGCAGGGGCGGCCACTGCTTCTCCTTGAACCGTGTTGACTTCGATCCATTTTTGCAGCACGCCGCGGGTGTAGCCTTGGATCAGGCGCGCCCGGTTGGCATCGATGCCGTCGACAATCAGCTGGATACGGGCCAGACCGCGGCCGCGCAGGCGGGATGTAAAATCGGACTGCACCTGGACGATGCCGTCCACCTCTCCATGTTCGAGCCATCGGATCGCTTCGCCCATGGTGTTGAGATGGGTGACTTGAAAATAGCGGGACCCTTCGAATCGGGCCGCCAGCTCCCGGGCCGCTTCGCCGCGGTCATCGGCCACCACGGCGATGGGGACATTTTCGGCATCCAATGAGACGCCGTATCCGAAGAGAAACAGCAGGACGATGGGCAGCACCATGGCCAGGGCGATGCTGCTCGGGTCCCGCCGGATTTGGAGGGCCTCCTTGCGCAACAGGCCGCGCATACGCATGAGAAATCGGTGGCTGCCGCTCATGGGGCTGCCTCCCGGACCGCGTCCGGCGCCGGCCCGCCGGCACCGGGCGGGCGTCCCTCGGCCAGGGCGATAAAGGCATCCTCGATCGTCGGATCGGGCCGCTCCTGGGATCGGACCAGGGATCGGATTTGCGCGGGCGTCCCCATGGCCAGGCGTTCCCCCTGGCTGATGATCAGGATACGATCACAATATTCGGACTCTTCCATGAAATGCGTGGTCACCACGACCGTGACCCCTTGCTGAGCAAAACCGTTGATTCGGAGCCAGAACTCTCGCCTCGCCAGCGGATCGACCCCCGAGGTCGGTTCGTCCAGGAAGAGGATGTCCGGGTCGTGCAGCAGGGCCGTTGCCATGGCCAGGCGCTGTTTGAACCCACCGGGCAGCTGTCCGGCGGATTGATTGCGCCAGGCCGCCAGTTCAAATTGAACGAAGGCCCATTCGATGCGTTCTTCCAGCCTACGGCCGCCCAGGCCGTAGGCCCGCCCGAAAAAGCGCAGGTTTTCCAGGACGCTCAGCTGGCCGTAGAGTGAAAACTGCTGCGCCATGTATCCCAGCCGGGCCCGGGCGCGCGAAGGCGAGCGCCGCAGGTCATTGCCCGCCACGCTCAGTTCGCCACCGCTGGCTCCAAGCAATCCGCAAAGCATCCTGAAGGTGGTGCTTTTACCGGCGCCATTGGGACCCAACAGGCCGAAAATCTCGCCTCGCCGGACTTCGAAACTCAAATTTTTGACCGCTTGGAAGTCGCCGAAGTTTTTTTGTAATGCCTTGACTTGGACCACCACCTCGGCGGCGCCTTTGGGTGTCCCAGCGGCCGGCACCTTGCCGGCGACCTGCAGATGTTCGCCTTTGTGGGGGATCAGGCGCATGAAGGCGTCTTCGAAATTGGGTTCTGCGGGCGTGACGCCGGCCTGCCAGGCGTCGGGCAGCAGTCCGATCACGGTATCGATGCCGGGTGTGTCCGCAACCACGCGGACGCGTCCGGAGTGTATGGTGACGTCTATGACGTGGTCGCACCCGGCCAGATGGGTTTGAATATCCCGGGGTTTGACACCCATCGGCGGGTCGATCAGGGTGACGCCGTCCATCCGGCGCTTGAAATCGATGGGGCGTCCTTCGGCCAGCTTGCGCCCCTGATGCAGCAGGATCACCCGATCACAACGTTCGGCCTCGTCCAGGTAGGCGGTGGACACCACCACCCCGATGCCCGCTTCGCTCACCAGGCGGTAGACGATTTTCCACAGTTCCCGGCGCGAGACCGGATCGACCCCGACGGTGGGTTCATCCAACAGAAGCAGTCGCGGTGATTTGACCAGGCAGCAGGCCAGTCCGAGTTTCTGTTTCATGCCGCCCGAGAGCGCACCGGCCAGTCGCCGGGTATAGGGCTGCAATCCTGTCATTTCCAGCAATTGTGCATAACGCGACGGTCGCTCGCCCGTCGGCACGGCCTGCAGATCGGCATACAGATCCATGTTCTCCTGGACCGTCAAATCCTGGTAGAGTCCGAATTTTTGAGGCATGTAGCCGACCTGCTGCTGAATATGGATGGCATCGGTCACGCTGTCGAGCCCCAGGACGGTCACCGAACCGTGTGTCGGCACGAGCAATCCGGCGGCGGTGCGGATCAGGGTCGTTTTGCCGGCGCCGTCGGCGCCGATCAACCCCGTGACACGGCCCGCATCGGCTTCGAACGATACGGAACGCAACGCCTCTACGGGCGGTCCCTTTTTCGTCTCGAACGTCTTTTGCAGTTCACGAACCGCCATTACGACCGTCGCGTCCGAAGCGGGTGCCGGGTTCTCAGTCGCGGCCATGGCCGGTCTATCCTTGGGCTGCCGAGGCGGGTGTCGCTGCAGGGGGCGGCGCATCGGGCGACATCGTGGAGTCGATGGATACGCTGACCGGCATGCCCAGGCGCAATTGATCGTCCGGATCTTTCACAAAGATACGCGTTTCATAGACCAGGTGGGGTCGCAACTCTTCGGTTTCGACGCTTTTGGGTGTGAATTCAGCGACCGGGGAGACGAAGCCGACCCAGCCGTGGAAAGGCCGATCCGGATAGGAATCGGTGTGAATATGGGCATTGAGGCCGAGTTTGACCTGGCCCAGTTTAGGTTCGGGCACATAGACCCGCACCCATTTCGGGTCGGTCAAGGCCAATGCGATCACCGGGCGATTGGGATAGGTCATCTCTCCGGGCTCGAGGATGCGGTTCTGCACCACCCCGTCTGCCGGTGCACAGAGCGTCATGTCCGCCAGGCGCACCTCAAGCAGCGACCTGGAAGCCTCCAGGGACGCCAGGGTATGGCGGGCGGCCTCGATGTCTTCCTTTCGTGGGCCTTCCAAGGCCAGGGCCAGTGCCTTGTCCTTCACCTGGAGTTGGGCCTGGGCCACATCGAGTTGCGCCCGCGCATCGTCTCGGGTCTGGACGCTGGTTACACCGGCCTGGGAGGTGGTTTTCAATCGCTCGAAGCTCAGCTGGGCGTTCTTGAGGACCGCCCTGGCAGCCACTACCTCGGCCCGTGCCTGGGCGATCTCTTCGGGACGGTTGCCGGTCTCCAACCGTTTGACGACTTCCTGTTGGGCGGAAATCTGGGCGCGGACCTGTTCGATCTGGGCCTCGACGCGGCGTGTGTCCTGAAGGGCCAGCGGCTGGCCGGACCGGACCCGCTGCCCCTCTTCTACCCAGATCTGGACGATCCGTTCCTGTTCGCTGAATCCTAAATCGGCGGTGCGGATATCGATATTCCCATAGAGCTTGATGGGATAGGTGGCGTCCTCCGCTTTTTCCACCGACAACCATCGACCGGCAATCGTGCCGACGGCAATGAGAACAGCCGCTGCGATCGCAATCTTGACTTTACCCGTCATACATCCGATTCTCCGTGGGTGCCCGGCAGAGGTCCGAGCGAGCGTTTTGAGGATGTGCGGCAGTTTACGCGGCTTGATGCTAAAGTGCAAGGGCGCTGGAGGGACGTCAGCAATTCTAACTGAATGTGATTCACCTTGAAGGAGTGCCTTCCAAAAGTTTTTAATATAAAAATTCGCATCGCAACGGACATGGCAGGCGTGTGTGGGGCAGGTGGCCAGGGCCACTTGAGCCTGCGGTCCTAGAGCCAGTTGAATGCAAACGGCGGACAAGCGGCCCAGACTGTTTGAGCGCAGCGAGTTTCTGGGCCGCCCGCCGCGCATTTTACTGGCTCTTGACCGCTTGGCGTGTGGCATCGGCCACCTGTTTCCTACACGCCGGGTTTAATGAATAGCATTCAGTTAGAATCCCTGGAGGGAAGTGGAAAAAAGGGACCGGGCACGGTCAGGTCGACGTGGCTTTCCGCGAAAGGTACAAAAAAAACGCCCGTTCCTTTTGGAACGGGCGCCGTAGATGGTATTCCCCCGTGGATCATGGGGAACCTGATATTGGATTTAGTACATGTCTTCCATGCCGCCGCCCGCGGGCATGGCCGGGGCTTTCTTCTTCTCGGGCTTTTCGGTGATCATGGCCTCGGTGGTCAGCATGAGACCCGATACCGATACGGCGTTTTGCAGGGCGAAGCGCACCACCTTGGTGGGGTCGATCACACCCGCAGCGACGAGGTTTTCGTAGGTGTCGGTATCCGCGTTGTAACCGAAATCATCCTTGCCTTCCAATACCTTGTTGACCACCACCGATCCTTCAAGGCCGGCATTGGTGGCCAATTGGTACACGGGCGCCTTGAGGGCCCGACGCAGGATATTCAGGCCGTTTTTCTCCTCGCCTTTGGCCTGGACGTTGTCGAGGGAACCGATGCAGCGCAACAGGGCCACGCCACCGCCCGGAACGATACCTTCTTCGACGGCGGCCCGGGTGGCATTGAGGGCGTCTTCCACGCGCGCTTTCTTCTCTTTCATCTCTGTCTCGGTAGCGGCGCCGATGTTGATGACGGCCACACCGCCCACCAGTTTGGCCAGGCGCTCCTGCAGTTTCTCACGGTCATAATCCGAGGTGGTTTCGTCGATCTGGGCCCGGAGGGTCTTGATACGGCCCTCGATGGCATCCCGTTTGCCGGCACCGTCGATCAGGGTGGTGTCGTCCTTGTCGATACGTACGCTCTTGCAGCGCCCCAGTTCATTGACCGTAATATTTTCCAGTTTCACGCCCAGCTCTTCGGAAACCACCTGGCCGCCGGTCAAAATGGCGATGTCTTCCAGCATGGCTTTGCGCCGGTCACCGAATCCTGGAGCTTTCACGGCCGCCACTTTCAGCGTGCCCCGCAGCTTGTTGATGATCAGCGTGGCCAGGGCTTCGCCGTCCACATCTTCGGCAATGATCAGAAGGGGCTTGCCCATCTTCGCCACCTGTTCGAGCAGCGGCAGCAGATCCTTCATCGAAGAGATCTTCTTTTCGTTGATCAGGATGTAGGGCGAATCGAGTACGCAAACCATCTTTTCCGGCTGGGTGACGAAGTAGGGCGACAGGTATCCGCGGTCGAACTGCATGCCTTCGACCACCTCCAGGGTGGTTTCCATGCTCTTGGCCTCTTCGACCGTGATGACGCCCTCTTTGCCTACGCGCTCCATGGCGTCGCTGATCAAGCGGCCGATCTCCTGGTCGTTGTTGGCCGAAATGGTGCCGACCTGGGTGATTTCGTTTTTGTCCTTGGTCGGTTTGGAAAGCTTTTTCAACGCATTGACGACGGCGGTCACGCCCTTGTCGAGGCCCCGCTTGATCGCCATGGGATTACCCCCGGCCGCCACCAGCTTCTGGCCTTCGTTGTAGATCGCCTGGGCCAGAATCGTGGCGGTGGTGGTGCCGTCACCGGCCGTGTCGCTGGTCTTGCTGGCGACCTCTTTGACCATCTGGGCGCCCATGTTTTCGAATTTGCCTTCGATTTCGATCTCCTTGGCAACGGTTACGCCATCTTTGGTCACCAGCGGCGAACCAAAGGATTTTTCAAGCACGACATTGTTGCCTTTGGGGCCGAAGGTCACCTTGACCGCATTGGCCAGGGTGTTGACGCCGCTCAGCATTTTGGCTCTGGCCTCCGAGCCGTAGCTTATCATTTTCGCAGCCATGATCTATGTTCCTCCATTTCTATATGTGTTCCTGTAATCATTTGGCAGTCTGGTAAAAAGTCCGAAATTCGCGTTTCCCCTCATCCCGTCGAAAGCCGGGATCCAGTATTTTCAATAGGTCCTGGATGCCGGCGTTCGCCGGCATGACGCCTCTGTGGTTCTTTCGGGTTTATCATCATTTGCCGGATAGCAAAAAAAACTATTCCAGAACCCCGAGGATATCCTCTTCACGCATAAAAAGGTGTTCGACGCCATCGATCTTGATTTCCGTCCCGGAATATTTGGAAAACAGGACGCGATCACCGGCCTTTACTTCCAGGGGGATCCGCTTGCCGTGTTCGTCGATTTTCCCCGGGCCCGCGCTGATGACCTTGCCCTCCTGGGGCTTCTCCTTGGCCGTGTCCGGGATGATGATACCGCCCGCTGTTTTCTGTTCCTGCTCCGTTCGCAATACCAGGACGCGATCATTCATGGGTTTGATCTTCATCTGAAATACCTCCGCTGATAATGAAATATGTGTTGCTGATAAGCGTGCCGGAATCGGCACGATGATTAACGTTGGGCCGGATCGCGCAACGGTTAGCCGTCGTGCAACGGCTTGATTAAGTCACGAATTCCAAACATCGATGGGTGGTGGAGGGGTAGATGGTGGTGGTTTCGGGTTCCATGATTGCAATGAAATCCTAATGTCTTCTTCATCGCAAGCCTCGATATCCTTTGGCCATAACGATACGGTTTTTAATGCTATTTCAGCTCATCCCAATGGTTACGGCGAAATTTTAACCACCGATTTTTCCTTGTCAATGGGCTTGGCGGTTAAATTTGGCGGCACCGTATGCGATTCACTGGAGAATCAGAACCCGGAGGTCTTCCCGCCCTATCCATGGTCTTGACCCGCTAAAGATCAAAGGCTTTAGGATCAAACACTTATAAGAATGGCACCTTCCTTGCTGCCTGTTGAATGTTCTTTTTATGCCCCGTGCGGTGCTCGACGGGGTGGGATAGGAATCGAGGTGCATTCAGGGGGGCATGGCACGGTGGTCGAGGAGCATTTTCAGCCGCGTGTCGAAACGGCATGGCAACCTTCGCGTATCGATGGGTTGGATCTGGCGCGGGCCATTGCCTTGATGGGCATGGTGCTGGTCAATTACAAAGCCTACATGCAGGTCGGTACCCTATCTCCCCTGTGGCTCAATTCCCTGGTGGATTTTATCTTCGGCAGGGCGGCAACGGTCTTCGTCATCCTGGCCGGGATATCGGTGACGCTCATCTTCAGGCGAACCGGCAGCCCCGGCAGCGGCAACGGCTTCCGGCGATACCTGCTGCGGCGCGGCATTCTGTTGCTGGCCGCGGGATCATGCCTGTGGCACTGGTGGGCCGCCGATGTCCTTCATTTTTATGCGCTTTACATCGCCCTCGGTGCCTTTCTGGTCGCCTGGCCTGAACGCAGGCTTTGGCTCTTGACCATCGTCATCGCGCTGATCTCCCTGCCGGTCTGCGCTCAATTGACCGTGATCTATGATTTTGGGGATCATCTGGCAGGCCTCGATGGCCGGGCCTGGGGCCTGCGCCTGGCGGCCGACTATCTGGTGAGCAACTATTATCCGGTTTTCCCCTGGTTTGGCTATTTTCTCGTCGGTCTGCTGCTCGGACGTCGGGAGCCGGTCAACCGGTCTTTCCATTGGCGATTGCTCCTGACCGGCCTGATCATCTGCACGATCGTCGAGACGATTTCCGCGGGTGTGTTGACTTGGCTCGACCAGCAGGATGTTGAAGTCCAGGGCCACTGGGGACTTGCCTTCCTGCGCAGCGAAGCCTTTCCGGTCACGCCGTTGTTCGTCATCTCATCGGGTGCCGGCGGCCTGGCCGTCATCGGGCTTTGCCGTTTGGCAGCCGCATGGGTGGGGCGGTCCCCCTTTGTCTTCCCGCTCTATTGTTTCGGGAAGCTCTCTCTGACCCTGTATGTCGGCCATCTCTTGTGGGCATTCGGGTTCGTTTTCGGCATCGAGGCGCTGGGCGGGCACGTCGGACAAATCGAGATGTTTGCGTCGGTCGGTGTATTTTGTCTGGCTGGGATAGGCTTCGCAATGGTATGGTGTCGTTATTTCAAGAGAGGTCCCCTGGAGACCCTTTTTTACCGGATCGCCCACTTGGAGTGGAACCGGCCGCGGCCAATGGTGACGCTTCCGGAGGCCTGAGTGCGTTGTCGGACCGGTCGAAAACAGGAAACCGCGGGGCCGGTTTTGAATGCGACCCGAACTGGAAGTTCTTCTTAAAAGGGATGGTTTCATGACATCTGACGTTCGCAGATTCGTTGGCTTCGGACTTTTGAAGCGACTCTTTTTTTTGATGTGTCTGAGCGTGACGTTGCCGTGGGCCGTGTCGTTTCCGGCAGCCGCAGCCGGACAGGCGGATCCAACCGAACCGTTGATCTCCATCGAGGCGCAAAACGAGCCGCTCGGCCAGGTGCTCGATCAGATCACGCGGGACACCGCTTACACGTTCATCGTCGACGAGCAGTGGCGTACCTATCCCGTGCGGACCGCCTTTCAGGATCTTACGCTCAACGACGGGTTGAAGCGGATTTTATCCAATCTCAACCATGTGATCGTCTACGAGTCCGCCGATGAGATCCGCATCACCATATACGGTCAAGCCACGCCTCGAACCGGGGGCTCTGCTCCCCGCAGCTACGAGCCGCCGGCCGTTCCGATTCAGCCCCCCGAATCCATGCCCGACGAGCAGGAGCCGCCGATCGAGGAAGATCACCCGACGCCCGCCGAGGCGTCGGAAGAGGGCGAAGGTGCTGTGAACGAGGCGGGTGGCCAGGATAAGGGCGAGTAGTCGAATCGGTTCAGAGAGACATCGATGCGTGCGATGTCGACTTCACCAGCGCATCGACATAGTACCGCTGCAGGTATTCCTTGACCATTCGCCGGGCCGAGAAGCGCGCGGCATTGCTGCGGATGGCCTCTTTCATGACCCGGACCCAATCCTGCGGGTAGCCGTCATCGGACATGCGGTAGTAGGTGGGGATAATTTCCTCCTCGAGAAGATCATAAATCGCCCGGGCGTCGGCGCCGTCGCGATCTCCTTCCACGACCCGATCGCCAAAGGCCCAGCCGTTTTTCCGGTTGTAACCCTCGATCCACCACCCGTCCAGGATGCTGAGCTGCGGCACGCCGTTGAGCGCCGCCTTCATCCCGCTCGTGCCGCTCGCTTCCATGGGCGGCAGGGGGGTGTTGAGCCACAGATCGACCCCATGGACCATGTATTGGGCCATCTGTTCCCCATAATCCTCCACAAAGGCCACCCGGCCGGCCATTTCAGGATTACGGCAGGCATTGAAGATGTTCTGCAGGATGCGTTTGCCCGGATCGTCGGCCGGGTGCGCTTTTCCAGCGAAAATGAGCTGAATGGGCCGCCAGCGGTCGTTGAGCAGGCGCTGAAGGCGCGGCAGGTCGTTGAGGATCAGATCGGCGCGTTTATAGGAGGCAAAGCGACGGGCAAACCCGATGGTCAAAATCGAGGGATCGAGCATTGCCCCACCCGCCATTACAATCGAAGGGCTGGTCCTGTCATTGACCCACCGCAGGCGGCAGCGTGCCCGGATGGCATCCAGGAGTTTGATTTTCATCCAGTAATGGAGTTGCCACAACTCCTTGTCGGGTATCTTGTCCACCCTTTCCCAAACCATGGGATCGTCGTGTTTCGCGACCCATTCATCCCCAAGGTAATGATCGAAGAGCATCCTGAACTTGGGTTCGACCCAGGTGGGCACATGGACACCGTTGGTGATGGCGCCGATGGGTACAGCCGTTTCGGATCGGTCCGGCCACAGGCAGTGCCACATGCTTCTGGCCACTTGGGCGTGTCTCTGGCTGACCGCATTGTGGTAGGCCGAGGCTTTCAGGGCCAGCACCGTCATGTTAAAGCCCTCCTGGGGATTCAGGGGATGCAACCCCAGGTTGAAAAAACGGTCACGGTCCAGCCCCAGCTCGGTCCAATAGGTGTGAAAGTACTTTTCCATCAGGTAAAATGGAAACACATCGTGCCCGGCCGGGACCGGGGTGTGGGTCGTAAACACAGTGGTGGCTCGAACCCTTTCCAGGGCCTCTTCGAAGGTATGGCCGGCCAACATGCCATCCCGGATCCGTTCAAGCAAAGCGAAGGCGGCATGCCCCTCGTTCAGATGGATCAGGCGATTCCGGATGCCGAGCCGTTCGAGAACTTCGGCGCCGCCGATGCCCAGAACGATCTCCTGGCGCAAACGCTGCTCCAGGTCCCCGGTATACAGACGGGCGGAAATGGACCGGTTCCAGGGATCGTTCTGGTCGATATCGGTATCCATTAAATAGATCGTGTTGGTGCCCACGGCAATCTGCCAGACCGCCGTATGAATGGGGGGCTCGATACGCGGCACGGGAATGATAAACTGCGTCCCGTCATCGTTCAAAACTCGCGAAATGGCCGCCGCCTCCTGCTCGAGCGGCTCGTCGAGTTGTTCCTGCCAGCCGTCTTCGCGAATGCGCTGAAGCAGATACCCCTTGGGGTACATGAACCCCACGGCCACCATGGGGATATTTAAATCACTGCACTCCTTGACGAAATCTCCGGCCAGAAAACCCAGTCCGCCGGCATAAAACGGCAGTGAGCGGTGCAGGCCGTATTCGGCGGAAAAGTATGCCAGGGTCGTCTCTCCCGGCGACAGGGCGCCGTTGAGCAGAGATATGTCGCTGCGGCTCATATACTCGCGGAACAACACCATGACCTCATCGTAGCGCCGCAGATAGTCCGGGTTCCGGGCTGCAGCCCGGAGGATATCCGGGGACAATTCCCGCAGCATTTTATCCGGGTTGTGTCCGCTCTCTTTCCAGGCTTGTCGATCCAACGCCTTGAATACCATTCGGGCTTTGGGGCGCCAACTCCACCAGAGGTTTTCCGCAAGCACGCCCAGCCCGGCGATCCGATCGGGAAGATGCTCGAAGATATTGTTTTGGATTTTCATGGCATTTGTAAAAGCAACGGTTATGCCAGGAAAGGAGGCCGGCCGATCGACCGGAGGATGGCGGCGCCAGAGATCGCTGTCGATTCATTTCGAGAAGGTGTTCGGCGAATTTCTGTCGAAACAGGATGCAGATTGCAAGAAAAGCGGACACCTGGGTGCCAGCCGGTGTCATGCCGCAGACCATAACTCGATACGGTGCCCCTCCGGATCACGAAAATAGAAGACCCGCGCACGCCATTTGGTCTGGATCGGTCCAGGGGCTGCGCCGATGGCAGTGATTCGGTCATGCATTCCCGCGAGGTCCTCGACTTGCCATGAGAGGGTAATACCGGCACCGCCGGAGCCGGTGATGGTAGCGCGGTTTTCATCGGCGAGGCTGATGAAACTCCTGTCGGTCAGCTTCAGTTCCACAAGCCAATCGGTGGCATGGGAGATGGGCAGCCCCAATTTTTCGTGATAGAAGCGCACGGTCTCCTGCCACCGTCGGCAATATAATATGGTGTTGGTGCGCCGGACCTGTAGGTTCGTCATCACCGTTTCCATCAGATGGGCGGTGCGATGGTCACCAGAACGCGCATGTCGGTCTTCGCACGGACCCCATGGGGTTCAGCGATATCCGATACCAGCACATCACCGGTCTCGGCCGGCAGGGTCTTTCCCTCCTTGGCCAGAAACTCTCCGCGGCCCTCCATGACGCTGAGGCACAACTGACCTTCGATGTCATGGCTGTGAATGGGAAGTTCCTGGCCGGCCTTGAGATTGAAATTGATCACCTTCATGTATGGCGAGTCGTGCACCAGAAAATTGGACAGAGCATTGTCCTTGAAACCGTTTTCTCTGAACATTTCGATTCTTTTCAGCATGGCCCCTCCTTTTCGTATCGGTTGAGGTAGTTGACGGCGTTCATTCTATTCCATCATAAGCGCTTGGCACAGATTTACCAGCCCTTGTGCAAAGCTTCCTTGACCTGGGTCAATTGATACGAAACAGTGGTGCCGTCTGGGTTTGCTGTAGCCTCGGTCCTGGGCCCAAGGGCCTTGAGGCCGCGTCATGTTCAGGTAATGGGCAGCGCCGGCATATAATCGGCCAACTGGGAAGAGGTGCGACGCAGGTTCATGCTGACCAGAGAGGCGATTTTTTTAAGGATGGCGGCGCCGATGGCCGGGTTCTCCTGGAGAATGGCTTCAAAACCGCGCTTGGTCAACGCCACGATGGCGGCGTCGCTGTGGGCGGTCACCGTGGCCGAACGGGTGTACTCGTCGATGACCGCCATCTCGCCGATGGACTTGTTTTTCGTGACCGTGGCGATGAGGACATGCTGACCGGGTGTGGAGGTCTCTTTGAAGACATCCAGCGATCCCCGGATGACAAAACAGACCGAATCGCCCGGATCGCCCTCCTTGAACAGCGTCTCGCCCTTTTTGATCTCATAGTAGTTCATATGATTGGCCACGACGCCCAACTGGCGGGCGTCCAGCATGGCAAAAAAGGGGACATCCATGATGATGTCGATGAGGATCGAGGTGGTGCGGGCTGATTTTTCCTGTTTCATGATGGTCATATCGGCCGTTCGGGCCGAAACATGAGTGTCTAAACGCCCAGGTAGGCCTGTTTGATCTTGTCGCTGCGTTCGAGTTCGTCGCGGGTGCCGGCCAGGACGATCTCTCCGTTTTCGAGCACATATCCGCGGTTGGCGACCTGAATGGCCATGGCGGCGTTTTGTTCCACCAGGCAGACGGCGGTGCCCTGGCGGTGGATGTCTTCGATGGCCTCGAAGATGCGGGCGACCACCAGCGGCGCCAATCCCAACGAGGGCTCGTCGAGCAGCAGCAGCCGGGGGCGCGCCATCAAGGCCCTGCCGATGGCCAGCATCTGCTGTTCGCCGCCGCTCATGGTGCCGGCCAGCTGGCTCTTGCGTTCGTCGAGAATCGGGAAGAGATTGAAAACAGTCGTCAGGTCCCGCTCGATCCCTTTCTGGTCGTTGCGGTGCACGAAGGCGCCCAGCATCAGGTTTTTCAGGACGGTCATGCCGGGAAACAGCCGCCGCCCCTCCGGGCACTGGGAGATGCCCAGCTTGACGATGGCATCGGTCTTCAACTGCTGGATCGGCCTGCCGTCGAAGACCATCTCGCCCGATCTGGGCTTCAAGATACCCGAAATGGTGTTGAGCAGGGTGGTCTTGCCCGATCCGTTGGCCCCGAGGATGGTCACCAGTTCGCCTTCGGAAATCTGCAGGCAGATTTTCTTGAGGGCTTGCGCACGTCCGTAATAGGTATCGACGTTTTCAATCTTTAGCAGCATATCCCGGTCCCAAATAAGCTTCGATGACGTTTTCGTTGCGGCTCACCGACTGGGGATCGCCTTCGGCAATTTTGCTGCCGTAGCTGAGCACCACCACCCGATCGGAAATACCCATCACCACTTTCATTTTGTGTTCGATCAGGCAGATGGTCACCCCTGACGCCTTGATTTTCTGGATGATGCGGATGAGGCTGTCGTCCTCCTCCAGGTTGACACCGCCGGTGGGTTCATCCAGCAGCAGCAGTTTGGGTTCGGTGGCCAGGGCGATGCCGATGGAGAGCCGTTTCTGGGCCTCCTGGGGGATGTTGCCGGCCGCCTCGTCGCGATAGTGTTCCAGATCGAGAAAAGAGAGCAGCTCTTCGGCCTTGGCCATGCTTTTTTTGCGGTCCCCGCGCTCCCGGCCGCTGACCAGCAGGGCGCTGAAAAGGCCGCTGCCGGTGCGCAGCCGATGGCCGATGACCAGGTTTTCAAACACCGTGTCCTGGCCGAAGACCGTGGTGGATTGAAACGTCCTGGCGATGCCCTGACGGGCCACCTGGTAAGGCTTGAGGCCCGTGATCGATCGGCCCATCAGCTCGATGCGGCCGGCGGTGGGGTGATGTACCCCGGTCACCAGGTTGAACACCGTGGATTTGCCGGCCCCGTTCGGTCCGATGACGCTGACGATCTGGCCTTCTTCGATGCCGAAGCTGAGGTCGTTGACGGCGGTCAGACCGCCGAAACTTTTGGTTAGTCCCATGGTTTGGAAAAGCATGTCACCCCGCCTGTTGGTTTCTATTTCCTGGTGATGCACCTGGCCCACAAAATTTTTAAACCGCCCATGATCCCTGTCGGCAGGAAGATGATGACCACAATCAGCATGATGCCGTATGCGACCATCCGATAGGCGGCCAACGCATGCAGGGTCTCTGAGATCACCGGCAGAATGGTGGCACCGATGATCGGGCCGGCCATCGTGCCGATGCCGCCGAACATCACCTGGATCAGCACTTCGAAGGTGACGTGAAAATCGGAGATGTCAGGGCTGAGAAACCCGATATAAGAGGCGTAGAGCCCCCCGGCCAATCCGGCGAAAAAAGTGCTGGTCACGAAGGCGATCAATTTGGTTCGAAAGGGGTTGATGCCGATGGAGGCGGCCAACTCTTCGTTGCCTTTGACGGCCCGGAAATCCTTGCCCATCAGAGAGATGACGATGCGCCGGGTCACGAACAGGGTGAGCAGCAGCATGATCAGGAACAGGTAGTAGGTGGCCACCATGTTGTTGTCGAATCGAACCGTCAGACCGAATGGCAGAGGAATCGCCGATGGCGGCGGGATGCCGAGCAGTCCGCGCTGTCCCTCGGTGAGATTCTCCCACCGGTCGATGATGACGGTGACGATGACATTGAAACAGAGCGTGCCGATGGCGAAATAGGCGCCCTTGGTGCGCAGGGATGGCATGCCGATGAGCAGTCCGAACAGGGCGGCGGCCAGGCAGGCCAGGGGCAGGGCGATCCAGAACCCTATTCCCAGTTTGAGCATGAGCAGTCCCGACGTATAGGCGCCGATGCCGAAAAACGCCCCGTGGGCGAGGTTGACCTGGCCGGCATACCCCATGACCAGATTCAGGGCGGTGGCCGCGATACCCCACACGCAGGCCATGATCATCAAATGATGAAGGTATCGGTTTTCGGAGAGCAACGGAGCGACGACGGCCAGTAGGAGGATGGCTGCCGGTATCAGAAAGCCGGGTTTCAGGGGCGATGTGTTCACTTTCAGTGTGCCTTTCCGAATAACCCGGTCGGCTTGATGGCCAGAACCGTGACCAAGAGGCCGAATGCCAGGACTTCATGGTAATTGGTGGTGAGGTAGGCCCCGCCGATGCTTTCGATCAGCCCCAGGATAAAGCCGCCCAGGATCGCGCCGGGGATGCTGCCCATGCCGCCCAGAATGATGATGACGAACGCCTTGAGAGTCACCGCCCCGCCCATGGCGGGATAGACCAGCAGGATGGGCCCGATAAGCGCACCGGCCGCGGCCGCCAGGGAGGTGCCCAGGCCCAAAGTCCACATGTCCACCCGCGTGACGTTGATGCCCGAAAGGCGGGCGCCCACCCGATCCTGGGCCGTGGCCTCGATGGCGGAGCCGATGGTCGTTTTCTTGATGAACAGTTCGAGCAACACAATGAGCACGACCGCCGTGACGACGATGATGATGCGATGCAGGGTGATGGTCACGCCCAGGAAGTGATACAACTGGTCATACAGGGGGGGGAAGCGTTTGAAATCAGGGCCCCAGACGATCAGCGCCACGTTGTCGATGACATAAATCAGGCCGATGGCCGCGATGAAACTGTTGAGATGGGGGGCGTTGACCAGCGGCCGGAAAACGATGCGCTCGATCACCATGCCGATGACGGTCAGAGCGGCCATGGAGATGAGGATGGCCAGCCAGTAGTTGACGCCGCCGGCCGTGACCAGCAGAAACGAGAAATAGGCACCCAGCATGTAGAGCGACCCATGGGCGAAGTTGGGAACGCCCAGAATACCATAAATGATGGTGAGCCCCAGCGCCACCAGCGAATAGACGCTGCCGACCATGATGCCGTTGATCACCTGCTGCAAAAAAAGATCCATGCTCTGCCTCGCTGCGGAATGGAAGCCCGGCGGCGACCGTTGTCACGATGCCGCCGGGCGCTTTCTCGTCAGTGCCCATCCACAAATGGTTGCCTGTTTGTGCACGGGCGCTGGTTGAACGGGCCACGGGGCTATTCCGGCATCCAGGTGGCCCCGTATTTTTCATACCACGGACCCGGATCGATATTGATGGGGTCGGTGAACTTGCCGTCCAGGATCTGGATGGCGAAATAGCCGGAGATAAACTGACCCTCCGGCGTCACCTTGTACATGCCGCGTATGGCGTGATCGCCCACTGGCAGGACATCATCGATCGCCTTCCGGATCTTGTAGGGATCGGTGACCGTGCCGGCCTTTTTCATGGCTTCGGCGAAGATGTACATGACCTCGTAATTGAAGGCCGACTCCGACGTTGGAATGGCATCCTCACCGAATTTGGCTTTGTGGCTGGCATTGTATTTCTGCATGAGGGGCAGGGGCATCATGCCCACCGGGCATACGCCGACCGAGTTGTTCAACGCCTCCATGGGCGCGATCTTGGCCATTTCGTCCATCTTGCACTGTGAGCCGAGCAGAAAGCCGCCCTTGAAACCCAGTTCGCGCGCCTGGCTGACGATCATGGCCGACGGTTCGGAAGGCCCATAGAGGTAGATGCAGTCCGGGTTCTTGGAGAGCGCCTTGGTCAAGTAGGGATAAAAGTCGGTCACGGTTTTGAAATCGATACTGGCCACCTCGAGAATTTCACCGCCTTTGTCCTTCCATTGGGCGAGAAAGAGCTTTTCCGCCATTTTGCCGGCTTCGTGGGAGCCGCAGAGCAGGGCCGCCTTGCGGTAGCCTCGCTCCCAGCCGATATCCACCGGACCCGAGTTGTAGAAAGCCATGGACATGGGCGCCTTGACCACCAGTTTGTTGCCCTGCTTGATGACGGCCACGTTGTCCGTATAACCGTGCATGAGGAACCCTTCGGTTTCGTTGAAGCGCTCCATGGCCAGAATGCCGCCGCTGTGGGGACAGAAAACGGCGATGGGTTTGGGCGACATGGTGGACATGAGCCGCCTCGCGTTGGCAACGGTTTCCGCGGGTTTGTACTTGTCGTCCAGGGCCGTCAACTTGAAGGTGTATGGTTTGCCGGCCACGGTGATGCCACCGGCCGCGTTGATTTCATCGATGGCATGCTGGATGCCCTGCAGGTTGTTGTTGCCGTATTTGGCCGCACCGCCGCTCAATGGCCCCGTGTAGCCGATGGAAATAGTATCCGCCGCGAAACAAGGTGCCGCCAGGAGTAAAACCAGAAACCCCATGATCAACTGGATCATTTTCTTCTTCATTTTCTCCTCCTTTTTTCTTGTGGTGATGCAATACCCAAGCTTGCCGGATCAATCCGGTAATGGCCGTTCGATACGTCGATCCCCATGGGGGGAATGACGGGCGAGGCAGTTGTCGATGCGTTGATTTGGTATGGCAAGGTCATTCAGCCGCCTCATTTATGCGTCGTTGGCCGGGGCGCGAACCTGATCTCCGCGACTCGGTCCATGGGCTTGAAATGGAACGTGAATGATAGCTTTGTCGAAGAGTTCAAGCATACGGTCAATCGCGTGCTGAGTCAATCCATAATGAGTTGTGGATGTCAAAAGGCATATGATATGGTCGAACATATCGTGCGGCACCGCATCGACTGTCGCGGCTTGTTTTTCTCTGGGAGCCGCTTTTTTCTTGCCAAACAGGGGACGGGTCAATAGGTTTCCGGGTTCACATCGTGGAACACAAAATAGCAAGGTCAATGTGGAGGAAACTGCTATGGAGAGAAAAAGCGCCAAAGATACCAGCCTGGTCGTCTCCTACCTGGTGATGCCGGCGGACACTAACCCGGCGGGCAATGTGCATGGCGGCGTCATCATGAAACACATCGACAATACCGCCGGCATTGTCGCCTACCGCCATGCGCGGGCCAACGTGGTGACGGCTTCCATCGATCGGCTCGATTTTCACAACCCGGCTTTTGTCGGTGAACTGTTGACGCTCAAGGCGAGTCTGAATTATGTCGGTCGCTCCTCCATGGAGATCGGCGTGCGGGTCGAAGCCGAGAATCTGCTCTCCGGCGAAGTCCGTCACATCGCCTCGGCCTATTTGACCTTCGTCAGCCTGGACGAGAACCATCGCCCCAGGGCCGTGCCCGAGGTGCGATTCGACTCCGAGGAGGCCTGTCGGCGCAACAACGAGGCGATCGAACGCAACAGACTGCGCAAATTGGAAAAACAGAAGGAAAAAGCCCATACGCTCAAATGTTGATGAAGTGAAAATAAGGCGGCAATAGCGACATGTTCAAGATCGATTTACACATTCACACGCTACTGGGGGGCGACTCGGCGATTCGGCCGGACGAGGTGGTGGGCAGGGCCAGGCAGGTGGGGTTGGATGCGGTGTGCATCACCGAACATCATGCCTATGACCTGAGCGCACCGTTCGTTCAAATTGCAGCGCAGGAGAATTTTCCCATTTTCAGGGGCCTGGAGTATCGTGCCGAGGAGGGCCATTTGTTAATCTACGGCGTGACGGCGGGCCGGGGCGATCTACTGCCCGGTCTGCCCATGCAAACGGTCGTAGATTGGGTGAATCGCAGAGGCGGTGCCGCGGTGCCGGCCCACCCCTACCAGGAAGGCATGGTCACTCGTGCTCTGGGGGACCGGATTTTGGGATTAAAGGGAATCGCCGCCATCGAAACCCTCAACGGTAGCGTTCGGTCCGATAAAAACGAGCGCGCCCAGTGGGCGGCCCGGCAGATGGGCTTGCCGGGTACCGGCGGATCGGATGCCCATGGGATTCAGGCCCTCGGCAACGCCTACACCTGTTTCGAGGATCTCTTTCATACCGAGTGGCAACTCGCCCAGGCCCTGCGAGACGGCCGCTACACGGTTCGAGGAAGCAGCGCAGACCACCGTTCCCAAGCTCTGGGCATTTCCGGAGAAACCGGTTCCGGCGCCCAATTCCCCTAAACCCCATCAACAGGCGTTCTGTCATGGACCGGTGGCCTGCCGGCCCATCTCCCCTGCCTTGGCGGACTTGATATCTCTATCGGATGTCATAGTTTGATCCGGTGAACGAGCCAATATGGCGCAGGGCGGCTGCCTTTCCTCGAAGATGAATCCGCCGCTATCTGTCAGTGCGCATCCAGAACCAGCCAAATTGGCCATTTGTGGATGGGCGCTATTTACGCTTTCATAAACTGTTATATCATTATACATTCATTCAGTTTGTTCTGTTGGATACGCGACATCGGGTCGCATGGGTATGGTTGCATTCCTTCCTTGCCTGCCCGGCCAGTGCCAATTTAACTCTTCTCCTATGGCCCGGCGATGGCAGTCCAAGGGTCGGTCTAACGGACACCTTTAAAAGAAAGGGGCGCATTATGGGGATTCGCACTATTGAGGAGTACAGGGAAAGTTTACGGGATGGGAGAAAAGTCTACATCAGCGGTGAACGGGTGGAAGACATCACCAAACACCGCGTCCTTGGCCTTACCGTGGAAACCATCGGCGCCGCCTATGAGCTCGCCCAGAAAGGTGACCAGGCGACAAAGGATTTGCTGATTGCCAAACACCCGGAAACCGGCGAACCGATCAATCGCTTTTTCGTCACGCCCAAGACACCGGAAGACCTGGCCAATCGGACCAAGGCCATCCATACCTTGATGCGCAAGACCGGCGGATTGCCGTTCGGCAAAGACATCGGCACCGATTGCCTGAACGCGGCCATGGCCGTGGCCAAGCAGATGGGCAACAAGCAATATGAGGAGAACGCCAAGAACTTCCTCGAGCATCTGCGCAAGAACGATCTGCACACCTGCGGCGCGATCACCTGCGTCAAGGGCGATCGTTCCAAAGAGCCCGCGCATCAGAAACATCCGGACTACTATCTGCATGTGGTGGACAAGAACAAGGACGGGATCATCGTCAAGGGCGCCAAGATCCACATTACCAGCGCGCCGGCAGCCAACGAGATCCTGGTGGTGCCCACCCGTCAGATGCGTGAAAACGAGGCCGATTACGCGGTCAGTTTTGCCATACCGGCCAACACCAAGGGCATCACCTTCATCTGCCGCAATGGTCGCGGCCCCTGGTCGGACAAGGAGTTCCATGCCGATCGGCCGGTGCGCGAGCTGACCGAGGCCATGATCGTATTCGACAACGTCTTCGTGCCCTGGGATCGCGTCTTCATGTGCGGCGAATGGCAGTACTCCATGGCCATCGCTTACACATTCGCCACCTTCCATCGTTTCACGGCCATCAGCTACAAGGTGCCCAACGTGGAAGTGATGGCCGGCTGCGCCGTGGCCATGGCCAAGTACAATGGCCTGTTCAAGGTCGGCCATATTCGCGAGAAGCTGGCCGATATCGCGGCCTACGTGGAAACCTTGCGCGCCCTGGCCGATGCCGCTGCCATGAAACCGGTCATGTTCGGTGACATTGCGGTGCCCAACCCCCTTATCGCCAACATGGCCAAGCTCCATTTCGCCAGCAAGTATCACGAGTTCGTCAAGTTGATTCAGGATATCGGCGGCGGCATCCTGGCGACTTCTCCCGACAAGCGCGACTGGGACAACCCCGAGATCCACGATTACCTGGATCACTATCTGGGCGGAACGGCCGACAGCACGACCGAGGAGCGCCTGCGCATGATTCACGAAACCATGCGCCATGTCGCCTCCCACGAGTCGGCCTTCCACGAGGTGACCACCGTGCATGCCGAAGGCTCCATGGCTGCGCAGAAGATGATGATTCTGCACGAATCGCCGTTGAAACAATATGAAATGCGGGCCAAGGTGGCGGCGGGCATTCTTCCGCTGGACACCAAGATCGATTAGACGATGGTTTCGAGTATGTTTCGTTGTTCGAGGGCCTGCCGGCGCAGGCCCTTTTTTTGTGACCGATCACTCGACCATGTCGGTGCCTTCAAAATCGCGACCCACTTTTTCCATGAGTGGGGCATGTTGCTCGGGTGACAGGCCCATGATGTTCAGGAGATGTCCGGTTTGAGCCAGGCTCTTTTCGGTTTCGGGCTGGGGATGGCGGCCCAGGGTGTGGCTGAGATGGTTGGCATAGGCCACGATGGCCGACAGGACGGTGTGGGGGCCGGCCTGATCGGGCGAATGGTGAAATTGGGTGCAGACCTGGACCGCTTCGGGCATACGCCATTTTTCCATGAGCAGACGCCCCAGTTCGGTGTGGGTCGAACCGAGCATCTCGTTCTCGGCCGCCAGGTCGGTGATGTTTTCCGTAATCTGTACCCGTTGAATTTCCATGAACTTCTTTTCGTCCACCATCAGAATGGCCAACTTGCCGATGTCGTGCATGATGCCGCCGATAAAGGCCTGTTCCGAGTCTTCATAACGGCAGGCCGCCGCAATCCGCCGCGCCGCGAAGCCGCACTCGACCGAATGTTGCCACAAAATAGGGCCCCAGGCCTTCAGCCCCTTGCGCTCCTTGAAAAAGTAGCCGCGGGTCGAGGCGGCCAGGATCAGGCTCTTCGTCGTTTTGGCGCCCAACCGCGTGAGGGCCTGGCGAAGCGTGTTGGCCTTTTGGTAGCCGCCATAGAGCGCGGAATTGCTCACCTTGATGATTTTGGCCACCAGGGCCTGGTCGTGGGCCAGGGTTTTTTCCACCGTTTCCATGTCCGTTTCCGGATCGGAAAGCAATTGCAGCGTCTTGGATGCCATGGCGGGCAACGGCGGCAGCTCTTCGATTTTGGCTACCAGCTGCACGGCCACATCCCGGGATGAGGGACCGGTCGGCGACGCCGGGCCGGATTCGGCGCCGACCGAGGTCGGGGATGGGACCTTTCCCGCGCTTTTGTCCGAGGGCGTGATCAGCCACGACAACAGCTCGAGATAGTGGTGCGGGGAAAGCCCCGGGTATTGGGTCGCGGAAAAGGCATAGAAGAACATCGACAACTGGGGCTTGTTGACGATGGGCAGCAGGGCGCATTCGCCGGCAGCCGGGGTTTCGGCCACCCGGTCGATGAGCGGGGACTGAAAAATTTTTCCGAAAAAGCCGATACCCGTGCGCTGCACCGCCTGAAACATAGGGTCTCGTTCGATGGTTCCCAGATCGCCTTTGATCGTTTTTTGGCCGATGTTGCGGCCCTTGTCGATGGTGATCATCTTGCAGTGAATCACCCGCTGCTCCTTGGCCGTCAGGATCAGGATGCCGTCATAGAAGTTTTTGCAGAAGCCGATAACCGCCTCGACCTTTTTGAGCACCTCATCGGTGCGGATCAGCATCTTGAATGCCTGCTTATAGGCGCCGAACAGCGGGTCCACAGAGGTGGCCGAGGCGGACTGAGCAGGGATGTTTTCTTTTTCGGACAGCGGCCCCAGGACGAATAGACCATCGGTCAGCAGTTTTTCGACCGACTGCATGGCCCCATGGGTGTAGACAGGGGCCTGTTGCATGAGGTGGCGTACGCTCGATGCCTTGAGGGCAAGCTGCACCAGGGCCCGTTCCTCGCTCGACAGGGCGGTGATGAGCGCCTCAGGGGCCGCCTTCGGTTGGATCCTGCGGTCCAGGGTGACGATGGACTTTTCAAAGCTGCGCAATTCGTCGGCATGGGAGAGAATTCGGATGGCCGCGGCGCCCGTGTCCAACTTGATGCCGGACCCATCCGGATCCACGGGCGTGTCGGTGAAGTGGAATTGACCCTCCTGAAGCATGAACAGTTCCAGCAGCACCTCGCTGATACCCAGCTCCAGGATTTTTTTGATCTGCGACAGAGGGAAAAGCTCCAGTTCCGCCAGCACCTGGCGGACCGGCATGCCGGTTTCGGCCTGGACATGTCGGATTTGCCGCTCCTGGTCGTCGGTCATCACCCGTTGGCTTCGCAGCGCCCCCAAGATTTTTTCATCACCGGCCGCCGACTGGGCATCGATCAGATGGCCGTCATTGAACGCCAGGGTCAACATTTGTGGACCGCAGGCAACGGACAAGACACCGCTCAGACTCAACTGGGAAAGGAACATGAGCGCGTCGGCCGGATGATATTTACTGACATCACCTTGAAAAATCATAGTTTTTCCACATTTATAGTTGCCGTTTCCCGGGGTCGTCGCAGACCACCCGACTCCCCTTACTATTATTGACCCAACCTGCCGGAAAGTTTAGGTCATGCCCATCCACAAACTGCGAATGGCCCGATTTTGATTTTTTAAATACCTTTATCTCGCCTTGACCTGGCCATAAGGGTGGTGCTATAAAATCGAACGTTCGCTCGGATAGAGACTCGCCGGCGTGTACGCGTATCATCGTTCTCCCTTGATTCATCTGGTTCGCTGGGTTCGGCTGACAAAAATTCGGGGGGCAAATCGATTCCCTTCACTTTATTCACCACACAAGGAGGATGTCATGAAAATCGAGGATGTCAAAAAAATCGTTGTTGTCGGTGCCGGAAACATGGGGCACCAGATCGCCACCTTGAGCGCCATCCAGGGTTTCAAAGTGGTCTGCACGGATATCAAGGAAGATATTCTTAAAAAGGCCGAAGCTTTCGTGGACAAGTACCTGCCCGGTCGCGTGGCCAAAGGCAAACTGACCGAGGAGCAGGCCAAACAGGCCCGGGCGAACATATCGTTCACCTCCAGTCTTCAGGAGGCCTGCAAGGATGCCGATTACGTCATCGAAGCGGTCCTCGAGATTTTGGACCTGAAACGCAAGATCTTCGCAGACCTGGACAAATTCACCCCCCCGCACGCCATTCTGGCCACCAACAGCTCGTTCATCGTCAGCTCCAAAATCGCCGATGCCACCAAACGCCCCGACAAGGTGTGCAACCTGCACTTTTTCAACCCGGCGCTGGTCATGAAACTGGTCGAAGTGGTACAGGGACCCCATACTTCCGATGAAACCAGAGAAATCTCCATGGACCTGTGCAAGAAGCTGGAAAAGGTACCGGTCCATCTGAAAAAAGAGGTCGACGGCTTTTTGCTCAACCGAATTTTCAAGGCCATTTCGCGTGAAGCCATGTGGATCCTGGAAATGGGCGTGGCTTCGGTGGAAGACATTGACAAGGCGTGTGTCTATGGCGCCGGACATCCCATGGGCCCGTTCCGTCTCAACGACCTGACCGGCATCGACCTGAGCTACATCATGGGCATGGAGGCCTTCCGGGCCACCGGTGACCGTTCCCAGTTGCCCACCCCCAGCCTGGTGGAGAAATATGTCCAGGGACACTACGGCGAAAAGACCGGCAAGGGCTGGTACGATTACACCAAGAAGTAGCAGGCCGCTCGGACCTGTCGCTTAGACGCTGATGCCGCCCGATCTCCGGAAATATCACCGGATCGGGCGGTTTGCGTTTTGCGTGTTGATCGGGTCGTCGGGAATACGGGTGGGGGTGTGTCGAGGACACTTTTTCCAAAGGAGGGGAATGATGGAGATGCAGCATCTGTTGCTTTCGGTGGCGTCCCGGGTGGCGACCGTAACGATTCACCGGCCGGACAAGGGAAACAGCCTGTCGCCAGAGGTGCTGGTGGAGGTCGAGACGCTCTTTACCGAGTTGAGCGCCAGGGAAGATGTCCATGTGATCGTCTTTACCGGCGGGGAGCGTTATTTTTCGGCGGGTTTCGACCTCAACGAGATCCGCAAGCTCGAAAAGGTTTCCAATGAGAGCTACACGGCCCTTTTTCACCGGGCTTACCGCGCCATCCTGTTCTGCAGTCAGCCTGTGATCTGTGCCGTGGGCGGTCCCGCCATCGCCGGCGGATTCGATCTGACCATGATGTGCGACATCCGCTACGCTTCCGAGCGCGCCAAGTT
This sequence comes from Desulfatitalea tepidiphila, assembly GCF_001293685.1. NCBI lineage: Bacteria > Pseudomonadati > Thermodesulfobacteriota > Desulfobacteria > Desulfobacterales > Desulfosarcinaceae > Desulfatitalea > Desulfatitalea tepidiphila. The sequence continues at coordinate 271,644 of NZ_BCAG01000006.1, read as the reverse complement.
CGGCCAGCGCGAGATCGTGCTCTCTCTTACCCCGATCATGGATCCGCTATGGCGCATCATCGGCCTGGGTCGGGCCAAGGAGGTCGCCTTGACCGGGCGGATTTACGATGCCCACGAGGCCGAGCGTATGGGTTATGTGAGCAAGGTGTTTCCCGAAGGCGAACTCCTCTCCTCGGTGGATCGCATCGCCGTTGAAATGGCCGCCTACGATCGCGGCTGCCTCAAGGAGACCAAACAGCTGGGTAACATGATTCTCGACCAGGACCTGGACGGTGCTCTTCGCCTCCAGGAGTGGCTCTTCAGAAGCTACATCGGTTCCGAAGACAACCACCGGCGCATCGACGCCCTGCAGGCCCAGCTGGCCGCCCGGCGCAAGAAGCAGGCGCCGCCTTGACACGCCCATTCGTTTGCTCATATAGTGGTGCCTTCCCACGCAACATAACAATAACCTATTGAAATCCATATGGAAAGGTAATCGACCGCCATGATGACCCCCCAGCAATACGAAGAGAGCCTGCGCCGCCTGAACCTCGTGGTTTACATGTTCGGCAAGCGCGTCGATAACGTGGTGGACGATCCGATCATTCGTCCCTCCATGAATGCCGTGGCCAAGACCTACGAAATGGCCATGCGGCCCGAGTACGAAGATATCATGACCGCCACGTCGCACATCACCGGCAAGCGGATCAACCGTTTTACCCATATCCACCAGAACATCGACGACCTGGTGAAAAAGAGCAAGATGGGCCGCCTGCTGGGACGGGCCACGGGTTGCTGCTTTCAGCGCTGCGTGGGCATGGACGCGCTCAACGCCTTGTCCATCGTCACCTACGACATCGACCAGAAGCACGGGACCTCCTATTGCAAGCGCTTCATCGACTATCTGACCTATGTGCAGGAAAACGATCTGACCTGCGACGGCGCCATGACCGACCCCAAAGGCAATCGCGGCCTGCCGCCCCACAAGCAGACCGACCCCGACATGTTTCTGCACGTGGTCGAGGAGCGTGCCGACGGCATCGTGGTGCGCGGTGCCAAGGCCCATCAGACCGGCGCGGTCAACTCCCAGGAGGTCATTGTCATGCCCACCATCGCCATGCGCGCCGAAGACAAGGATTACGCCGTTTCGTTCGCCCTGCCCAGCGATGCCGAAGGCATCATCTATATTATGGGACGCCAGTCGTGCGACACGCGCAAATTGGAAGCCGGGCAGCTGGATCGGGGAAATCCCTTTTTCGGCGGTCACGAGGCCCTGGTGGTCTTCGACAATGTCTTTGTACCCTGGGAGCGCGTGTTCATGTACAAGGAGTATGAATTCGCCGGCAGCCTGGTGGAAAACTTCGCCGCCTATCACCGCCAGAGTTATGCCTGCAAGGTCGGGGTCGGCGACGTGCTCATCGGAGCGGCCCAGACCGTGGCCGAATATAACGGCGTCGAGCGCGCATCGCACGTCAAGGACAAGATCATCGAGATGAACCATCTCAACGAAACCCTCTATTGCGGCTGCATCTCCTGCGCCAGCGAAGGGCATAAGGAGCCGAGCGGCACCTATGCAGTAGACAAGCTCCTGGCCAACGTGCACAAGCAGAACGTCACCCGTTTTCCATACGAGATCGCCCGCCTGGCCCAGGATATCGCCGGCGGCCTGATGGTGACCATGCCGGCCGAGGATGATTTCAAGGCGCCGGCGACTGCCAAGTGGTTGGAAAAATACTATGCCGGCGATTGCGACGTGCCCACCATGAACCGCATGCGGATCCTGCGCTTGATCGAAAACCTCACCCTGGGAACGGCGGCGGTGGGCTATCTGACCGAGTCCATGCACGGGGCCGGATCGCCCCAGGCCCAGCGCATCATGATTTCCCGGTTGGTCAACCTGGCCGAAAAGAAGCGGGCGGCCCAAAAGCTCTCCGGCATCGAAGATGCGTGATGCCCACCCTTTGAAGATCGGTTTGAAGTATTGCGGGGGGTGCACGCCCGATTACGATCGCGTCGCCCTGGTCGAGGAGATCGCGGCGCGCATCGCCCCGGATGCCGTTCTCGTGAGGCCGGACAGCGGGGAATTGGATCTCGTCCTGGCCGTCCAGGGGTGCCCCACCGCATGTGCCGATCTGACGCCTTTCACGCATTTGCCGGTCTGGACCATCACCTGTCCGGAAGGGGCCGAGGCATTCATTCAACACATTGAAACTTTTTTGCGGAAGGAGACCGCCATGAAGCTGTCTAGAGACGCGCTGCAACGCGCCATCGAGAATTGGAACGTCGCCTGGGCCAATTACGACCTGGAAGGCGTCCTGGCCCTGATGAGCGAGGATATCGTCTTCGACAACTGGACCGGAGGCCAGGCCAGGGGTAAAGAGAAGTTGCGCCAGGCATGGGGTCCCTGGTTTGCCCAGGGCGATTTCAGCTTCATTCATGAAGATCTTTTCATCGACGAAGCCGCGCAAAAAGTGCTTTTTCGATGGCGGCTCGAATGGCCATGCCGGGAAAAGGGCTTTGAGCGCCGATTGGAAAAACGACGCGGCGTGGACGTGATGCATTTCAGGGATGGCCGCATGGTCGAAAAGTTGACCTACTCGAAGACCACCATCGAGATCGACGGCCAACGACACGCGCTGCACGTTTGATGGCGCAACACTCGAATCCGCGGGATCGGCGTAAAACATCACTTTAACACACACCCGATAGTGTGCTATCTATTTGCTCGATGGTGCCGACAGGAAACATGAAGAGGGGGGCGATGACGGGTAAGGTACAAGCCGGAGAGGGCTATCCGCCGGCTGTCAGGTGCCGCGGTATTCGCGGCGCCACCACGGTGACCGAAAACAGCAGCGAGGCCATTCTCGAGGCCACCCGCGAGATGTTGTTCATCTTGATCCGCGCCAACGGTGTCGACCCCGAGGATGTGGCCAGCGCCTATTTTACGACCACGGTGGACTTGACGGCGACCTATCCGGCTCTGGCGGCCCGCCAGTTGGGCTGGTATGATGCGGCCCTGCTCTGTGGGCACGAAATGCAGGTGCCCGGCGGCCTGCCGCGCTGCATACGGGTGCTCGTGCACTGGAATACGGGCAAGAGCAGCAAAGAGATCGTGCATGTCTACCTGAGGGACGCACGGCGTCTGCGGCCCGACCGCCTTTCCTTGCCGGAAATACCTTGGGAGGAAATAGAGGCGGCGGCCAAAAACATCGACTTCGACGAATTGAAGTATAATCCGGACGGCAATCCGCAGAATCAACAGTGAGGCGGCGGGCCCATGGGCAGAATCGCTTCCGGACCGGCCGGTTGCCGCATCCGTTTTTGAAACGAACGCATCCAAAGGAGGATACCCACCATGCCGAAACCCGCGAAAAACGACAAGAAAGCCAAGGTCATCGACGTGTTGAACAAGGCCCGCGCCATGGAGTTGCAGGCCATCACCCAGTACATGAACCAGCACTACAACCTGGACGACATGGATTACGGCCAGTTGGCGGCCAACATCAAACTGATCGCCATCGACGAGATGCGCCATGCCGAAATGTTCGCCGAACGCGTCAAGGAACTGGGCGGCGAACCGGTAACCGAACCCGCCGCCAAGACCAAGAAGGGCCAACCGGTCGAAGCCATTTTCCCCTTCGATGCGGACCTGGAAGACCATACCATCGACGTCTACAACGAATTTCTTCTAATTTGCCGCGAGAACGGGGACAGCACCAGCATGAAACTCTTCGAGACCATCATCGACGAGGAACAGTCCCATTACAACTACTTCGACAACATCGGCGATCATATCGAAAAACTCGGCCCCGCCTACCTGGCGCGTATCGCCGGGACCTCTTCTTCCACCGGAGGGACGACCAAGGGGTTTGTCATCAGCGGGGCGGTGGAGTAACCGCCCACAAAATTGACACGATCCAGTCACGGGCGCCGTCGCTGACCCGGTCGGAGGCGATGGCGCGCATTTTTGCGCTCGCACGGCCGGCCGGTTAGAAGGCGGTGCCGCTCTGTGCGAGACGCGAAAATCGGTCCACCCCTACGGAAACACCCGCGATGATATCGACAGAACAGACCGCTGAACGCGAACTCCTGCTCATGGTGGCGGGGGCCAACGGTGCCATCGGCACCACCCTGGCCGCCGCCATTGCACAGATGGCCACAGATCCGAACCCGATTCTGTCCGGCCTGACGACCAGAGGCCGACTTCGGGGATGCGGCGTCCCCCAGTCGATGCGGATGACCGGTTGGGATACCGATCCGGTACCGCTGATCCGTTCACTCGAACGGCACGGGGTCATCCCGCAGTCTCAATGGCGTCCGCACGCCGAGGCCCTGGCCGGGGTCGCGGTGCGGCCGGCGCCGGATCAGAATGCCCGTCTCGCCGATCAGGTGAAAGTGGTTCAGCAGGATATGCACCGCTTTCTGTCCGATCATCCCGGTGCCCAACCAGTGCTGGTCAATTTGCTGCCCGCGGCCTGCGATTTCGGGCAGGCCCACCAGCTCCAATCCCTGGACGACCTCGGCCGCATGAACGAACCGGCCCTTCCCGATTTGGGCTATGTTCTGGCCGCCGTATTGATGGGAATCCCCGTCGTCAACTTTACCCCCAACACCGTCGAATTGCCCCTGGTCTGCCGCGAGGCGGACCTGCGCAACATTCCCTTGGCGGGAAGGGACGGCAAGACCGGCCAGACCTACCTGAAGGTGGTACTGGCCTCGGCGCTCAAGGCGCGTTCATTGTATGTGGATGGCTGGTACAGCCTCAATATTCTGGGCAATGCCGATGGCCGGAATCTGATGGATCCGGACCGGGCCTGCGGAAAACTGCGGAACAAGACCAACCTGCTGGATGAGATTCTTGGATATTGCGTCGGTGAACCCTATGGTGAGGCCAGCCACAAGGTGCATATCGATTACTACCCGCCGCGCGGCGACGCCAAAGAGGCATGGGATGTCATCGATTTCAAGGGTATTTTTGGCATGCCGATGAGCCTGCGACTCAATTTGCAGGGCCGGGACAGCATACTGGCCGCGCCCCTGGTGATCGATCTGGCGTGCTGGGTGGCGGCCTTGAAGAACGCCGAAATGGGGGGCCCCTGTTCCGACCTGGGGTTTTACTTCAAAAAGGCGGTGGGCGAGCATCCACCATTGACCTTTCAGGATCAGCTGGCCGCTCTCGACCGACTGGAAAAACAGATCGTCGAACGGATCTTGGGCCCTTTGGATTGACCTACCATTGAAAACGACAGGATGAATCGAAATGGTTTTTGGATACAGCACCAACGCCTTCGTCAAATTTTCCCTTCTGGACGCGCTGGACAAAATCGCCGAATTGGGATTCAAAGGGGTGGAGATCATGTGCGACCAACCCCATCTCTATCCACCCGAGTATGACACCAACCGTCTGGTCGACGTCAGTGCACGGCTGGCGGCAAACCAGTTGAAACCGACCAACCTGAACAGCTTCACCCTCTTTGCCGTGGGCGACACCTATCTGCCCTCCTGGATCGAGCCCGAGGCCGAGCGGCGCCAGATCCGGGTTGACCACACCCTGGCCTGCCTGGAGATTGCGGCCACTCTCGGTTGCGCCAACATCTCCGTTCCCCCGGGCGGCCCGTTGCCCAGGGGCATGAGCCGCAAGGAGGCTCTGGCCCTGTTTCACAAAGGCCTGGACCAGGTGATTCCCAGGGCCGAAGCGTTGGGCGTCCAACTGCTCATCGAACCCGAACCCAACCTGCTCATGGAACGGACATCGGAAATCAAACCCTTCGTGCGCGAGATCCGTTGCAATGCGGTGGGCGTCAATTTCGATATCGGGCACTTCTTCTGCGCGGGTGAAGATCCGGCCGGCGCACTGGAAGAGCTTTTTCAGTGGGTGGGGCACATGCATATCGAAGACATCGCCGCGGATCGGACCCACAACCATTTGATCGCCGGGTTGGGCGCCATCGATTTCCCGGCCATGTTCCAGGCAATGCGCTCGCTCGGGTATGCCCGCGACATCAGCCTGGAGCTTTACCCTTACGTGGATCGGCCCGAGGCGGCCGGCCGGGAGAGCTTCGACCACCTGGTGCCGCTGATGCAGCAGGCCGGATTGGCCGTTTAAGCAATTGACAATACAGTCCGGCTTCTGTTACCTGATTTGAAGCTATCGTTCATGCTGACTTCGAACATGTTTACCGTTTAAATCATATCGCTCGTTTTCCGGCGCCGTTCACACGCGATGTTTCCCTCTCGGCACGTCTCCATGCAAAGTTGACGGCATGGATCGAACGCACCGGATCAGTTGCCGACGCGCGGCGGTATCGACAGGCAGGGTGTATGGATCGAAGGACCTTCCTCAAATTGGCCGGAATGGGAAGCGTGGCCTTTGCCGCCGGCTGCAATGCACATCCCGAAAAACATCTCTACACCCTGGTGCGTGCACCCGAAGACATGGTGACCGGCGAAGCCACCTGGTATGCCTCCACCTGCCGCGAATGTCCGGCCGGCTGCGGCATCCTGGCCAAGAACCGCGAGGGCCGGGTGGTCAAGCTGGAGGGCAATCCGCTCCATCCGGTCAACCAGGGCAAGTTGTGCGCCCGCGGGCATGCGGCGCTGCAGGGGCTGTATCACCCCGACCGCATTCACGCGCCGCTCCTCAAGGAAAAGGAGGGGTGGCGGAAGATCTCCTTTGCCCAGGCCCTGACCATCGTCCAGCAAAAGGCCCATGCGGCGGCGGCCGCCGGACCGGACCGCGTTGCCATGCTGTCCGAGGTGACCGGCCGCCATCTGCTCGACCTGTTCGGTTCGGTGCTCGCCGGCCATCGCAGCACCGGTCCCCTGATCTTCGAACCCTTTGCCTACGAATCGCTCAAATTCGCCCACGACCAGCTCTTCGGAAGGGCAGAACTGCCCGGTTACCATCTCGATCAGGCCGATCTGATCGTGGGATTCGGCGCCGACTTCCTGGAAACCTGGCTCTCCCCGGTGGAGTACAGCCGCAAATTCAAAATGATGCACGCCTGGGACAATGGCACCAAGGGCTTTTTTGTCCACGTGAACGCCTATCAATCCCTGACGGCGGCCAATGCGGACCAGTGGATCATGTGCCGACCCGGCAGCGAAGCCCTGGTGGCCATGGCCCTGATCGCCCAGCTGTTGGACGACGGCGTTGGCCGGGATCTGCCGGGGCCTTTCCGTGTCGCCTTGATGGAGGCAAGCGCGGGATACCGGCCGGCCGACCTGGCCCAAAAGACCGGCGTTGCGGCCGACACCCTGAGAATCCTGGCCCAACGCCTTCAGACCGCCCGGCGGCCGCTCATCCTGCCCACCGCGGCCGCCTCCTGCGGCGCGGCCTCGGCAGCCGCCGACCTGGCCGTTTTGATGCTCAACGCCATCCTCGATCCCGATTTCGGGCTCTTCGATTTCGACCAGCGCCACCGAGTGGAGATCGCCGCCCCCCGGGCGCAGATCAACGCGTTCTGGCGGCGTCTGGCCGATCGGCCGGTCGATCTGCTGCTGCTGAACCGGGTCAATCCCCTCTATGCGTTGCCGGCCGACCCTCCGGTTCAAAGGGTGCTCGATGACGCGCGCTGTTTCACCGTGGCCTTTGCGTCCATCATGGACGAAACCGCTGCGGCCGCCGATCTGATCATCCCGGTCCAGCACCCCCTGGAATCGTGGGATGCCTACGAGAGCAAACAGGCCATGACCGCCACCCTGCAGCCCACCCTGGGCCGCATCAGTCCGGCGCCCAACATCGGGGATCTTTTCCTGAACCTGCTCCCCGACGACCAGCGTCCGTTGGGGGACTACCGCCACTATCTGACCGAACGCATCGCACGCGAAAACGACATCGACTCTCCGGACCAGTGGTTGCAACTCGTTCAAAACGGTGGACGCTTCGTGGCCGGCCGATCGGCATCCAAACCGATGCCCCGGTTGGAGTCCGCCTCGGTGCGGACGCTGGTCCAAGCCCTGAGCCGCCTGGCACTGCCGGCCGCCGACAAGATGGTGCTCCATGTCGTCTCTTCCCTGCGGTTTTACGACGGCCGCCACGCCGACCGTCCCTGGCTCCCCGAAATTCCCGACCCCGTTTCCCAGGTGGCCTGGCAGTCGCTGGCGATGGTCAACCCCCAGGTCATGACCGCCCGTGGCTGGCAGGATGGCCGGAAAATTCAAGTGGCCACGGCCTATGGCAAGATCGCACTGCAGGCCTATGGCCACCCCGGCGTTCACCCCACAGTCGTGGTGGTTTCCGCTGGACAGGGGCATACCCGGATGGGACGTTACGCCCAGGGGCAGGGAGTCAATCCCGTGGCCCTGCTGGACGGGCAAACCGAAGCCCAGAGCGGCGCTCCCGACTATACGGCCGTGGTCGAAAGTCTCGACGCGTCCGCGGGCAGTACGGCCCTGGCCACCCTGTCGGGCAGCCGCATCCAGCATGATCGCAAGATCGCCTTGAGCGTGCCGCTGGACAAAGCCTCCGATTCCGACCGGCTGGAAGGCCTCACCATGAACGACTTCCCTCTCACCCTGCCGCTGCCCGAGGGCTACGACCACAGCCGCGACATCTACCCGCCCCACGATCACGACGGCTATCGGTGGGGCATGGTGGTGGACCTGGACCGGTGCATCGGCTGCAGTGCGTGCGTGGCCGCCTGTTACGCGGAAAACAATCTGGGCATCGTCGGCGAGGCGCGGATCATCGAAGGCCGGGAGATGGCCTGGATGCGCATCGAGCGCTACCACGACCCCGAGGATCCCACCCGGATGATCTTTTTGCCCATGATGTGCCAGCATTGCGACAACGCGCCTTGCGAATCGGTCTGCCCGGTCTACGCACCCCATCACTCCAAAGAGGGGCTCAACAACCAGATCTACAACCGTTGCATCGGCACGCGTTTCTGCGCCCAAAACTGTCCATACAAGGTTCGGCGTTTCAACTGGTTCGACTGGGAGTGGCCCGAGCCGCTCAACCTGCAGCTCAATCCCGACGTCACGGTACGCAGCAAGGGCGTAATGGAGAAGTGCTCGTTCTGCATCCAACGCATCAAGGCGGCCCACCACCAGGCCAAGAACGAAAGCCGCGACATCCGCGACGGCGAGGTGGTGCCGGCCTGTGTGCAAAGCTGCCCGACCGATGCGCTGATCTTCGGCAACCTGATGGACCCGAACAGCGCGGTGCGCAAGAAGATCGAAGATCCAAGGGCCTACCAGGTGATGGGTTATCTGAACACCAAGCCAGCGGTGATCTATTTGAAGAAAGTGATTCAGAAGCTTTAAAAATTCAAACGGAAGACAAGAGACGGGAGATCCGAAATCAAAATCGACCCCATTCCTTCACTTTAAACTTAACACTTTAGACTTGACCTAACACCCATGACCCAAACCGCACTCACCTATCAGTCCATCGACGACACCGTCATCGATACCCTGGCGCCGCCGGGCCGCAACTACTGGGTGGTCGTGGCGCTGCTGTTCTGCGGCGTGCTCATGGGCGCCGCCTGCTGGCTCTACCAGATCTTCACGGGCATCGGCGTCGGCGGCCAGAACAACCCGGTTCACTGGGGCACCTACCTGATCAACTTCGTCTTCTGGGTCGGAATCGCTCACTCCGGCACTCTCATCTCCGCGATCCTGCATCTGTTCCGCGCCGGGTGGCGCAATCCCATCGCCCGCGCCGCCGAAACCATGACCGTCTTCGCCGTCTGCACGGCCGGCCTCTATCCGTTTATCCACCTGGGCCGGGTGTGGATGGTCTACTACATGCTCCCCATTCCCAATCAGCGCACTTTGTGGCCCAACTTCCAATCGCCGCTCATGTTCGACGTGGTGGCCATCAGCACCTACCTGACCGTGAGCTCGCTCTTCTGGTACACCGGCATGCTGCCCGATCTGGCCGCCATTCGCGATCGGGCCACGGGCGTGCGCCGTAAGATCTTCGCCATCATCTCCCTGGGCTGGACCGGCGAGTACGAGCAGTGGCGCCACTACACCCGCGGCTATCTCTTCTTCGCGGCCCTGGCCACACCCCTGGTCATCTCGGTGCACAGCGTGGTGTCTTGGGACTTCGCTCTGGGCGTGGTGCCCGGCTGGCACACCACGATCTTCGCACCCTACTTCGTTGCCGGGGCCATCCATTCGGGTCTGGCCATGGTGCTGACCCTGATGATCCCTTTGCGCAAGATCTTTCACTACGAGAAGATCATTACCGTGCGGGTTCTGGAAAGCGTAGCCAAAACCATCGTATTTACCGGTCTGATCGTGGGGTTCGCTTACGGCACCGAGGTATTCATCGCCTGGTACAGCCACAACATCGTGGAGATGGAGACCTTCCGATGGCGTATGTTCGGCGACTATGCGGTGGAGTATTGGATCATGGTGATCTGCAACACGGTCATTCCCCTGCTTTTCCTGATCAAGCCGATCCGCACCCATATCAAGTGGCTCTTCGTGATTTCAATCTTCGTCAATATCGGCATGTGGTACGAGCGCTTCGTGATCATCATCGGGTCCGTGGCCCACGATTTTCTTCCTTACGCCTGGGGCTTGTACCGGCCCACCCTGGTGGAGTTCGGCATCATGATCGGCAGCTTCTGCCTATTTTTCTTCCTCTTCGTCCTGTTCGTCAAACACCTGCCCTCGGTCTCCATGACCGAAATGAAAGAGACGCTGCATGAAGGAGGTGCCCATGCCGACTGATCGCGCTTCGATCATGGGGATCTTCGACACCGAGATCCAGGCTGCATCGGCCATCCGCGGGCTGCGCAACACGGCCTACACTCTGGAGCGGGTGCACAGCCCCATCCCCAGCCACGAGATCGCCGGGGCCATTGAGGCGCCCAAGAGCAAGGTGGGCTGGTTCACCCTGGCCGGCGGCATCACCGGGTTTTTCACCGGATTTCTGCTGGCCGCTTTCACGTCCGCGCGCTGGGACATGATCGTGGGCGGCAAGCCTATCGTGGCCCTGGTGCCATTTTTCATCGTGGGCTTCGAGTTCACCATTCTCTTCGCTGTCTTCGGCAATGTCCTGGGGTTGATCTCCCAGGCGCGTCTGCCACGCTTCAAGCAGGACGAGTTTTACGATCCTCGCTTTACCGGCCACAAATTCGGCGTCCTGGCCAGCTGTGACGCCAGTGAATGTAAGGGGCTGTATCGTTTTTTCGAAGCCAAGGGGGCCGACATCAAGACCGCCGAAGATGTACAGGGAGTGCCGGATCAACCGCCGCAAGGAGGGCCAACCCCATGAGCAACGGCCCTAATTCTGCTATCGCAACCGTTTCAAACCGGCCGGTCATGCCGCTGGTGTTTTGCGGCCTGCTGACCGCAGCCGGCCTTGTCGTTTTCGTATCCCAGCTGTTCGGGGACAACGCCGCGCGGGCCTGGCAGTCCTACCTGGTGAGCTTTCTGCTGTTTTCGGCCATCGCCCAGGGGGCCGTGCTCTTTTCCACCCTCATGCATGCCGTGGGTGCCCGCTGGAGCGGTCCGCTGGCCGGCCTGGCCGAGGCGTTCACCTCGTTCTTCCCGGTCTCGTTCGTGCTTTTCCTGCTGCTGTTCATCGGACGCCGCCACATTTTTCCCTGGCTGGGCCACGACCTGCACGGCAAGGAGGTGTGGCTCAACCTGCCTTTCCTCTTTTCCAGGGACGCCGTCGGCCTTCTGCTGCTTTATGGTTTGGGCCTGGCCTATCTCTATCATGCCCTGGGGCTCAAGCTGGCCGTCCGGCAAAGCGGAGGTCCCGTGGCGCAATGGCTTTTCAGCCGTTGGCAGACCCGGCCGCCCGAGCCCGGCCGTTTTCACCGACGTGCCACCGTGCTCGCGTTTCTTTACATGTTCGTCTTCGCCGTGGTGCTCTCCCTGATCGGCTACGACCTGGTGATGAGCATGGATCCCCACTGGTACTCCACCCTGTTCGGCGCCTACTCCTTCGTCAAGGCCATTTACGTGGGGTTCGGGGCCCTGATCATTACCGCGGCGATTCTGCAGCTGGGCGGGCGCACCGGCTTCAGCATCGCGGCCTCCCACTATCACGACATCGGCAAGCTCTTCTTCGCTTTCGGCCTGGTGTGGGCCGATTTCTTCTATGCCCAGTTCGTCGTGATCTGGTACGGCAACATCTCCGAGGAGACGGCCTACGTCATCGAACGCACCATGACCGCACCTTGGAGCTTCCTGGCCTGGGCCGTGCTGGCGATCTGCTTCATCGCGCCGTTCCTGATATTGCTCAACAAGCGCATCAAGACCCTCCCGGCGGCCATGGTCGTGATCTGCGGCGCTGTCATCGTGGGGATGTGGCTGGAACATTTTCTGCTGCTCGGGCCGGTGTTTCATCACGGTGTCGAACGCCTGCCGTTGAGCTGGATTGATCCCCTGGTGGCATTGGGATTTCTGGGGCTTCTGGCGGCGTCGGTGGTAATTTATTTGAGACAGTTTCCCGCGGTGTTGGTGCACCGGTTGGAGGATAAGCGCTGATGGAGATCCTGATCACCGCCATTTCCCTGCTCGGCCTGCTGACCGTCGCCGTCCTGATCGGCACCAAGGGGCATCCCATGCGCTTTCTGACCGCGTTCGGCGACAGCGTCCAAGTGGTCTGGCTCAACCGCGGGCCGCTCTTCTGGGTGGCCTGTTGCGTGGTGTTGTCCCTGGGCTTTCTCTTTTTCTACTACGCGTCGCCCGCCACCCGGGTCGGCGCCGCCCAGCCGATTCCGTTCAGCCATCGGCTGCATGCCGGCCACAAGGCCATCGACTGCCGCTTCTGCCACTCCTATGTGGCGCGCTCGCACCATCCCGGCCTGCCTGCCGTGGAAAAATGTCTTTTCTGTCACAATTACATCATTGCCAACCATCCGGAGATCCGGAAGGAGCATGATTATTTCAACACCAACACCCCCACGCCCTGGGTCAAGGTGTTCTATCTGCCCGAGCACGTGTTGTTCAACCATCAGCGCCATATCCTGAAGGATATCGCCTGCGAATCGTGCCATGGCGAGGTCAGGGAGATGGATCGGCTCAAGGGCGAGCGATTCAAGATGGGCTTCTGCATCGAGTGCCATCGGGAGAAGAAGGCCAACCTGGATTGCTGGCTGGGGTGTCATAGTTGATTGATAGGGAATAAATTTAAAGTGTTAAGTGTTAAGTTTTAAGCGAAGGAATTCTGTCGATGGATAGATGGTATCGCCGATACACGACGGATGAAGGCGAGCCGACATTCATCTGAAATCAATGACGTTGATTTTATAAGGCTCCGCGAAGCGGGACTAGGAGATATCTTCGATTGGAAGCGAAACCGATCTTGAAATACCCGACGGCCACTGCATTTTGCCTGACCTCCGGGTTCTGGATGATGGTGGCGACCTTTTACGGGCTGCTCGGCGCCACCGAGCTGATGGCGCCCGACCTCACCGCCAATATGGGCGGCATCGTCTTCGGCCGGGTGCGGCCGACCCATGTCAACCTGGTGCTGTTCGGATTCGTGACCCCCGGCCTGCTGGGCGCGGCCTTCTACTACATTCCGCGCCTGCTGGGCACAGGGCTCTACAGCGAACGCCTGGGCGTCTTTACCGCCGTCGGCTGGAACGCGGCCCTGGTGGCTCTGGTGGCGACCCTGGCCATGGGCATGACCCAGGGGCGTGAATATGCCGAACTCGTGTGGTCCATCGACGTGGTCGTGGTGGTCGCCTTCCTGCTGATTTTTTTCAACTTCATCATGACCGTCAAGCAGCGCGAGGAGCCGATTCTTTACGTTTCGGTGTGGTACGTGTTGGCCGGCTGCATTCTCACGGCCTGCACCTACATTCTGGGCAATGTCATCTGGCGACCCGATAGCGGTGCCCTGGTGGGTATTCCCGACGCCATTCTGCTCTGGTTTTACGGCCACAACATATTCGGTCTGCTGCTGACGCCCCTGTCGGCCGGTGTGGCCTACTATGTCATCCCGCGGGCGACCCGCAATCCGCTATACAGCCATACCCTGTCGCTGCTCGGCTTCTGGTCCCTGATTGTGGTCTACACCCATATCGGCACCCACCACCTGCTGCAGGTGCCGGTGCCCACCTGGCTCAAGGTGGTGGCCATCGTGGACAGCGTCGCCATGGTGATACCGGTCATGGCTTTCCTCATCAACATCTGGTACACGGCAAAGGGGAAACTGGGCGAGATCCACGCCGACATCGGGGCCAAGTTCGTCTTCACCGGCACCATCATGTACTTCTTTGTCAGCATCCAGGGATCGTTCATGGCCCTGCCCGACGTACAGCGCGTCACCCACTTCAACAACTGGGTAGTGGCCCATGCCCACATCGGTGTCCTCGGCTTTGCCGGTATGATCGCCCTGGGCGGGCTTTACTACACGATCCCCAAACTGACCGGAAGGCCCCTGTTCAGCCGCTTTCTGGCCGATTTTCAATACTGGATGGTCCTGATCGGAATGGTGGGATTCACCATCGTGCTGACCATCGCCGGCCTGATTCAGGGCAATGCCTGGCTCAACGGCGAGACCGTCTACCGGGTGCTGCCAGAAATTCATGTCTATTATGTGGTGCGGGCCGGTTTGGGCCTGATGATTTTCGGCTCGGCCGTGCTGGGCTTTTACAATATCGTTCGATCCGTGTGGGTTGGAAGCGGAGCGCCGTCATGAAGATGACCCCTCTTGCCGTTGTCGTCGGCAGTGTCCTGATATTGGCGACCATCGTCTTTGTCGTGATTCTCTTGCCCTATGCGCATACCAGCAAGACCGTGCCATCGGAGATTTTCCGGCAGCGCAGCGATCCTGAAGCGGCCGGCCGCGAGCTTTATATCGCCAACGGGTGCGTCTACTGCCACAGCCAGTCGGTCCGCACCATCGACTGGGGGTTGGGCGCCGAACGCATCGCCCAGGCCGGAGACTATGTGGCCGATCATCCCATACTGCTCGGCTCCCAGCGCACCGGGCCGGATCTTTCTCAGGCCGGCGGAGAACACCCGGACGACTGGCACTGGGCCCATTTCGCCAATCCGCGGTTCACTCGGCCCCTCTCCCTGATGCCGCCCTTCGCCTTTCTGGGCGAGCTCCGGACCGAGGAGCTGATCCGTTATATCCAGAGCCTGGGCATGAAGGATGCCGATCACCGCATGGCGCGCCAGGATTACTGGAAGGCCAAGGCCATCGCCGCTTACGAGGCCGGCCCGGACGCCAACGTGCAGTGGCTCAATGAGAACATTCCCCAGGGATGGCGGGACGTGCCCAACCCCTATCCCACCACCGACGCAGGGTTGGCCCGGGGTCACAAGATCTACCAGGATTTTTGCATCGGTTGCCACGGACCGGTGGGCGACGGCATGGGGCCGGCCCAGCCGTGGATCTACCCGCCGCCGCTCAACTTCACGATCCTCAAAAACCGGGAGATCAGCGGCGGTATACTCTACTATCAGATCATGAACGGCATCACCGGCACGGCCATGCCCTATTTCAAACGGGAGCTCGAATCGGAGAAGATCTGGGACGTTGGCAATTACGTGGCGGTCTATTTTATCAACCAGAGCGATGCCAACGCCGAACCGCGCGGCATCGATGCAGCCTATGAGCCATAAACCATGTATTATCCTTATTTCATAGCCTACATCGGCATCGGACTGGCCATCAGCCTGGGGGTTTTTTTCTGGGCGCTGAAGAGCGGGCAGTTCCAGGACCAGCAGCGGGCGAGGTTTCTGCCGTTGCGCGACGATCTGGAGTCCCCGCCGTCCAGGACGTCCCGGGCCCACCGTGTGGAAGTGTACGGGCTTTTCTTCCTGGCCGTGGCCGGGCTGGCGGCCAGCGCGGGGGTGCTGCTCTACGCACTCTATTTGAACTGAAGCAGGGGCGCACCATCCCGCCCGCACAGGCCGGCGGGTCGCGCTCGCAACGATCGAACTTTTGGAGGGAATATGCGCTTTTTCGCCCTTCTCAATTTTCAGCATGTCATGGGCTATATCTTCGTCGGCCTGCTCTTCATGGTCGTCTTCGGCCTGGCGCTCTCTTACGCCCATTTCCGCTCCGACGATTCCGCCCGGCGCATGACCGAGGTCGTGGGCCGTTTCCGCGATGACATCCAGGACCGCAACGCCCCCTTTCCCCTGGCCTTGATGCTGATCATCGCCGGGACGTTCATCTGGGGCTTTTTCTACATCCTGTTGCATGGATGGCTGGGGGTGAAGATATGACCATGGACCATGTCAAGGGTTTCGATTCCGAGTTGCGCACCTGGATGTGGCTGGTCATCCTGTTGGGCCTCATCCTGTTCAAGGGCTTTTTCGCCTTCTTCGTGGTTTCCGACCTGGGGCAGCCCACCTGGAGCTACCGGCCGGTGGCCGACGTTCCGGCGTCGTCGCCTTACGCCGAATACCAGTTGCTGCCCTATCCGCAGCACATCCGGGGCGCCAAGGGGGAGTAGACAGATGGTTCGCATACTATGCGTCGCACTGATCGCTTGTGCCGTGGCCCTGGCCGCCTATGCCGTCATCACCCTGTACGACGAGACGCTCCAGGTGGGCCGCATCTGGGAAACACCGGCCGTCAAACCCCACGAACAGCCGATCCCGGTCATGGCCAACATGAGCGTGCCCTTCACCGGCGGAGAGTTGCTCTACCGCACCGCAGACCCCGACGCACTCCAGCCCGGTTTCAGCCTCACCGCCCCCAAGGCCATCGCCCAGGGCCGCCAGGGTTACCAGTACTACTGCGCCCAGTGCCACGGCCAGCAGTTCGACGGCTACGGGACAGTCGGCCAGAGTTTCGCCCCCAAGCCCGAAGATTTACGCAGCGCGCGCGTCCAGAACCTGCCCGTCGGCCGCCTCTTCCACGAAATCAGCTACGGCATCCCAAACGGCCGCCAGCCGGCCCTGGCCACCACCATCGCCGTGGACGAACGCTGGCAGATCGTTGCCTTTGTGAAGTCGCTGGGTGTGCGGGAGTGAGCATTCTCTTAGGTAGATTCAGGCGGGGCGAGCCTTTTGCCATGACCCGCGGATCAATGTATTGAATCGGGCCTGAATTTACCCAAGTATATGGCTGCTGACAGAGAGAAATTATGCAGGGCGAAGACAACACTACCGAATTTCTAATGAAAGAAGCGGAGTATATCCGAAAGGCATACGACGAGCGGATCTCTCAAACCCGGGCGCTCGAGCGCTACGCATTGCTTTCAACGGGTATCGTTTGGTCCTGGTGCGCCACGAACTTCGAATTTCCGGCTGTCAAGATATTGGTCTGGATGCCAGCATTGATCACCTTTCTTTTCGGCATCAGGGCATGGGGCAATGCCAGGGCCATGTATAGTGCCCGGGAATATCTTGTACAGCTTGAAGACAAGCTTTCATTGCCAGAAAATATGGGATGGGCCAGATATCTCACGCGTAACGAGGAGCCACGCTTGGCGTTTACAGCCTATATTTTCTGGGCCGTTCTTCAATTCTTCACCCTGTTCGTCCCGCTATTCTTGCACCAGAAGGAAATCCTCTGATTCTGCGCGGCTCGGCTCCGCTTATTGTACAAAAAGCTATACATCACAGATGATGGGTGTTCAACCCAAATTGGGTGACTCAACACAGGCTTGGACGGGATCGCCGCTCCCCGTGAAGCCTGTCTTTCGACAATATTGAGCCAATGCAAAAAAGGAGGCGGCTCATGTGCGAAATCAATAGATCAAAACCGGTATTGGTTACCGGGGGAACTGGCTATGTCGCTTCCTGGATAATAAAAAGGCTGTTGGAAAAGGGAGTTTGCGTTAACGCAACTGTTCGAGACCCTTCGAATTCAAAAAAAGTCGATCATCTTACGTCCATGGCCAATGAATACTCAGGAAAATTGAGGCTGTTTCAATCGGACCTTTTGGATATCAAAAGCTTCGAACGACCGATGCGCGATTGCGAATTGGTGATTCATACTGCGTCCCCGTTTTTTATGACAGGAATTAGGAATCCGGAAGAAGAATTGATTCGGCCAGCAAAGGAAGGGACAAGGAATGTCCTTGAGTCCGCAAACAGAAATTCAACGGTGAAACGCATCGTACTCACCAGCAGCGTTGCGGCGATTTATGGTGATAACGCAGACATAGAGTTGACCCAAACGGGTATTTTCACTGAAAAATATTGGAACTTAACGAGCAGTGCTGAACACCAACCTTACCCTTACTCAAAGACGATTGCTGAGAAAGAGGCCTGGGCCATCGCCAAGGAGCAGGATCAATGGGATCTGTTGGTAATTAATCCGGGTTGGATTCTTGGACCATCTCTTTCGAAGAGAAAGGACTCAATGAGTATCCAGTTCATGGTTCAACTTGGCGATGGAAAATATAAAATGGGGGTTCCGGAATTGTGGAATGGGATTATTGATGTCCGCGATGTGGCGACAGCACACATTAAGGCAGGGTTCAGCCCAAAAGCAAGCGGGAGACACATCATTGTCAGTCGAGAAGCCACACTTCTGGAGCTTGCAAATATGTTGCGGAAGCATTTCGGGGATACATATCCATTCCCTATAAGGCAAGTTCCCAAATATTTATTCTGGCTCATAGCACCGATGCACGGCCTAACCCGGAAATATGTGGCCAAAAATGCTGCCGTCCATATAAAATTCGATAACTCATACAGCAAGAAAGATCTGGGAATGTCCTATACGCCTATTGAGCAAACAGTCATAGATCATTTCCAACAGATAATAGACGACGGTTTGCTTAAACAATCTTAATTTAAAACCTATATTATATCGAACCAACCGCTGCCAAGGACTTGGGGGCCTAAGGCGACGTTAGTGCTACGGCGTCCCTGAAACCCGATCGGTTAAAGGCGGAAAATTGGATGTGATTAACTTTCCGAGCAAGGAAGACCATGAAACGGCTACTAATAGCAGCAGTCACGTTCCTACTACTATGCGGGTGTCTTGGGTATCCAGCGACCGTCAAGCCAGTGAACGGTTTTGAACTCGAAAAATTCCTTGGAAGGTGGTACGAAATCGCAAGATTCGATCATTCTTTCGAGAGAGGATTAGAAGCCGTCACAGCCGAATACAGTGCCCGAGAGGACGGTGGGGTGCGAGTCCAAAACAGGGGCTTTTCTGTGGAAACAAATGAATGGAAAGAATCGATTGGAAAAGCCTATTTTGTTGAAAACGAAAATATTGGATATCTCAGGGTTTCCTTCTTCGGTCCCTTTTATGGGTCCTACGTTATTTTCGAATTGGACAAGCAAGATTATCAATACGCATTTGTAACCAGTTCAAAACAGTCCTATGTGTGGTTTTTGTCACGCAGTCCCACCGTTTCAAAAGAGCTCAAGAGTCATTTCAAAGCTGTATTGAGAGAAAAGGGTTTTGACCCGAACAAACTGATATGGGTGAATCAAAAATAGGCGCCGAATGATCGCTTGCACGGGAAATCCAACAGCGGATTGTCGCAGTCGGGACCCATGAAGTGCAGACGTTCAGGTAACAAAAGGAGGCATTATATGCAAGCACGAGGCCCTCTCATGATAGAGCACCGTTTGATTGAACGAATGCTTTCAGTCATCAAAGGAGTTTTAGCCAAAATCGAATCGAAACAAGAAGTAGATCCTGTGTTCGTGGATATAGCAGTTGATTTCATCAGGGTTTACGCCGACCGAACACATCACGGAAAGGAAGAGGATATTTTTTTCCGAGAGCTGAGTAAAAAAGCATTGAAACCAGAAGACAGCCAAATCATGAAAGAACTGATCGAGGAACATGTATTCGGTCGACAGACAACCAAAGCGCTTGTTGAAGCCAATACTCGCTACCGGAATGGTGACCAAACCGCCTTGACCGATATCGCAGCCAACCTTAAGACTTTAACCGATTTTTATCCCAGACATATCGATAAAGAAGATAAAATCTTTTTTCCAAAATCCAGAGCTTACTTTACCGATAAAGAGGATCAGGCGATCCTGGCAGAGTTCCGGGAGTTTGATCGGAAAATGATTCACGACAAATACGAATCATTGATCGAAGGATTTGAAAGCCAAAAATGAATCCCGAATATTTTGCTACAGTAGACAATCAGGGCGGGTGGCCTTGGTAGGCTGATATTTCGTATTGCTCTGGCTTCCATTGAGCGATGCGCCGGGGAACCCTTATGATGTTTTCTGATACAGGACTTCAAAAGCATGGATGTTGATCATTCAAATTTAGAGGATTTTGACGCATGGCTTTCTCTTGCATTGGAAGTCGAACCGTTGTTCGGCCCTATGGCACATGAAAGAGCCTTCAAGGAGGCTTTAATGCAAGCCATATCAGAAGGCAGAGCATTTTGCATACGGTCAGACCAGGTTGAAAAAGAGAGCAGTTTAAAAGGTGGCATTATTATTTCAAGGGAGTCAAACGAAATTGCATGGTTTGCCGTTTCAAAACCCTACCGTGGAACGGGGGTCGGCAGGCAACTGCTTGAATTCGCAGTTGGCCAGTTGAACCCTCAGGAAAGTATCGTTGTCGAGACATTTGATGCATCGGTTCCTGAAGGAATGGCTGCAAGAAAGCTGTATATGGATTTTGGCTTTACTGACAATCAAGATGGCGGGCTCAATCCGGCAGGAATACCCACCGTAATCATGAAGCGGGCTGCATTTGAAAAGGGTGATGCATAACCCCAGCATCAGGGAATGGCGAGGAACGTACTACCCAATAACGATACATGCGGGGCCAAAGAAAAGGCAGGAAATGATGTCGTACAGAGAGAAAGTTGCAACGGAAAAGTTCATGAGCGGATACAACTGAGCTCAGTCGATTCTCTATGCTTTCCGGGAAGAAGGCGAATTGGCGGACGACATTGCTCTAAAGATTGCGTGTGGCTTTGGTGCAGGTATGGCTCGAAAAGAGGAGCTTTGTGGCGCTATTTCGGGAGGCATCCTGGTTTTGGGATTGCGATATGGCAGGGGCGTCAACGATGATCGTTCCGCAACGGAGGTGACCTACTTAAAAACAAGAGCGCTCATGGATCTTTTTTCCAAGAAGCATGGTACGTTTATGTGCCGAGAATTGCTCAACGGTTGTGAACTGACTACGGAAGAAGGGCAGAAATATTTCAGAGAGAACGAGCTTCTCAAGAAGACCTGCATCCCATGCGTCCAGAGTGTGGTTGAGATCCTTGAGCGCATCCTGTAAAAAACAGCTCAACCTCTTTTCAGCAGATCGCCAACTACTCCCCAATCTGAGGTCAGGGACAATATCATTGGGACATTTATCGGATGAGATGACGATACAACTGGCTGACGCGCGGCTGATGTCGAAGGATTGGCTATTTCGGAGGTTTTTATGAAAAAGATTGGAATTGTCGGCGGCATCGGGCCGGAATCCACGGTCGACTACTATAAAATGATTATCGGCGCTTTCCATGCGCGTCAAGCCGTGATGGGCTACCCGGAAATCCTCATCTACAGTATCGATCTCACCGCGCTGACCAGATGGGTTGAGGCCGGCGAGTTGGAGCGCCTCGCCGATTGGCTTCTGGAAAAGGTGGTCGCCCTGCATCGCGCCGGCGCCGAATTCGCCGTGATCGCGTCCAATACGCCCCATGTGGTTTTCGATGCCATTCGGTCCAGGTCCCCACTGCCCATGTTGAGCATCGTGGAAGAAACCTGTAAAACAGCCCAGCAAAGAGGTCTTAAGCGACTCGGGCTCTTGGGCACAAGGTTCACGATGGAATCGGATTTTTACAACAAGGCCTTTGCCGACAAGCAGATGACGTTGTTCGTGCCAGACAGGGAGGAGCGGGAGCTCATTCATCATCGGCTTTTTTCTGAAATCGAACTGGGCATTTTCAAAGATTCGACCCGGCAGGAGTTGCTGGCGATCATAGAAAAATTGATGGAGCGGCATTCCATCGAAGCCGTGATTTTAGGCTGTACGGAGCTCCCTTTGATCCTCACGAAAGACAAATTTGGCATCCCTTTTCTCAACACGACCGCCATCCATGCGGAAAGCATCGTGAAGTTTTGTCTTTAACGCGCCCTTCGGCGCAGGGCCTGGTGCGCGTTACGGGCTCAGGTGCCTCAGGCGGAGCACCCGTTCGCCGATGGCGACCACCTCGAATCGCTGGCCATACAAGGTCAACTCCCGGCCCTGGTCTGCGCGGGTCAACTCATTGGCATAGGCATAGCCGGGGTCCAGGGTAGGAATGATCACATCCACCCGGAATTTTCCGGCGCCGGCCGGACCGCGGTACACGATGCTCAGGTTCGCCACCGGGATCGGTTTGCCGATGGGCAGGATCAGTTCGCCGGGGTACAATCCGGGCTGCTGGTTCGTTTCCGAATCCGTGGTTAACGCAGGCTCCTGAACCGCGCGGCGGTAATCGAAATCCCAACTCCACCCGAAACCTGGCGAGGGATCCGCATCAGGCGAAGGGCGGGGGCCTTGGGTGGACTGGTAGGCCGCAGCCATCAGTCCCAGTGCCAAAAGGGTTGCCAGGAAGAGACTGATCCAGGTGTGTCTTGCTTCACTATCCATCGCTGTTACGCATGACCTCCATGGGAGATGCCGCCGCATCGAATTGACTCGATTTTTGATAATAAGGGTTGCCCCATGGGATGCAAGAGACCCGGATCCTGTCAGTGTCTGCGCACCCATCGAAATGGGGGCGCGATAAAGGCGCTCGAGAGCTTTAACCACAGGCATAAAGGTGATAATCCGAGGATTCCATGTTTCGCGCGACACTGATACCAGGTGAATTGGCCGTTTGTGGACGGACACTATTTACTTTTTGACGTTTTCGTGGACAATGTCCTGCATGAAAACCAATATCACACTGATCGGCATGCCGGGTGCGGGCAAAAGCACGGTGGGGATCATCCTCGCCAAGAACCTGGGGATGGGATTCATCGATACGGATGTGCTCATTCAAACGCGCGCGCGCAAGACGCTCCAGCAGATCATGGACACCTGCGGCCACCTCGGCCTGCGAGCCGTGGAGGAGCGTGAAATCCTCGACCTGCGGGTAGCGCACCACGTGATCGCCACGGGCGGCAGCGCGGCTTACAGCCCGGCGGCCATGGACCATTTGGGGCGCATATCCACCATCGTCTTTTTGCAGGCGGGTTTCGACGAGATCAAAAGACGAATCCATAACTTTGAAACGCGGGGCATCGCCAAGGACAAGAACCAGTCGTTCGAAGCGTTGTTTAACGAGCGCCAGGTGCTCTATCGGCAATATGCCGAGGTGACCATCGATTGCAATCGCCTGGACCAGGAGCAGGCTGTGCTGCAGATCGCCGCGGCCTTGCCGTCGTATGGGTTTTGAAGGATTTTTTCCGGCGCGCGGCCATGGGCCGTGACAAGCCGGTTCTGATAATCATGGATAAGGAGTTGATGCGATGACAATGGAACGAGCCGAGATTCTGGAGTTGGCGTTCAGCAATGCCAAGCAATACGAAATGCGAGGCGGCGGATGTTCGCAATGTGCCTTGTCGGGTATTTTCGATGCCTTGGGGGTCCAGAACGACGATATTTTCAAGGCGGCCACCGGTTTGGCGGACGGCGTGGGCCTGACCGGCGACGGTCACTGTGGCGCGCTTTCCGGTGGTGTACTGGCCATCGGTTACTTTTTCGGTCGGGATAAAGCAGATTTCGCAGACATGAAAAAGTTGGTGAAGGGCAATCTGCTGTCGAAAAAACTGCATGACCGCTTCGTGGAAAAGTACGGCACCTGCCGGTGTTTTGATCTACAGACGTCGTTTTACGGGCGCTTCTACAACCTGTATGACCCCCAGGAGATGAAGGCGGCAATGAAGGCGGGTTTGCTGGATACCTGTTCGACGCTGGTGGGCGAGGTGGCTCGCATGACCACGGAGATCATTCTCGACGCCCGGGAGAGGGATGGACGCTGAACCGGGGCATCGGGGAACCCGGTTTTTATGGCTGAGATTCCCGGCGTGATAATACATGGCGCATATGAAACAGACACCTTCAAACGCATCGCTCTCGAATGACCCAGAAGCCCTGTTGCAGCGCATCCGGGACCTGGAAGAGAGATGCCGCAAGGCCGAAGATGCATTGCTCGCGCTTGAAGCCCACAACCGGCTGCTCGGCGACAGTTCGCCGTTCGGCATCATGATCGTCGACCACGATGGCCGTGTGTTCGGGGCCAATCGAAAAATGACGGACATACTGGCCTGGCCCGCGGACCAGGACATCCGCCAGCTGGATACCTTGACCTATCCCCTCCTGGCGGACAGCGGCGTGTCCAGCGTCTTTCAGTCCTGCATCAAGAACAAAAGCCGCATGACCAGCGATCATGCCTGTCTGCAGGGCACCGACGATTGCGCTCACTTGCGTTTTCATATCAGCCCGATCATCGAGCCGAACGGCGGGTTCAACGGCCTGATCGTCTTCGTGGAAGACGTCACGGAACTGAAGATGGCCGAAGAGAGCATCCTGGCCAGTGAACGCAAATATCGCCAGCTTTTCGAATCCGCGCCCGTGGCCATGATCGAACGGGATGCCGCCGAACTGAAAGCCTACCTGGATGGACTTCGGTCAGACGGCATTGCCGATCTCGGCGCCTATTTCGACCAGCATCCCCAAGAGTTGGCCCGCTGTTTCGGGATGATCAAGACCGTCGGCTGCAACAGCGCCTTTCTCGAACTGATGGAGGCCCAGGATCTTCGCGAGTTCGACACCGGCTTCGCGTCGAACAACAGCGACACCGAATTCATGCGTATGGCCCGGGCGGCCGTGCTGATGGTCGCCGATGGCAATGTGTCGGGCGAGCAGGAAGAGACCTTCGTTTCCCTGAAGGGAACCGAGCGAAGCATTTTCTCAAAATACCTGCCGCTCGCCGGCCATGAAGAGACATTGTCGCGGATCATCGTCGCCGTCGTCGATATCACCAACCGTAAACACGCCGAGGAGGCGCTGCGCAAAAGCGAACAGCGTTTTCGGGAACAGGCCATGCGCGACAACCTCACCGGCCTGTACAACCGGCGCTATCTCTACCAGTCGTTGACCGACCTGGTCGATCGAGCCACCCTCAACCAGTCGGTCATATCCGTGATCTTCATGGATCTCGATAACTTCAAAAGCATCGTGGATACCTACGGCCATCTCAACGGCAGCCGCGCGATCAAAGAGGTGGGGCTCGCCATACAGGAGACACTGGAAGATCCGGCTTATGCCGTGGCCTATGCCGGCGACGAGTTCGTCGTGGTGCTTCCGGACTTCGATTCCAATCAGGCCGTGGCGCAGGCCCGGCGGATCCGGGCGGGGATCAGGGATCGGGTTTTTCTAAGCGAGCATGGATTGGATGTTCATATCGAATCCAGCTTCGGGATTGCCACATTCCCGAATGATGCCGACGACATGACGAATTTGCTGGCCGCCGCGGACAAGGCCCTGTTCGAAGCCAAAGGCGACGGCAAGAACAAGATCAAGACCGTCGAGAAGTGATGGGGCCTGTTCACTCCATTCGGGCGATGTGGACTTCACGGACCAGTTCCAGCTTGGTTTTGTTGGTCGTGTCGATACCCAGCTTTTCCGCTTCATCTTCGATAAATTCATAGCATTCGGAAATCATGGGATAAGCGCTCTCGAAGGAGTGGAAATAGTCGGCTTCGGATTGGCCGCGTTTGAACGCGGCGGTGGTCTGACCGATGCAGGTGAGCGCCTTTTGCAGGATCGTCCTGGTGAAAAAGGCTCGTTTGGTCATATCCATAAGGGTGCTTTTTCTCCGTTGCGGTGAATTGGCCTGATGCGGGCTGCCGACTGGCGGTTGTGGAACACGGCGCCGCGAGCCGCAACCTGCTGACCGGCCCTCAACGGTCGGTATAACAGGCGCATAAGTGCGCCCCGTGGTCATGAAAATGGCACGTGCCGAGCTGCCACCAACCGGCGGTTTCCCACTCGGCGTCGTCGGGTCGTGTGGCGCGCCACGTTTCGGTCCATGTCTGCGTTTCCGGGTAGTCCGTGTCGTTGAACCCATCCTGCCAGCATCTCAGACGCTCGGCCGGGTCATGCCCAGCGGCAGCGGGGGGTGGCGAGGTATCCGGAAGGAGCACCAGGCTGCGGCCTGCCAGCTGCCGATCGGACGTTCTTTCGACGCGACCCTCGGCGTGAATCAGAAAACCGGGCATCTCAAACGTATACCCACGGACCTCTCGTACGCACAAGTGCTGGCAATGGAGCAGCGCGCAGACCAGCTTGTCGAGTAAAAGGTGCGCAAGGGACCAGCCGGGCACTGATCGGTCCCTTGCGCCGGCATGGACCGCCTGAAACGGGCGGCCTTCAGGGTCTATCAATTCCAATCCGGCCGGACGAATATCGACCCATTGATCAGCGGCCGTGCAGGCCAGGGACAAGAGGTCGCCGGCCCCGGTCATGATCAGGTCGATATGCCCCACCGTGAAACAGCGCCGCGGCAGGCGTTCTCTGGTATCCAGCGTCGGTGTGCCGCTGGCGTCAAAGGCGTCGCTTAAGAGCGTGATGCGCTCCAACCAGGAAAACGTATCGAAAACCGCTTCATCGGGATGGGGGAAGTAGGCCACGGCAATCCTGACGGCCACCTGTTCCGGGTCGATCGGCCGTCCCGAAGTGCGATCCAGCATGGCGGCATCGTCGATCGAGATACCATAGGCGCCGGCATGTCCCTCGAACCAGAGATACCAGCCCGGCAAACCCTCGTTGGAGTGAAACGGACTGATGCGGGCAAAACCCAAGTGCTGCCGGGCCCCCTCGTTGTTGAAAACGGCGACGAACATGCGGTTCAGGCTGCTTTCGACGATCTCCACCGGATCGATATGCGGAATCAGGGTGCCAGCGGGCATGCGACCTCGTCATGGGCGTCCACCCCGGTCGGGATGGACGCCCGCGTTTTACTATTTCAGTTGATAGCCGGGCCAACGGTCCATGAAGAGGTCCTGGATCATGACGATGTTGATGATCAGGATCAAAAAGGCCGAGGCATTTTCAGACGGATGGGACACGCCTTCGGTGACCCCGAGCAGCGTCGGTCCCCAGTTGTAATAGGCCCATGCGAAGCAAAGACCGAGAATGATCGCCACCACCGTCTTGATGATGCTGCCGACGAGCCGATTCATCTTTTCGTAGGCCGGACCGAAGAAGGTGTTCTGAATGATGGCGATGACCAGCACGAAATTGGCCATGGTGACCGTGTGGCTGTAGCGCCACCCGAAATTGGCCTCGTTCTGGCCGCCGACATAGGCTTCGTACCACAGGTAGTCGAAGATGTAGAGCTGGATGCGGAAGATAACATAACCGATCACCAGGCTGCACAGCGCGAAGTAGAAAAAACGCCAGGGCTGTTTGCCGACGAGGTCGAACGGCCAGCCGTCCCATAGATTCAGGGCCAGAAAGACGCCGATCACCGAACAGAAAAGAATGCCGACGGTGTACTCGGCGCTGTTGGTCTGGGCGATGCTTTCCCACCAGGGCGGCACGGCTGCGTAGATCTGCTTGGGATAGAACATGGAGCCCAGGTGGGGATGAAAAAAGATGACATACATGGGAATGGCGATCACCGCCACGAAGAGCCAGTTGGCCAATCCGAACTTGGGTTGGCCGAGTTCGTAAAAAAGATCTTTTCCGATGCCCAGCATGAACCACACCCCGACCAGGAAAAAGGGAATGGAGAGGCACAGCATGGCCCACGAGGCGGTTTCACGGGTGGAGAGCATGTCCTGACCGAGTTCGCCGTACTTGGCCAGGCTTTGCCAGTTGAAGTAGGTGATGCCCAGGCGGCCGATGATGCACCAGACGATGCCGAAAAGGAGCACCAGATAGACGGCGATGGTGATCAACGTGAACACGGCGCCCTTGGACAGAGGGTGGGCGTTTTCCAGGAACCCGCGGCTCAGGGGCCAGAAGTCGAACAGCTGCGTCTGCCATAGAATGATCAGCAGGGTCCAGATGACCATGGAAAAACCCAGCAGCGGGGTGTAGAGTTTGAAAATGCCTTCTATTGAAAAGAAGACCCACCAGACGATGGCTACGGCGACGATCAAGGCCGCCAAATTTACCAGGCCGGACACCCCGGTGGACCACCGGGGTGCCAATTGTCGTTTTTCCAGCCAAAACAACCGATCCTGAGTGCGCGTCATAAGCCTGAGTCCCCCAATTCTTCTATCATCAACATTAACGTGGCTTGAGCGATCGACAGTTAGCCGAACCATGCGGGACGAGAGCTAAAAGACCATTTCATCCCCGTTGCCAAGATAGACGTTGGAGGTTTTGGCCCGGGACAACGAGCCCACCTTCTTGTAGGAAAGGTTCTTGTCCGTGCCGTGGACGATGGGCAGGCCGGCCTGCTCCGCCTTTTCCGCCCAGATCCAGCCGGTGCAATGGTTGCACCCGATCTTTTGCATGTTGAAGGTTTTCACCCCCTTGATGATGTCGTCGAATTTGGGGTCCCAGTTTTCAAAAACCGAAATGTGCAAGCCGCCGTAGCAGCCGTAATTCTTGTTGCCGTCCTTGAAGTTGCGGCGGGCGTGGCTGAGCAGGGTCAAGATGCCCGGATGGCAGCAGCCCGTCACCGTGACATACCCTTTGTCTTTGATATTGAAATAGAGCACGTTCTCTCCGCGCACCTGCAGGGTGGCCGGGCAGTCGAAGAACTTCAGGGCCATGCCGTCCTGGATCTTGTAGAGTTTGTCCGGGGTGGTCACAACGAGTTCGCCGGTGTGCGGCACGCTGTTTTTGGGGCATCCGGGCGTGGCCGAGAAATCGGCGCCCTTGAGCAGCTCGAAGCTCTTCGGCATGGAGGTGCCGGGGAAGTAGATCTTGATGTCCGGTTGATGCTTCAGTGTGCTTTCGAGGCCGAAATAGTGGTCGATGTGGTCGTGGGAGATGAACAGGGTGTCGATCTCCTTGCTTTGAAGCATCTTGTCG
The DNA here is from genome assembly GCF_001293685.1 of Desulfatitalea tepidiphila. Classification (NCBI taxonomy): domain Bacteria; kingdom Pseudomonadati; phylum Thermodesulfobacteriota; class Desulfobacteria; order Desulfobacterales; family Desulfosarcinaceae; genus Desulfatitalea; species Desulfatitalea tepidiphila. The sequence goes on along the minus strand of NZ_BCAG01000006.1, from coordinate 242,825 downwards.
ATGCCGTCCTTGGCGAACACATAGTCCACCCAGTCGTTGCTCCAGCCGGTGTCGAGCAGGTACTTCTTTTTGCTGCCGTCCAGGGCCTCGACTTCCACGAGGGCCGCGTATCCCCCCAGGTTTTCTTCGGTGTAGGCCACGTCGTACTGGTTGGTGTTGATGCCGCCGGCCGCCTTGATGTCCTTGCCGAGGGTGGCATTGTCGAACCAGCTGGTTTCCGAGATGCAGTGGACTTTCAGGCTCTTGATTTCGCCGAAGTCTTCTTTACCCCCCTTGGCCGCATGCGCCTTGCTCAGTGTGCCTACGCTGCCAGATAGGGCGATGCCGGTGCCGGTTGCCGCCAGACGCTTCAAAAAGTTTCTTCGATCCATGATATTCCTCCTTTGGGTTGACTAATAGGTCAGCACCATTCCTCCGTCGAAGAGCAGGTCGCTGCCGATCATATATTTGGCGTGCCGGGATATGCCGAAGATGAAGAGGTTGGCCACTTCGATGGGGCTCATCATCTCCTTGACGCGGGATTTGCCCATCATCACGTCGGTGACCACCTGTTCCTCGGTGATCCCCCTCTGTTTGGCTTGAGCCGGAATTTGTCTCAACGCCAGCGGGGTCTTCACAAAGCCGGTGCTGACGGTAAACGATCGGATCCGGCCGGCGCCCTCCGCCGCGATGGATTGGGCCAGCCCCCTGAGACCGAACTTGGTGATGTTGTAAACCGGTTTGTTCATGGTGGTGATATGGCCGTGAATGGATGCCATGTGGCCGATGACACCGATGCCGTCGGCGGTTTTCTTCATGTGCCCGATGGCCAGCTTGGAGAGATAGAAGGGCGCGCGCAGCATCAGGCGCTGCATCTGATCGTACTTTTCCATGGGAAAATTATCGATGGCGTCGATGTGCTGGATGCCGGCGATGTTGATGAGATACTTGAGCGTGCCGAGTCCGGCCGCACGGGCGACCGTCTCCTCGATGGCCTGGTCGTCGGTGAGGTCGGCCTGGAAGAAGACCATCTGCCCGCCCAGGTCACCCGCCATGCGGCGGCTCCTTTCCCCTTCCGTTGCGTTGATATCCACGCCCAGCACGGTCAGGCCGTTGACCGCGGCGGCGATGGCCGTGGCGCGTCCTATGCCTGTTCCGGCGCCGGTGACGATACAGATGTTGCCGGGAGTGAAAAGCGGATCATCGAGGCGCAGGATATCTTGTGGATGGATCGTGGGTTCATTGAGGTCCATAGGTGCGATGCCTTCCGTTGGGATTTGCACGGGATTCTGCAAAAACCGGTCCATTATGGGCATTCGCTCAAAACAAATGATTCGGATTCAGAAAAAAATCATAAATTTCTTTAAGTTAAGCAGTGCATAGGCTTTGCCGGGCGAATGCCCTTCGAGATTTCGATCGACTTTTCGGGTGATGATGTGTCGGTGACTGTAGGCACTTTGATACATCCTGAACTCCGATTTTACTTTACGCATTGACCTTTCGATGGCAACACATATAAATTATTGAAAAACAGGCATGACTAAAGATCGGGTCAAGATGTGTCGTCAATTTGATACATGTCGCACGTTAGGGACATGAAGACAGGGAAATGGCCGATGGTCGGCCGGGACAATCTTGCGGACACATCTTTGAATACAAAGGCAATGCGATATGCTTCGACCCATGGAACTGTATGAGCTGATCCTGGACAACATTTACAACGGCGTCCTGATCACCGATGCCCAGGGTAACGTCATCTATATGAACAGGCCGTACGGGGAGTTCCTGGGGCTCGATCCCCAGGCCCAGGTGGGCAGGCATTGCACCGAGGTGCTCGAGTTCTCCAGGATGCACATCGTGGCCCAAACCGGCCGGGCGGAACTGAACCAGGCCCAGTGGATCAACGGACAGAACATGGTGGTGCAGCGTATTCCCATTCGCAAGGACGACCAGGTCGTGGCCGTCTATGGCCAGGTCATGTTCAAGAATGCCCGTGAAGTCGGGGACCTGGCGGCCCGCCTCTCTCTACTGCAATCCAAGGTCGAGATGTACAAACAGGAACTGATCCATTTGCGTGCGACCCGCTACACGTTCGAAAGCATCGTGGGCGCGACCCCGGCCATCCTGGATCTGAAGAAAACCGCGCGGCGGGCCGCGCATGGCGACGCCGCGGTATTGATCAGCGGCGAGAGCGGCACCGGCAAGGAGCTCTTCGCCCAGGCGATCCATCAGGCCAGTCCCAGGTCCGTGCATCCATTCGTTCGCATCAATTGCGCGGCCATACCCCACGATCTGCTCGAAAGCGAGCTGTTCGGTTATGCCAGCGGCGCTTTTACCGGCGCATCGGCCAAGGGCAAGCCCGGCAAGTTCGAACTGGCCCACCAAGGCACGATTTTTCTGGATGAAATCGGCGAACTGCCCCTGGAGATGCAGCCCAAACTGCTCGAAGCGCTGGAAGAAAAAGCCTTTGAGCGTGTCGGCGGGACCACGGTCATTCAGTCCGATTTCCGTCTGATTGCCGCCACCAATCAACATCTCGAAACATTGATCGAAAAAAACCGCTTTCGTGCCGATCTGTACTACCGCTTGAATGTCATTCCGATCCAGATTCCTCCGCTGCGGGAAAGAACGGCGGATATACCGCTGCTGGCTCGCCATATCCTGGATCAATTGACTCAGGAGTCGGCCCGACCGCCGGTGACCCTCTCCGGCGAGGCGGAACATCTTCTAAATGCCTACCGCTGGCCCGGCAACGTGCGGGAACTCGTCAACGCCATGGAGCGCATTCTGCTCACCCTGGAGGGGAGAACGATCCAGGCCCAACACCTGCCGTTTCATATCCAAGGCACGCCAGAAGCCGCCGCTTCCTATTTTGGCACCCGAAATCTGAAGCAGGTGCTGGAACGAACAGAGGCGGAGCTGATCCGGGCGGTGCTGAGCGACGCCGGCGGCAACAAGGTGGAAGCGGCCCGGCAGTTGGGTATCCACCGGACCCACTTGTACAAAAAGTTGGCGAAAATAGAGGCGACACCGGATCGCCCGGCAAGCTGATGGGCATCTATTGGTCTGCTTTGAGCCTTTTGAGCCGTTCGCGTATCCCCCATTGCTCGATGAGCGGCGGCACGCAAGCCGGCACCAAATGTGTCCACGGTCGGCCGCCCAAGATACAGTTGCGAATGTCGCTTCCGCTGATCCCTTTTTGATCGGGCAGTACTTCCCACAAGACATGGGTGTTCAGTCCCATGCCGTTGAAGTATTTTAGTTTTCGCCGTCCCCAGTCGTCGTAAATGGTCAAAAAAAAGACCGCTTCCATTGGAACATAGTAGGGATAGCGCTTTGGCAGGTTGATGGGGAAGGGGACGACGATGAAATCCTGCCATTGCAGCCCGGCATCGTGCAGCACGGCTTCGACCATGATGTGGCGTTCATAATAGGTCAAGGGGTTTGCCGATGGGTCGCTCCGCTTGGGGTCCGACTTTTCTTTTTTGGTTAAAAATGGATCTGGATTGGTGATGCCCACCACCAGCCTCCGGCAAAGGGCTTTTCCAGAGAGCAGGTACTTGAGATGATCGTTGTGCAGCACCTGAAAGCGACCATGAATGACGCCGATTGGGTACATTTCGTTGTATCCTGGAAGAGATAAAAACTACCTCAAACTCTTTGTGTTTGGATTTACAAGTCGCAGTGCAATTGCATTTCCGGGCCAGTACGGCTGGTCTACGGGCGTGTCCATAAGCCCGTGCAGCTTGGCCCGATCCAGATGATTGAGAATAAGGTACATGAGCTCTTTTCCCCTCACGAAACCCAACGCGCCCCCGGCCGCACTGATTTCATCATATTGCATGATCGTGTCCCGGCGGATGCCTGGTCCGTGAAAAATCAAGGGTACCGGCTCCCCCGAATGGATCAATGGGCCTGCGCTGGGAGTCGAATGATCGGCGGCCACGACAATGAGCAGGTCCGTTTCCGCCAAAAGGGGTTTCAAGGCATTGCCGATACCCCGGTCCAACATCTCGAGCACCTTGGTTTTATAACCCGGATCCTTCATATGGCCCGCCGCATCCGGCATTTTCGTATGGACATGAATAAAATCGTAGTTCTCGAGAGCCTTCAGAGCTGTTTTTAAACGCCGTGACAGGTCGGCCCCTGGCCGGGCGGTATCCTCGGTTTTCATGGCGTCCATGCCGATGTAGGCTGCCAGGCCGTGATAAACGATGCCACTGGCGATACTCAGGCCGAGCAGTCCGAACTTTTCTGCAAAGGGCGTCACCTTCTTGAGTCGCCCCGCCCGCTGGGTCACCAGTCCATTGATCGGCGGTCGGCCCTTTTTTCGCCGTGCGATGTTGACCGGATGGTTTTTCAGGGTATGGTGGACCCATTCCAGGTACGAGCCAAGGGTTCGTGCCGTATTGAGCGTTTCGGGCACCTCGGCGAACTGCTGCCACGGCAGTATCGCCATAATGGGCAGACCTTCCGTAATAGGGTCCGAATCGGTGACGAACGGCGCGACATCGCCGGAAAGGGTCAGAATACCTCGAAAGCCATGGGTATGATGCAGACGGATGCAAACCCCGCTATCGGTGTAGTCGCCGATCGCTTGGACGAGGGATCGGATTTCCTTGTCCGAAGCTTCGGGTTTTCCGTCAACCAATCGAAGTGTTGCATGGGATGAGGGTTCTACCGTGACAAAATGGGCCAGGAGGGCCACCGTAGTGGCATCTAACCGGAGGCCGGCGCCCAATGCCTCCAGGGCACCGCGGCCTGGGAAGGCGTCCATGTCATAACCGAACATGGCAAAGTGCGCATTTTCGCTCGGCAGGGCCTGGCCTTGAAGAGCGGCATGGAATAGCCCGTTGGCGCCGTCCCGGGCAAGCTGGTCCAATACGGGGGTTTGGGCGGCCTGGAGGGGGGTGAGATGGCCAAGTTCGGGGTAAGAACGATCCCCCACCCCATCGAGAAGAATCATGATGCACTTTTTCGACATTTTGTCTGCCGTTCAACCCAAATCGTGGTGTGCATTTATATAATCAGACGATTGCGGTCACCAAAAATTCTATTTGGAACGATTAGACGCTGTCAATGTGAAAACATGGCAAATCGCTGTTGCATTTAGAAATTTGTGCGGCTCATTAGGAAAATCTATTGAAACACGACGGAAAATAAGAACAATGAATTTGCTATTCCCAGTTCATGCTCTATTATGCTCCACATGATTTTCGATCTTCACATTCACACGACCATCTCTCACTGCAGTCGATTGGACATACAGGATGCCATCGTTTGCGCTAGAGAACGCGGACTCGATGGAATTTGTATTACCGATCATCATACCATGGACGTGCGCCATTCGGTGCCAGAAGGCATTCAGGAAAATGGGCTTTATGTGTTCTTCGGGATGGAATACACCACTTCTCAGGGGGATTTCCTTTTATTTGGCCCTTTCGAGCATTTGCCTTCGCGGCTTCCGGCGGATCTCTTGCTGCAAACCGTCGAGCTGCAAGGAGGTATAGCCGTGGCGGCCCATCCCTTCCGCGTGCAGCGGCCAGTGGACGAGCGGCTGATCCATGACGGGTTGTGCGGTGTGATCGAAAGCATCAATGGACGCAATACGCCACTGGAAAACCTGGCGGTCGATGCCTGGCGCCGATCCTACGATTTGACCGAGTGCGGCGGCAGCGACGCGCACTCCCTTGACGAAGTGGGTCGGTTTGCGACCCGGTTCCTCGCACCCGTTAGAACGCGCAGCGATTTGATCCGCAATTTGAAACAACGCATGTGCCGGCCTGTGCTTCACGCCGCGGCGCATGGCCATTGCCGGGATAACCAGAGTGGTGGGATTCGCAGCGCGTCGGCTCAGAAACCTATCTTTTGTTGACTCGCTTTTTTCTTCAGGCACGGAAGTCATCCCTCAATGAACAAGCCGCGAGTACATCCCCGTCCTACCGTTCGTCTCCTGGAGGATTGATCAGGCCCCGTGCCATCAGCCAAGGCTTGGAAGCCTCCAGGTTCCTGCGCGCCGTTGCTGTGCGGGCGAAGCCGCCCTGGTCCGGGGCGGCGTCCGTGTGGGCCCCCAGTCCGTACATCAGGCAGAAGCTGGTGTAGGCGGCTTCGATTTCCGAGCTGAATCCCAGGCTGTCCTGCATGTGGTTGATGGCCGATTTGACGGTGCCGGTCCAGGCCGGCGCCGTGAGATAGTTGTCGGCCACCCGGTCTGCATAGGCCAGGGTTTCGGCTTCCAGACGGTCGGCCGGAAAGAGGCGGTTGACGAATCCGCAGGCCAGGGCTTCGGCAGCCGGCACGAAGCGGTGCTCCAGCAGGATCTCCTTGGCTTTTTTGGGTCCCAGATCCCAGGGCGCGGAGAAGTACTCCACCATGCCCGGCAGAAACAGGCTGTCTTCTGCGGCGAAAAGCACATCCATGGCGGCCGCCACCATCCAGCCGCCGTAAATGCAGTAGCCGTGGACCATGGCAACGGTGGGCTTGGGGCAGGCGCGCCAGTTCAGGGTCGTCTTGACATAATAACGGTACATGTCAGCGACCTTGCGGCGCAGATCCAGGCTCTGGGGTTCGGCCAGGCCGTGCTCCCGGCAATATTGAATTTCTTCCTCGGTCCCCAGGTCGTGGCCGGCGGAAAAGGCGCGGCCGTTGCCCGAAATTACGATCCCACCGCAGCTGTCGTCCGCCACGGCCGCGGCCATGGCGTCGTCTATCTCCTGCAGCATCTGGTAGCTCTGGGCGTTGAGCTGGTTCGGGCGGTTGAGAATGATGCGGGCGACCTTGCCTGCACGATAGAGGATGTGTTTAAATTGCATGGGCTGCTCCTTTCGGCGACAGGGGATGGCTGCGATTGAATCCTGTTGGTGAAACGATTCTGCCTCAAGTCATCATGGCAAATCAAGGGATTAAGCGAAATGGAGGAGGGGTTGAATGAACGGCATCCACATCCGGAAAGGCTATCTGCCCGGTGCGATCGGCCGGGTGGTCGAGCTGCACGGCCGCTATTACAGCCGGCATTGGGGCTTCGGATCGTTTTTTGAAGCCAAGGTCGCTCGCGAAATGGCCCTCTTCATGGATAGCTATGATGACCAAAGGGACGGCCTTTGGACCGTCGCGATAAATGACCGGGTTCAGGGCGCCATCGTCATCGACGGCGCCCATGCCGAGGGCCAGGGCGCCCATCTTCGATGGTTCGTCGTCTCCGAACGGTTGCAGGGCCAGGGCATCGGCGGCCGACTGATCGGCGAAGCGATGGCGTTCTGCCGGAGCAGGGGCTACGGACGGGTCTACCTCTGGACATTCGAAGGGCTGTATGCGGCGCATCGACTTTATGAAAAGGCGGGCTTCGAACTTGTGGCCCAGCAAGAGGGACGGCAGTGGGGGCGCGAGGTCAATGAGCAGCAGTGGGTGCTGCAGGTGCATGGCGAGTAAGGCGCGTTCCCAAAATGCTTTCGAGAACGCGCCCCTATGGTTTTGCGGCCGGTCGCGGGGTCCGGTGTATCCGATGCTTGATGATTATTCGATCACCTGGTCGGCGGACTGAATGATCTCAAAGGGCAGGTTCAGGCCCACAGCTTCGGCGATCTGCATGTTGATGATCAGTTTGCCTTGTTCGTTCTGAGCCACCGGGATGTCGGCCGGGGCGGTGCCGCCCAATATGTTGAGGGCTGCCTTGGTGGCCCAGAATCCTTGCTCCTCGGCCACCTTGGCATAGGTGAATAGGGCACAGTGCGCCATGAAATCGTAGGTCGATCCGGTGGGGATGGTGGTGTTGGCTTTTGCAAATGCGGTCATTTCGTCCTTGTGATTGTTATAGAGACCGCCATCGGAATCGATGATCAGAATATCCACCGACTGTTGAAGCTCCTTGAATCCCTTTTTCCAATCTTCGTAGTCGGCCGCATAGTATTCGGTGAGTTGCATACCGAAGACCTTCTTGTAATTCTGCGCCTCTTTACGCGCGGTTTCCACATCGGGCCCCAGGAAACCGATACGCTCCCCCTTGGCATAGGGTTTTAATTGATCAATCAGCTGGGGAATGGGCGTGACTTCCAGCATACCCGTGACGTTGCTGGTGGGCAGCCCGTAGATGCTGGCATCCCAGTTCAGACCGCAGAAGACAAACGGCAGAGATCCACCTTTATAGAAAGGAACGATCACGTATTGGGCGGCGTTATCATCGGCAGCAACCACGACATCGGGCTTGAACGCGTCGATCTCGGCCTTGGCTTTTCGGCCGGCTTCGGCCTTGAAGGCCTCGTCCGTGTTCCGTTTGGTGTCCAGCCGGACGATTTTCAACTCGGCCCCGGTCTCCTTGAGGGCATTTTCGACCCCCGCGGTGATCCCGTCGCTCCAGGCATACCCCTGGTGATAAGAATCGATAAAGAGCACTTTCTTGCCTTCGTATGGCTTGGCCGACGCCAGCACAGGCAGCACCAGCAGGGCGATGGTTACGATCAGCTTCTTTGAAATGTTCTTCATGTTTTATGAAACTCCTTGGTTTGATTTATGATTTTGGAACGATGGATCGTTTGACGGGATTCCAGGATCACCGATTGAGGCCATCATCGGTCTAATTTTCAGAGACTTTAGTCTTTTTATGGTGGGTGGGTGACGCGCAGATTGAAATACCGCGGCATCCCGTATCCGTCCGAAGCTGCAGCTCGTTGTGCGCGGGTGGGGATCGGTCTGCGGCAGGATGGAAAAAATCTTTTATTTTGGTATGATTTTGTGTCTAAATAGCCTCTGCCTGGAACTGAGTCGTTTGCGGAGCAGCACACACCCAACGGGGAGAACATGATGTCGGTGGACACCTATTTTGCACCGGTCCGTAGGACAGACCGGAGAGAGTTCAAGAACCAGATCGTCGATATCAGCCACAGTCCGCTTATGAACACCCTTCTCAAGGCGGTTTCGGGTCTGATGGTCGTGCTCAACGAGGATCGTCAGATCGTGGCGATCAACCATGCGTTTCTCGAGGCGATCGGCATCCACAATGCCGAAGAGGTGCTCGGCCTTCGTCTCGGGGAGAGCCTGAAATGCGTCCACGCTCATGGAGAGCCCAACGGCTGCGGCACCACGCTGCAGTGTGTCACCTGCGGTGCAGCTATCGCCACGATGGCGGCCATCGAGAACGACACCACCGACGAGCAGATGTGCGCCATGACCACCGAACAAGATGGCGTGAAAAGCGACATCTGCCTGTTGATCCGCTCCCATCCCATGCGTGTGGACGACCACCGGTGGATCCTGCTCTTTGCCCAGGACATCACCCAGGAACAATTCTGGATGAATCTGGAACGGATCTTTTTCCACGACATCAACAATTCTTTGGCTTCGCTGCTCGGTTACAGCGATCTGCTGGCTTCGGAGATGCCGGACCATCCGGCTGTACAACAGATCCGGGCAGCGGCCGTGAGATTGAACGCCGAAGTCTCTCTGCAACGCACGCTTTCCAAGAACAAAGAGGGGCAATACGAGCCCAATCGGGACTATGTGCCGTTGAGCAGAATCAAAAAGGAACTCGGCCTGCTCGTCGACGGGCACACCGCACGTATCGGAAAATCATACGAGGCCGACTGGCCCGAGCCGGACGTCAGCCTCTACACCGATCCCCTGCTGGTTTCCAAGGTGTTGGGCAATATGGTGATCAATGCCCTGGAGGCCACCCCCAAGGGAGGCCAGGTGCGCCTGGCGGTCGAAGTCGTGGAAGAAGGAACCGCAGTCGTATGGAAAGTGTGGAATGCTGCGTACATCGATGAAAAGTACCGGCACAGGATTTTTCAACGTTACTTCAGCACCAAGGCCGATTCGGGGCGGGGGCTGGGTACCTACGCCATGAAACTCTTCGGCGAGCACTATCTGGGCGGCAAGGTCGATTTCTTCTCCGACCCGGCGGAAGGCACCGTTTTCTCCTTCCGCCTGCCGATCGACAGGCCGTCATGAAACGTCTGCCGCCGGCCATCATCGATTTCCACGTGCACCTGTTTCCCGACAAGGGATTCGACGCCATATGGAAATACTTTGCCGCCATGGGTGCCGAGGTGCTGCACAAGCTCTACAGCGGCCCATGCATCGACTATCTTCGTGCGCACGGCGTGAAACGCATCGTCTATTCCAATTATGCCCATAAGGCGGGCATTGCCGCACCCATGAACGACTGGAACATCGACCTGCTGGCACGCCATGACCGGCTATACTGCTTCGCCGCTTTTCACCCGGATGACGACCATGGCCTGGAAGACGCCGCCCGCATGCTCGACCATCCCCGGGTGATGGGCATCAAGCTGCACTTCCAGGTTCAGAAAATCTACCCCCACGATCCGCGCCTTTTCCCCCTGTATGAACTGGTCATGGAGAAGAATAAGCGGCTTCTGCTGCATGTGGGCAACGGGCCCACGACCAATCCATTCGTGGGATTGGAGCAGTTTCTGCCGGTGCTCGGGCGTTATCCCGACCTGCCGGCCAATATTCCCCACATGGGGTGCTACGAGTTTCAAGCCTTCATGGCGCTGCTGGACACCTATCCCCATCTTTACCTGGATACGGCTTACACCTTCTGGCCGGAAACGCCCTTTTCCTTTAACCTGGATACCGTCTGTCTGGAAAAATACAAAGACCGCATCCTCTATGGCTCCGATTTTCCGAACGTCATTCTGCCCCGTCAGGGCGAAATCGACCATCTCCTGAGCCTCGATCTCTCCCAGGAGTTTTACGATGGGGTGTTTTATGCCAACGGGATGGCACTGCTCCACGAGACGTGTCCGTAGACTGCCGGGACACGGGGGTCCCCGATTCCGTCAATACGGCTTCAGAAACTTTGAAATTTTCAGTTTCGACAGGTTCATGCTCGACCACTTGGTCAAGCGTACCCATCCTTCCCTGCGTTCATTGGGGGATCTGCGGTCGGTCGTCTCTCTGTGGTGGGGATCTGCCGCGAAGAGCCGCTTGAGGATGGGAAATTTTCGCCGGTCGTCGCCGCTGCGTCTGTCGATGGAGGAGCGGTCTTTAAGTTGCATGGTGCCCTCCTTTGGTTGAATGATAATAACGAATTATAAACGGGTTCCCGCGCGGGGGGCAATAGAGAATTTTGATATGAAAATTGCGGGTTCTCATTTTTTCCCGGTTGACAGGTCGGCCCGCCTTTCCTTAGGCTGTCATTCCGGCCTGTCGGCCATAACGATTCACAGGGGGGACAATGCTGCAGTTGTCGCGTCGTTTTGCGGATCTCCGCATCCGCTACAAGCTGCTGATCAGCTATTCGGCGGTTTTCGTCCTTTCCCTGTCCATCGGCAGCATCATCATGTTCCATTTCGTCAAGGCAGCCATCCAGGCCAATATCGAGAGCGAGCTTAAAAACACCACCCAGACCATTTTGAACATGGTCAAGACCTCTGCCGGGGTTTCGATCAAGAACCACCTGAGGGCCGTGGCCGAGAAAAATCGTGAGATCGCCCACCATTTTCACCAGCGCGCCCTGGATGGGGCGATGAGCATGGAGGAGGCCAAACGCCGCAGCGCGGAGGTGATGCTCAGTCAAACCATCGGGAAAACCGGGTACATCTATTGTATCGACAGCGGGGGCGTCATTTTGATCCATCCGGAAAACGCCCTGATTGACGTGGACCTGTCAGACTACTCATTCATCGCCGACCAGAAGGCCCGCAAGGTGGGCTACCTGGAATACAACTGGCAGAATCCGGGCGAGAGCCACCCCCGGCCCAAGGCGCTCTACATGACCTATTTCGAGCCCTGGGACTGGATCATTTCGGTCTCCTCCTACCGCAACGAGTTCAGGGAACTGGTCAATGTGGACGATTTCCGCGACAGCATCCTCTCCATCGTGTTCGGCCAGACCGGGTACTCGTATGTGCTGGACCTGGAGGGAAACCTGATCGTCCACCCCTCCCTGGAAGGCAACTACTACGAGGCCATCGACATCCAGGGCCGCCAGTTCATCCAGGAGATCTGCCGGCGCAAGAGCGGCAAGATCATCTACTCGTGGGCGGCGCCCGGCGAGCCCACGGCGCGTGAAAAACTGGTGATTTTCAACTACATTCCCGAATATGAATGGATCGTGGCCTCGTCGAGTTTCCTGGAGGAGTTTTATGCGCCCCTGAAGACCATCTCCCATCTGATCCTCATGACCGTGTTGATCACCTTCGTGCTGGTGCTGCCCATCACCCTGCGGATCAGCTCGTCCATCACCAATCCGCTCCAGAAGCTGATGGGCCGGTTCGAGGCCGGCGCCAAGGGAGACATTTCGGTGCGCATGCAGCGCCAGAGCCGGGACGAGGTGGGCATGCTGGCCAGCTACTTCAACACCTTTATGGAGCGCCTGGAGGCCAATATCCAGGAGTCGCGGCGGGCCGAACAAGCCATGGCCCGCATGCGGCACTATCTTAAGAACTTTGTCGACGCCATGCCGTCGGTCCTGGTCGGTGTCGACCGGGAAGGGCGGGTGACCCAGTGGAACCGCAGCGCCGAGCGCATGACCGGCATCGGGGACGATCAGGCGCTCGGGCGGCCGGTCACCGAGGTGTTGCCGTTGCTGGAGCCCCACATGGAGATGATCTACGCAGTCATCCAGACCGGCCAGGCCCGGCAGGTCGAAAAAACGGTGTGCAGTTACGGCGGAGACACCTTTCATGCGGACATCATGGTCTATCCCATCGAGGCCGGGGAGGTGAAGGGATCGGTGATCCGGGTGGATGATGTCTCCCAGCGGGTGCGCATGGAGAACATGATGGTCCAGACCGAAAAGATGATGAGCGTCGGGGGTCTGGCAGCCGGCATGGCCCATGAGATCAACAACCCGCTGGGCGGCATGTTGCAGAACCTGCAAAACGTGGTTCGCCGCATGTCCCCGGGGCTGCCGGCCAATGACGCCGATGCGGCCGCCTGCGGTACCACCCTGGCGACCATCGGCTGCTATCTGGAAAAACGGGAGGTCTTTCGGTTTCTCGACAATATCCGGCGTTCCGGTGAGCGTGCATCGCGGATCGTCGAGAACATGCTCAGCTTCAGCCGCCGCAGCGAGTCCCGCCAGGCCCTCGTGCAACTATCGGACCTGCTGGACAAGACCATCGAACTGGCGGCCCATGATTACGACCTCAAGAAGAAGTTCGACTTTCGTCATATCCGCATCGATCGTCACTATGCGCCGGACATGCCGCCGGTGCCCTGTGTGGCCACCGAGATCGAGCAGGTGGTGCTCAACCTGCTGCGCAACGCGGCCCAGGCCATGATCGAGGAGGGGCGATCGTCCGATCCGCCCTGCATTGCCCTGCACCTGGGCCGGGAGGATGGTTTTGCCGTCATCCGCATCGTGGACAACGGCCCGGGCATAGACGAGCAGCAGCTCAAACGCATCTTCGAGCCGTTTTTCACCACCAAGGAGGTGGGCGTGGGAACTGGATTGGGGCTTTCGGTCTCCTATTTTATCATTACCAATAATCACAATGGGTTCATGTCCGCCGAATCCGCGCCCGGACAGGGGGCGACCTTCATCATTCGGCTGCCCCTGGCCGACCCGATGGCCGCCTCCCCGACGTTAAGCAACGGTTCCGCAGCCCAGGAGCGTCACCGTGTTCACTGAGCGATCGGCCAAACGCTGTGTGCTGGTGATCGACGATGAAGACATCGTCCGGGACAGCATTTCCACTTACCTGGAAGACAGCGGCTTCATCGTGGCCCAGGCCGCGGACGGCCGCGAGGGACTCGAACGCTTTCGGGCCGTCACGCCCGACGTCATACTGCTGGATCTGCGCATGCCGCGCATGGACGGCCTGGAGGTGCTCGAGGCCATGGCCGGGGAGCTGGCGCGCGTGCCGGTGATCGTGGTGACCGGGGCCGGGGTGCTCCAGGATGCCGTGGCCGCCCTGCGCCTGGGTGCTTTCGATTTCGTCACCAAACCCATCGTGGATATGGCGGTGCTCGAGCACGCCGTCAACCGCGCCCTGGAACGCAACCGGCTGAGGGATGAGAATCAGCGTTACCAGGCTCACCTGGAAACAGAAATCCGTTCCCGCACCCTGGACCTGCAACGGCGAACCGAAGAGCTGCTGGCAGCCAATTTGGAGCTGAAAAAGGAGATCGCCATTCGGGAAAAGACCGCCGCGGCCCTCAAGCAGAGCGAGGCCCGGCTGGCCGAGATCGTCTCCATTTTCGAAGGGTTCATCTATACGTGCGACGCCCAGTTTCGCCTCGATTTCGTCAACCGCAGGCTGGTCGATCACCTGGGTGCAGATCCCACCGGCAGCTGTTGCCATCTTTCCCTCTACGGCCTGGAAAAGCCCTGCCCCTGGTGCCGCCATCCGGACGTGTTCACGGGCCAGACCGTTCACACCGAGTTCTACAATGAAAAGGACGGCCGCTGGTACGATGCCATTCAGGCCCCGGTGTTCGATGCCGAGGGTCAGGTGCGCCATATGCAGGCCGTGGTGCTCGATATCACCGAGCGCAAGGCCACCGAGGATTGGCTGCGCCAGCGGGAGATTCAACTGGCCGAGAAGAACCGGCGGCTGAAATCCTCCCTGCGCACGGCCAGCCGGTTCGGCCAGATCATAGGCAAGAGCCGGGCCATGCAGGAGGTGTACGAAAGCATTCTCAAGGCGGCCGAGTCCACTGCCCACGTGATCATCTACGGCGAGTCGGGCACCGGCAAGGAACTGGTGGCCAAGACCATTCACGATCTGAGCGACCGGGGCAGCAGGAAGTTCGTCACCGTGCACTGCGGCGCCATCCCGGACAACCTGGTCGAAAGCGAGTTTTTCGGCTACCGCAAAGGCGCATTTACCGGAGCGGACCAGGACAAGCCCGGATATCTCGACGCGGCCGACGGCGGCACCCTGTTCATGGACGAGGTGGGCGAGTTGAACCTGACCATGCAGGTCAAGCTGCTGCGGGCCATCGAGGGGGGCGGATACACGCCCATCGGCAGCAGCGAGGTGAAGCAAGCCGACATCCGTATCGTGGCGGCCACCAACCGCAACCTGCGCGGCAGCCTGGAGACGGGCAGTTTCCGCAAGGATTTCTATTACCGGATCCACATCCTGCCCGTCTATCTGCCGGCCTTGAAGTCCAGAAAAGAGGATATCCCCCTGCTGGTCAACCATTTTCTCAGCGATTATCCCCACGGCGATCGGATTCCCGTGGTGCCCCAGCGGGTGATCGCGGCCATGCAGCGCTACGACTGGCCGGGCAATGTGCGCGAGCTGCAAAACAGCGTCCACCGATATATCACCCTGGGGCAGCTCGACTTTTTGGGACTGGGCCAGGCCGCCGAACCCGAGGCGCAGGCCGTTTCGACCGATGAGCTGCTCCTCCAGCCGGACCGGACCGATCTCACGTTGAGCGATGCGGTCCAGGCCTTCGAGAAGCGTTACATCGAGCATCTGCTCAAGGAGAATCAGTGGCACCGCAGCCGAGTGGCCGAATTGCTGGGGATCGACCGCCGCACGCTGTTCCGTAAAATGAAAGGGCTTGGGCTTTAATTGTCCTCAATTGGGACAAAAATGACCCATTATCCCATTGATAATTGAAATCAGTCTGTTAGCGCGTAGTTCCCTCCGGATTGGGACAAAAGAATCCCATTTATTTGCAGAACTCCATTCATTTAAAAAACAGTATTGAAGCCATATCTCTCATAACCTACTGGATTCATTTTATTTAGTTAATTAATGACTGAATGGCATGCCGATTGCTGAGGAATCCTCAGTAAATAGGTTCTTCTAAAGCGGTTCGGCATGGCCACGTTCGGCTGTGCCTCCATTCATGAGTCGTAGTCAACCCCAAAAGGAGGTCCCATGGCAGCAGAAGGTCAAGGCAATCCGGCGGTCGTCGGTCTGGCAGGGTTTGGTCTCACCACCCTGATTCTTCAGTTTCACAACCTCGGCTGGTGCGGCATCGGCCCGGTGCTGGCGCTCGCCCTCGCCTTTGGCGGCGTGGCCCAATTGATCGCCGGCTTCCAGGAATTCAAATGCGGCAACAATTTCGGTTACAGCGCCTTTGTCTCTTACGGCGCCTTCTGGATCGCCCTGGGCATCATCTGGCTGCTGAACCACTTCAAAATCTACACCCTGAACCACACGGACGTGGGGATCTTCCTCGTGGTCTGGACCCTTTACACGATGATCATGTGGGTCGGTGCCATGCGGATCCATAGCGCCATGGCGTCGACCTTCACGCTGCTGGTTATCGGATTTATCGGCCTGGATCTGGCTCATTTCGGTTATCCGGGATTGACCAAGCCGACAGCCGTCATCCTGATTCTCTGCGCCCTGAATGCCTGGTACATGATGGCCGCCGCCATTTATGCCCAGGTTTTCGGCCGCCAGATTCTACCCCTGGGCAAACCGTGGATCGACAACGGGCCGGCCCGTGCGCCCCTGGGCAAACTGGCCAAAGAGTCGGCTTGATCACGGTAAGTATTGTATTCAACGGCCCTCTCCGCCATCCTGCGTGCCCGCAGGAATCCACCATACCTGCCTGGAGCGGCTCGAAGCGCTCCAGGCATTCCTCCCATGCCATGCCCCGGGCATACCTGCGGCACTCTGTGCCCTGGATGCCCCCTGGCCTGGGATGGGGGAACGGAAGCGGTGCGGGCGATGGGCCACGATCACGACATGAAAGGAAATCCACATGACCAATGCATACGACGCCGCATACGCGGAATCCTTGAACCATCCGGAAACCTTCTGGGCCAAAGCGGCCCAGGCCTGCCACTGGTACAAACAGTGGGACAAGGTGCTGGATGACAGCGACAAACCCTTCTACCACTGGTTCAGCGGCGGAGTGGTCAATACCTGCTACAATGCCTTGGACTATCATGTTGAAAACGGCCGTGGCGACCAGGCGGCCCTGATCTACGACAGCCCGGTGACCGACACCATCAAGCAGTACACCTATGCGCAACTGCGCGACGAGGTGGCCCGGTTCGCCGGCGTGCTCATCGATCAGGGCGTGACCAAAGGGGATCGGGTGCTCATCTACATGCCCATGATTCCCGAGGCAGCCATCGCCATGCTGGCCTGTGCGCGCATCGGCGCCATCCACTCGGTCGTCTTCGGTGGGTTCGCGGCCAAAGAGTTGGCTACCCGCATCAACGACGCCAAGCCCAAGGTGATCGTTTCGGCCTCCTGCGGCATCGAGGTCAAGAAAGTCATTCCTTACAAACCGCTGCTCGACAAGGCCATCGACATGGCGGCCTCCAAGCCGCAGGCGTGTATCGTTCTCCAGCGCCCCATGGTAAAGGCCGAAATGATCGACGGGCGCGATGTGGATTGGCAGGCGGGCATGGTCAAAGCGCGGCCGGCCGACTGCGTTCCGGTGGCGGCCACCGATCCGCTCTACATTCTCTACACCTCGGGGACAACCGGGCAGCCCAAGGGCGTGGTGCGCGACAACGGCGGTCACCTGGTGGCCCTCAAATGGACCATGAAGGCGATCTACGACATCGACCCCGGCGATGTCTTCTGGGCCGCTTCGGACGTGGGCTGGGTGGTCGGCCACTCCTACATCGTCTACGCCCCGTTGTTCCAGGGGGCCACCACCATCCTGTTCGAGGGCAAGCCGGTGGGCACGCCCGACGCAGGGGTATTCTGGCGTGTCATCTCCCAGCACAAGGTCAAATCCCTGTTCACGGCGCCCACCGCCTTCCGGGCCATCAAGCGCGAAGATCCCAGGGGCGAGTTGATCAAGAAGTACGATCTCTCCTGTTTCAAGATTCTCTTTCTCGCCGGCGAGCGGTCCGACCCCGACACGATCCAGTGGTCCGAAAAGAACCTTAACGTGCCGGTCATCGACCACTGGTGGCAGACCGAAACCGGGTGGGCCATCGCGGCCAACTGCATGGGCCTGCACCGCTTCCCGGTCAAATATGGCTCCCCCACCAAGGCCGTGCCCGGTTGGAACCTGCAGGTGGTGGACAACGACAACCGTCGGGTGGCCCCTGGCGAAATCGGCGCCCTGGTGGTCAAGCTGCCCCTGCCCCCGGGGACCCTGCCGACCCTCTGGCAAAACGACGACCGGTTCGTCGAGTCGTACCTGGAAGAGTTTCCCGGCTACTACAAGACCGCGGACGCCGGTTTCATCGATGCCGACGGCTATGCCTATGTCATGGCCCGCACCGACGACATCATCAACGTGGCCGGCCATCGCCTCTCCACCGGCGCCATGGAGGAGGTGCTGTCCGACCATCCGGACGTGGCCGAGTGCGCCGTCCTGGGTGTGGAAGACAGCCTCAAGGGCCAGGTGCCCATCGGCTTCCTGGTGCTCAAGGCCGGCGTGAAGCGCGATCATGCCGAGATTCAGCGCGAGGTGGTGCAGATGGTGCGCGACCGTATCGGACCCGTGGCCGCCTTCAAGACCGCCACGGTGGTCAACCGGCTGCCCAAGACGCGTTCGGGCAAGATCCTGCGCGGGACCATCCAGAAGATCGCCGACAACAAGACGTACAACGTGCCGGCCACCATCGACGATCCGGCCATCCTGGCCGAGATGGAAGTGGCCCTCAAGAGCATCGGCTACGCCGGCGCCCGACCCAATTAAGCTTCATCGCTGATCGCAATACGTTTAGACGCCGGGGGCTGTCGAGTCCCCGGCTTTTTTTGATCTTTTGAAACATCGATACCCCCAGCCCTGTTTTTTCCCATTGCATGGCACATCGCCTTCTTTCTCCCATGAGGGGGGAAAGCCACCTATAGTCGGTCGAAAAATTATTTTTTCAAGTATTTATCCAATCATGCCGATAATACCGGCATAATCGGTGATCCACATTCGATGCCATTTCAAGATGCCATGAAAACAGATGCTTAAGAAGAACTCGAACACAGTTTGTGTAGTTCACGACGACGAGGTACTGTGGATTTCCACAGGACTCTCGGATGCCGGCCGCTGCATGTTAAGGCTGCCCATGGATCAGGTCTTATCGGATGAAGGCATCGCCGAAAGGATTCCAAAATCGATCCGAGGCAACCATAAACATCTATGCATCGTGCCGGATCATTGGCTGGGTATGGAACGCTATGCGTTTCAATCCACCCGGCCATCCCTGATCGAGCCCTTCCTGGAACGTAAGCTGAGCGCCGCCTTTCCGGAGTGCCGGCAGATCCAACACTTCTTCAATTACCAGAGTCTTCCTCCAGAGGGATTCGAAGGCGGGCTGATGGCCTATTTTCTCCAGGAAGAGAAGGGCTATCGGCTATACGACGCATTGGAACAACTGGATCTGGCCCCCCGCCGGATCACTGCCCCGGCGTTTCTCTGGCTGGACAAACTGGCCCAATCGGTGGCCGATGTCGATGGTCAAGGCACCCTGCTGATCCATATGGGCGGCTGCGAGTGCCGCCTCTATTTTTATTCCAAAGGGCATTTCATTTTTTCCCGCAACGTGGCTCTGGCCGAGGGCACAGACCGGCTGGAAGCTTTGACGTTCGAGATCAATCAATCCCTTTATATGTTCTCCCAGAAAACCAAGACGGAATTGAACCGGGTTTACCTTCTGGCAGGACCGGGCGAGACGTGTGAATCGTTCAGCGACATGCTCGGGAGGGATGTCATCGATCTTCAGCCAATGCTCAAGGGCAGCCACACCATTGCCAGCGAAGCGGTGCCATTCCTCGATGGGCTGCTCCCGTCGAGACATGCGATTTTTAAAACTTCCTTTTTCAGTCTGGCCCATCGCAGAGTCAAACGTGAGCTCGAATGGGAGCCGGTTCAGTGGGCCGGTATTTTGGTCGGCGCCCTGTTGCTGCTGCCGTTGATGGGTGAAAACCTGGTGCTGAGCAGAATGCTCCGGCAGGAGAACACGGCGTTCAGGATCATCGAGCAGCAGGCAACGCAATCGGCGACGTCTTTGGCCGACTATGAGCAGGCCCTGGACCGGGTGCTCGAGGCGGCCGAGCGCCCGGTGTGTGCCGATGAGGTCCGGCGCCTGCTGGCCGGCCTGCCTGCGGGCATGCAGCTGCAGGCCCTGGACATGGATCTGGAAGAACAGCCGGCCATAAAACTGACGGCCAAGGTCAGGGTGGGAAGCACCGAACAGCTCAAAGCCCTGCTGGCCTCTCTGGTGGCTCGCGTAAAAGCCGATTTCAAATCGGCGCAGCAGTTTTCCATCAATGACATCCAGGTCTCATTGGATCCCGGAGCAGCGACGGAAGCATTGGCCCATTATGTGATTGCCTTGCGCCTGGAGTTGATATGAGCACCCAGATGAAATTGCGATGGGCCGCAGCGGGCTGCATCTGGATCCTGGCATTGGCCGTGACGTTCTGGAACGGGAGTAAAGTCGACCAGGTGGCGGCGTCTCGGCAGAGCAACGAGCAGGCTCGCAGGGAAAACGATTTTCTCCGCCAGAATGCCAAACGCCTGGCAGACACCATGGCCTCCCATGATGGCCGGTTCCTGGCGGTGGAATCCATGGATCTGGGCATCGTTGCCATGCGAAGCCGATTGATGGCCCTGGCAGCCGCTTTCGATCTGGCGGATGTGAAGATCCATCCGGAAATGAGCCAGATGGGCGAAGATCAAGTCCCCTGTGAGATCAGCCTGCGCGGTCCCCTGGGGCAGGCGGTCGGCTTTCTGACCGCGTTGGGTAACTATCCCTATCTGACGGTCAGGCGATTGGGTGTCTCCGCCGCCGCGGGTCCGCATGAAATGGATCTGCAGATCGAGTTTCTGTTCCGATACAGGATCGGCGACCCCACTCCCGCGCCGGAGGTGCTGCCCCACGTCACGACCCATCGGATCGAGACCCAAACCGAGGCGTTATGAAGCTGGTCGGAAGTAAACAACAAGCGTGCATTTGCGGTTGGCTGCTCGCCGCCCTGGCGGTAGCGGGCGTCAACGGATACGGTTTTATCGCCCTGGAAAGCAAACCTCTTCAAGCCAGTTCGGCCACCATCGTGTCGCTGCGTCACAAGTTCGCACGCCTGGAAGGCCGGTTGGCCGAAAATGCCGTCCGTGCGTTCGATGGAATCGGCATCAGTGGCGCCTCCTTTTCGTTGCCCGCGGACAGCCGTGTGAAAGAGGCATCGCCGGAAAAGAATTCGGCAGCGGCTCTACAGGAAAAAGTCGAATTGCCGAACCTGAGCGGCATCATGAGGGTCGATGCACCGACCGGTACGATGCACCACCTGGCCGTCCTCGATGGGCGCGTGTACCGTGAAAAAGACCAGGTGATGGCATTTGTCGTCGAGAAAATTTCCGCGGAAGGCGTTTCGCTGGTGCGTCAAGGCAGTCGATGGTTCATCGAGTCGCCGCGACCGCGATATTCCAGTGATCAAGGCAAGTGAGTGCAATGGCAAAAAAGGAGCCGTTTTAAATGAATACTCCCCGCAATGGCAATGGCTGGCTGGCGATCGCCGTCCTGCTCTGCATGGCACTGGGCAGCGGATGCGCCGCCCGCCAGCCGCAATCTCCGTTGGTCCATTATCCAAACGAGTTGGATCAGATGAGGCCGCAGGAGCAGCTCAACCAGGCCAAGCAACGGCCTCAGCCCGGGCCGCCGCCGTTTTCCGAGCAGATGGCCCCGTTGACCCGTGAAGTGGTTGCGGCCCCTATGCTTTATTCCCTGGTCTTCGACAAGGCGCCCCTGGGCGAAGTTTTGGCTGCCTTGACAAAGGATGCGGAATACAATCTCTCCATCGAAGCGGAGATCGATCTGGGCCGGCCGGTGACCGTGAATCTCAAAAACGTGACCCTTGCCGAGGCCCTGGACATGATCGTGGTCAACGGCGCCGGATACGCCTGGCACATGGAAAAAGGCGCGCTGGCGATACGGAGATTCGTCGAGCGCATCTATCAGTTCGACAGTCTCGACCTGATCGGGGAAACCGTGGTCGATGTGGGCGGCGACATGCTCGGCTCGGGGGTGGACAGCGCCGGCGTGTCGGGTAAATACCAGATCAAGACCAAGAAGCCGGAGCAGAGTTCGGACCTGTGGCAGGCCGTGGCCCAGGCCCTGGACGGGTTGAAGTCCGAGGAGGGCGTTTTGCGGCTCAACCGCAATGCCGGCATCATTTATATGGCCGATACCCCCCGTCGCGTTGATGCCATGGTGCGTTTCCTCGATTCGCTGACCGAATCGCTCAATCGACAGGTGTTCGTAGAAGCCCGGATCATGGAAGTGCGCCTCACCGATGAAAGCAAATACGGCATCGATTGGAGTGAATTGGACGTGGCCTTTACATCGAGCAGCGGCGCGCTGCCCGATGTGTTCCAGTTGGCGTTCAACAACAACGGCGCCATCGTTAAAAGCGGCCAATCCCAATTTTCAGCCCTGCTCGATTTCCTCAAGACCCAGGGAGACGTGAAGGTGCTCTCCAATCCCCATTTGACGGTGATGAACCGTCAGTCCGCCCTGCTCACCGTGGGGTATCAGTTTCCTTACGCCGATGTCGATGGCGTGGACCGCGACCGCGAGACCGGCTTCATCACCATCGGGACCTCCATCCGGCGCGCTGTTCTGGGGCTGCAGCTGGGGTTGACCACCCAGATTTCCTCGGACGGCATGGTCACCTTTCACATCGTACCGGCCTTGACACGCATCCAGCGGGAAGTGGATGTGGAGATTCCCACCGGCG
Source organism: Desulfatitalea tepidiphila (assembly GCF_001293685.1). Taxonomy (NCBI): domain Bacteria; kingdom Pseudomonadati; phylum Thermodesulfobacteriota; class Desulfobacteria; order Desulfobacterales; family Desulfosarcinaceae; genus Desulfatitalea; species Desulfatitalea tepidiphila. Next base: position 220,266 of record NZ_BCAG01000006.1, on the reverse strand, counting down.
TCTCCACCCAGGCCATCTCCAACCCGGTGATCGACTTGCAGGAACTGGCCACAACGGTTCGGGTGCGCGAGGGCAATTCTTTCGTACTGGCCGGCCTGATCACTAAAATCCGCACGGTCCGCCACGAGGGGTTGCCCTTTTTCGGTGACTTGCCTCTGCTCGGCCGATTGTTCAAACACATGGAAGACAGCGAGGAGAATGTCGAACTGGTGATCTTCGTGACGCCGTACATTCGCCAGCAGGTGTAAAGGAAGGTACGGCATCGGGAGGCGGCCCGGAAGCGCGGATTGTCCGCGCAAGAACAGTGGATGATTATGGAAAAAAATTAAAGTATTGGCCGTTATGATCCGAAAAATCTATCGGATCGAATACTTGTTTGAGCTGATTTGCAACAAGGGACGAAACCAAAACACGGAGGAGCGGATATGCATTTAAAACGGTTGAGAAGAGATCAGGGCGGTTTTACGCTGGTGGAGATCGCCATCGTCATGGTGATAATCGGGTTGCTGATCGGCGGCGTGCTCAAGGGGCAGGCCATGATCGAGAATGCCAAGGTCAAGCGGGTCGTCAAACAGGCCGACGAACTGCGGGCGGCCGTCATGACCTTCTACGACAAATACGGCGTCTATCCCGGCGATGAAAACCTGGCCAACGTGCCCGCCGGCGGCGGCGACGGAGCAGGCAACGGCAACGGGCAGATCGCCACCGGTGCCGAAATGTATGAAGTCTTTCGCGATTTGAGTCTGGCGGGATTGATCAGCGGCACCTACAACGGCACTTCGGATCGTCCCAAGCACGCCTTCGGCGGCAACGTGGATCTCTATTGGGTAGATCCGGCCGGAGCGGCGCCGCCGGCTCACTACCTGCGCTTTTACAATCTGCCGGCGGATGTTTGCCTGGAGATCGACACAAAGTACGATGATGGGAGGAACAACGCGGGTTCCATTGTCGGCAGCACCGCTTATACGATTGGCACCAATGTGCCGACGCTTTATGTGCTCTTCTGATCCTCGAATGGTATTCAGGGATAAGGGGTGTGCCGGGGCGCACCCTGTCCGCTTAAGACAGTTGGACCTTATGGATCGATTTCGCCGCATAACATCGAATGCAAGCGGGTTCACGCTGCTCGAAATCGCCATCGTGATGGTGATCATCGGGTTGTTGACCGGCGGCGGCGTATCGCTGATGAAGATGCTGACCGAACGCAAGGCGCGCAACGAAACCGTCGCTTACCTGCAGCAGGTGCGCGCGTCTCTCGTCAGCTATGCCGCCAGGAACGGGCGTTTGCCCTGGGCCGACGGCAGTACCGCGGGTTCGGTCGACGGCCTGGAGGACGCCGGCGTCACCAACGGCTTTCTGCCTTACAGGACGCTGCAGATGGCGCCTTCGGATCCCTACAAAAGAATTCTGCGTTACGAGGTTAATGCCCATCTGACCGCAAATCGACCGACCTCTTGCGGTGCCCTTCACACCGGACTGCCGGCGTCGGCCCGGCCCCTTGTCATGGACGCCGACGGCGCCGCGGCCGCCTTCAACGTGGCCGTGGTGCTGGTCAGTGCCGGCCCCATGGACGCCGACGGCAACGGCAATGCCTTCGACGATCTGAACAGCGGCGGCTTCCAGGGTGACAACGCCGGCGGCTCGCCCAACTACCTGCGCCACCCCCCGGCCCAGGATTTCGATGACTTGACCCTCTATATCGGCGGCAACGAGCTGTTCGGAGAGATGTGTGAGTATGTCGACCTGGCCGTCAACAATACTTCCGGCGCCAGGGTGTATGTCTATGACGTGAATCAGGGCGCCGATATCGGCTTGGTCGATCACAATGACTCGGCGCTCTACCCTGTGATTTCCGGCACCCGCATCGAGGTGCGCACTGCCGCCCACCGAGGCGGCACCATCGTGTCCCCCTCTTCGCCGCCCACGCCCGTCATCCTGGCCGGGCATGGAGCCACAATCAATTTGACTCCCTAGTACGCTTTCCCCATCGCCCCCATCACATCATACAGAGGCAAGAGGATAGAGAGCACGATCAGGCCGAAGATGGCGCCCAGGGCGATGATGGCCATGGGCTCGATGGCGCTGAGCAGCGCCTGCACCGTGCGTTTGACCTCGGCGTCGAAGTAGTCGCCCAGCCGCTGGAAAGACTGGTCCAGGGTGCCGGTGGCTTCTCCGTTGCGGATGGCGCCCAGCAGCAAGCTGGGATAACCGCCGGCCGCTTCGAAAGCGGTCGCGATGCCTTCGCCGCTTTCGATCTCCTTGTAGACGATCTTTAACCGGTTCTCCAGATGGCGGTTGCCCAATCCGCTGTCGGACAGGGTGCTGAAGATCTGCTGGATCGCCATGCCCGCGCCGAACATGGTGGCGAAGTTGTGGCACAGCCGGGCCAGGGCGATATTGCGCAGCACCATGCCGAGCAGGGGTATCTTCAGCAGCCAGCGGTCGAAGCGGATGCCGCCGTTGTCGGTCCGTTGGTAGAGATACATCGATCCTGCGGCGACGCCGCCCGACAAGCAAAACCAAAGCCAATGGGCTTTCGCGAAATCGCTGACCTGCAGCACCAAGAGGGTCGCGGCGGGGATCACCACCTGCATCTCCGCAAGCACCTTGACCATCTGGGGCAATACGTAGCCGATCCACACGGCCAGGACCGCAACGATGGAGACCACCACGAAGGCCGGGTAGATGGTCGCCTTTCGAATGTGGGCGCGCAATTCCTCTTTCCATTGCAGAAACGCGGCCAGCTGTTTGAGGCAGGCCGGCAGCACCCCGGTTTGCTCGCCCATGCGCACGATGGCCAGATCCAGTTTTGAAAAAATTCGCCCGTGGGCGCCCATGGCCTCAAAGAGCGTGCGGCCGCCTTCAACGGCCGCTTTGATCTCTCCTGAAATCCGGCGCATGGGTTTGGAAGGCAGATAGCGGTTGTTCTCTTCCAGGGCCGACAACAGGGGGAGTCCGATCTCCAGGGTCTGGGCCAGGCGGTGGTAGAATTCGACCACGGTGCGCAGTTTGATCGAAGCGCTCGACCAGCGCGACAGGATGTTTTCCTGGACCGATCGGCTTTGGATCAAAGCCAGGCCGGCATGGCTCAACTTCAGTTCCACGTCCGTTTCATCGAGGGCGACGGCCATCCCCTTGACCACCCGGCCGCTCCGGTCGACCGCTTTGTAGCTGTAGTTAGGCATAGTCCACGATCACCCGCTGAACCTCTTCGAGGGAGGTCAAGTGGCGGCCCACCTTCTTCAAGGCCTGTTTGAACATCAGCACCGTCCCGGCGGCCATGGCGGCATCCTCGATATCGCGGTGCAGGGCGCCGGAGAAGATCATTTTTTCGATGCTGCGGTCCACCCCGATCACTTCGTAGACCCCGGCGCGCCCGCGATATCCGGACTGAAAACAGCCGTCGCATCCCCGGGCCCTGGCCAACTCGGCGGGAGGCGCCATGCCGTTGGCCTGAAACACCGCCCGCTCTTCTTCGGTGATGGGTGTTCTTTCGGCGCAACGCGGACAGAGCAGGCGCACCAATCGTTGCGCCACGATCATGGAGAGCGCGGAGGCCAGGATGCTGGCGTTGATGCCGAGGTCGAGCAAACGGTTGATCGCCGAAGCGGCGTCGTTGGTGTGCAGGGTGGAGAGCACCAGATGACCGGTCAGCGCGGCGCGCATGGCCAGGTCGGCCGTCACCTTGTCGCGGATTTCGCCGACCAGGACCACATCCGGGTCCTGGCGCATAGCCGAACGCAGGGCGTTTTCGAATGTCAGACCGGCCTTGACGTTGACTGCGGTCTGCCGGATGGTGGGGATCACATACTCGATGGGATCCTCAACGGTCATGCAGTTGATGTGCGGGCTGTTGATGGTCATAAGGGCCGTATAGAGCGTCGTGGTCTTGCCCGAGCCGGTGGGGCCTGTGGTGAGGATCAGGCCGTAGGGCCGCTGGATGGTGCGGTTGAAACGCTCCAGGTCCTCGGCTTCGAGCCCCAGATTTTTCAGGTCGCCGACCACCTTGTTATAGATCAGCAAGCGCATGACCACGGTTTCACCCAGTTGGGTGGGAAAGGTGGAGACACGGATGTCGAAGCCGCCCACGTTGCTCTGGTATTTGATCCGGCCGTCATGGGGGATGTTGGGATTTGAGATATCCATATCGGCCATGATCTTGTAGCGGGTCACCAGGGGTTGCTGGAACTTTTTGGCAAAGAGGTACATCTGGTGCAGTACGCCGTCGATACGGTAGTATACCCGCACCAGGTTGACGTCGGGGACGATGTGGATGTCGCTGGCCCCCACCACATAGCCCTTGTCGATCAACAGGCTGGAGAGCTTGATGATGCGGTTGTCCTCGGTGGCGTCGCCGGTTGCCTGGCTGTAGGTAATGGTGTTGATTTCATCGTCCAGGGTCTGGGCGGTCTTGTAGTAGACTTCGATGGCCTTGGCGATCCAGTTCCTGGGCGCGATGAACGTCTCCACGCGCTGGCCGCTCAGCCTGGCCAGTTTGTCTTTGGCAATGACGTCGAAGGGGTTGTTGGTGGCCGCTTTGAGCACCCCATCTTCCTGGGAAAAGGGAAACATGCCATGCTCGTTGACGAACTCGATGGGGATGCGGGCCATCAGGCTGTGATCGATCTCCGCATTCTCGGTGTCAAGGATCTTGGCGCCGCTCTGAACGGCGATGGCCATCTGCAAGTCCTCTTCGGTCACCCATCCGAGACGTTGCAGCACATCTCCGATCATGCTGCCGGTCTTTTTGGTTTCCATCAGGGCGAGCTTGAGCTGGTCGCCGTCGATGAAGCCCATTTCCATCAATATGTCGCCGATGCGCTTTTTCATTGCGTCTTTGCCTTCTCATCGGGGTAGGCGGCCAGGTGGGCGCGTAAGGTGCGGATGCGTCCGCTCACTTCCCTATGGTTCGCTTGATCGTCGCCTTTGGAGGCCTGCAGAAATTTCAGGTAGTAATTCACGGCCGCTTCGTATTTCTGGTCCTGGTCCAATGCCACGGCCATATTGAACAGCAATCGCGGATCGCCGGCATTGAGCTGTTCGGCCTTTTGGTACCACCCCACGGCCAGATCCGGCTCGTCGATGTTGCGGTAGGCCACCCCTTTGTGAAAGTAGATCTCATACAGGGGGGCACGGGGGTCCTTAGCCATTGCGTCCAGCAACGCAATGGCCTGCCGGGGTTGTCCGACACCGATTTGGGAGACCGCCAGGTTCAAGGCCACCTGGGAGTTTTGGGGCCTCTTGCGGTAAAGATCGCTCGCCATGGCATACGCCTTGTCAAAGGCCTGGGTTTGTAAATAGGCCGAGGTCAGATTGAAGGCCGTATCGAAATGATCTGGATCGATTTTGAGCACTTCCCGGTACATGGCGATGGCGTCCGCCATCTGACCCTGGCGGTGATAGGCGACCCCTTTTCGATAGAGGCGCGTCACCGATGCGGCACGGTTGTCGGCTCGGGAGGGCGCGGCGGAACTTTTTTCCGGCGGCTGGACCGTTTGCTTTTGACCGGGAGCGGATCCATGACCGGCAGCCGGTACATTTTTGGCCTGGACTGCGGCCTGGCCGTCATCACCGGCCGGCACCTTGGCCGGTGATGGCGGAGGTTGCACGGCATGGGTTGCTTCTGCTTGGGCGGATTGGTGCAAGGCGGTGTCGGCGTTTTGCTCAATCTGAGGCGCGGCTGCGGGCTGCTCGGATACAGCGGCCGGCATCGGTTCGGGGACCCTGTTCGCAGCGCGGCCGGGGGTCCACCACCACCACCCTGCGGCGACCAACGTCAGCACCAGCGACATACCTGCGAGCGCATGGCGCGCGTTCGGAATCACACGGCGGGGCCGAAGCCGGAACATGGCCGTCTTTAAGGGCTTCGGCGCGCTCGACAGCTGTTCGGCCTTTTTTTTTCGCAGGGCATCATTCAACAGGCTCAAGCCGGTTCTCCATTGCTTGAAGTGTGGCCGCCGATTTCTCCAGACCAAGGGGCGTTTGCCGATGGCTGTAAACCTGGTACCCCAGAACCGCTCCCGAAAGCAGCAAAAGACCGGCCGCAAAATAGGCCATCTTGCGCAACCACGAGAAGCCGGCAGTCAGCGAGCGGCCGACCATGGATCTCTTGGTTGGGGCGGCGATCAATTCCGATCTGGCGGCCGCGACATGCGCCGTGTCGACCAGCGGGCTGTCGGCCGCATAGGCCGCAGTCAAAGCCAGGTCGCACAGCTTGTTGATCATTCGGGGGATTCCTCCGGAAAAGCCATAGATGCGTTGAATGGCCTTGGGGGTGAACCGGACCTGGCCCTGGTTGCCGGCCACGGCGAGGCGCCGTTCAATGTATCCGGCCACCTCTTCAGGGGACAAGAATCCCAGGCTGCAGTGAATGAGAACCCGCTGCCTCAGCTGGCGCAGTTGCGGCCGGTCGATCATGTCGAGGAGCTCGGGTTGACCCGCCAGGAGGATTTGCAGCAATTTGGTCTTGTCGGTTTCCAGGTTGGAAAGCAGGCGCAGGTCCTCCATCGTCTCCAACGGCATGGTCTGGGCGTCGTCGATGACAATGACCACGGGGGATGATCGACCTTCGACCAAAAGAAAACGATTGAGCTGGTCGATCAACTCCTTTTTCGAAAGCCCGCTATCGCAGTAGATGCCCAAATCGTCGAGGATGGTGACCAGCAGTTCGTGCCCGCTGAGCGATGGGTTGATGATGTAGACCGTTTTGGCCTGTTCCTGAAGTCGATCCAGAAGGGCGCGGCACAGGGTCGTTTTGCCGGTGCCCACTTCACCGGTGAGCAGCATGAAGCCCATGCGGCCGCGAATGCCGTATTGGAGTTTTTCAAACACATTCTGATGCGTGTCGGAAAGGTAAAGAAATTCCGGGTCCGGCGTGATGGAAAAGGGCGTTTCGTGAAGATCGAAGAAGTGCGTGTAGATCCGTTCGGGAAAACTTTCCGTCAGATCACATTGAGGATCGATGAAACTCCACGTCATGGGTGCACCATCCTTGTCCATTTCAATCCGGATAAGAGGTTTCGGCTATCTGCAGGCACGGTCGGCAACGTCGAATGCATGTCGCCGGTTATCGGTGCATACCTGGTTTGTGCAGATCAAAGCAATTTTTATGCCGCAGATCGAAATATAAAAAACAACAAAATAACAATGGGTTAAAATGATGATGGGGCAGGGCGAGGTCCGTGGTGCGGTATGCCGCGGTCTGGCGTTGACGGCGCCGCAGGGTGAATGTCAAAAAAACGGCGCTGAAACAGGTGTTATGCGGCCAGGGGGCCGCTGTCCACATGGGCGGCGATCCGCCCACGGACCATTTCGGCGGTCTCCTCCACGCTCAGATCGGCAAAAGCGGCGTAAGGGATCTCCTCGATCACCTCGATGCGAAAGCGATGGTGGCCGTGAAAATTCAGGCTGGCCTTGGGCAGGGCGTCTTTGGTGCCGTTGATGGCGATGGCCAGGATGGGCAGCCGCATCTGGTGGGCCAGGATGAAGGCCCCGGGTTTGAAAGGTTTCAGCTCGCCGGTCCGGGAGCGGGTGCCTTCCGGGAAAAAGTAGACCGACGAGCCCTGGGCGAGGGCGCGCTCGCAGTCGGCCATCATTCGGCGCCGGCTCTCCTGTTCTCCGCGCACGATTTTGATGTAGCGGTTGAGCCGCATGTTCCAGCCGATGAAGGGCACCCGGAACATCTCCACCTTGGAAACCCACTTGAAGTGAAAGAAAAGGCGGAAGGCCACGAGGATATCGAGCCCCGACTGGTGGTTGGAGACGACCACGTAGGTGGCTTCTTTGCGGATCTTTTCGCGGCCCGCGGCCGTGACCGACCAGGCCGGCATGGCCCACAGATAAATACAGGCCCAGAACGAGGTGAACTGGTGCAGCCAGACGAGTCGTCGGTCGAAGGGCGCCGTGAAGAGCCAGATGAGCAGCGCGACGACGAACAAAACAGCCGAGGAGATCCCCATGAAGGCGAGAAACAGCAGGGCAACGATGCGGTTGATCATGTCAGGTCGTTTCCACGGATCATCATACAGTCAAGTTCCATGATAGTGGGTATCGGCCCTTTTAAGAATAGTTTGAATTTTACGCAAACGAAATTTCAGCCGCTGTCAGGTGTCACAGATCGCTTAGCGATTGTTCGGGCAGACCTTCATACACTCATCGCAGTCGAGCCAATAATCATAACCGGCCGTGTTGATCACACGTTCAAGGTGTTTGCGGGCGTTGTCGCCCTTGAGCGCCAGGGGGTAGATGGCATGTTTGATGGTGTGGGCGAGGCAGGTCATCTTTTGAAATTGGCCATCTGGCGCGAAGGCACCGGCCGGGCATCGCTGCTGGCAGGCGCGACAGTGCGCCGGGCAGGGGTCTTTGTCGATCAACGGGTCGCCGGACAGTTCGGCGCTGGTGACCACCGCGGCCAGGCGAAGTCGCGAGCCATGGGTCGGATGGTACATCTGGCCGCTGCGGCCGAAGGCGCCCAGTCCGGCACGCACCGCCGCATGCTTGAGCGAGATCAGGCCCCACGGCTCATATCCCTGGAAAACCATGGGGGCATAACTGGGCACCATCATCGCATGATGCCGGCCCTGGGATTCGATGAAGTTGCTCAGTCCGAGGGCTATTTCATCGAGCTGCCGGTAGACGGTGTGGTAGGAGCGGTGCAGGCCGTACAGATTGTAGTCCGGCGAAGTAAAGATACCGCGTGGTACAGGTGTGCCGAAGACGATGACGGTCCGGGCGCCCCTGCAAACCGTGGCCGGATGATGTTTTTCGGGTGCGTCGTCAAAGCGGTCCACCGGCGCGAAACCGATCGCTGCGACACGGCCGTCTAAGTGATCGATAATTGTTTGCTTCAGGTGTTGGGGCATATTCTCTCCTTTGTTATCCAGATCCTTGCCGCGATGCCTTTTTCCTGTCACGATGCATTTGCCGGCGCCGGGGAAACCGTGCGCACGGCCCGCAGCATGCGGCGCAATTCGTCCTGCTCTTCGGGGCTGAGGGTCGCCAGAAAGGTTTGGTTGGCCCGATCGAGTCGCTCCTGAATCCGGGGCACCATGTCGCGGCCATCGAACGTCAGGCAGACCTGGATAGCCCGCCGATCCTTGGGGTGCGGCCGTCTTTCGATCAAACCGGATGCTTCGAGGCGGTCCAGAACGCCGGTCAAGGTGGCGCTGTCCAGCCCGCTGCGTTCGCTCAGCTCCTTTGAGGTGACACTGTCCTGATGCCCCAGGAAGTTGAGTACCATGGCCTGCACAGCGGTGATGTTCATGTCGGTCAGGCAGTTGTTCCAGTAGCGAGTGCCGGCCTGGTTGGCCCTGGCGAGCATGAAAAAGATACACTCTTCGACGTTCATCTGTGTGTAAATCCCTTGTTTTGTCTTGTATACAAATTATTCGTAGACAAGCTACATCGGTGGGTGCTATGCCGTCAAGCAAAACCTATGAGGCGCTCGGTCTGGATGTTGCCCGATTCAAACCGGAAATCAATGCATTCCTTTTGGTGAAGGCCACTGGACCGCTGCATTCGAACAAGAGAAAGGAAGAGTGACATGCAAGTACTGCGCACGCCGGATGACCGTTTTGTCGATTTGCCGGGTTTCGATTTCAGGCCCCATTACCTGCACGTGCCGGATGGCGAAGGGAGTGAGCTGCGCGTGCATTATATAGATGAAGGCCAGGATTCGGCTCCTCCGATTCTCTTGCTGCATGGGGAACCATCCTGGTGTTACCTGTATCGAAAGATGATAGGGCCGATCGTCGATGCGGGTTTCCGGGCCGTGGCACCGGATCTGGTCGGCTTCGGCCGCTCGGACAAACCCGCCTCGCAGAAGGACTATACCTATCAACGCCACGTGGATTGGATGCGGGCGGTCTTAGATCAATTGGATTTGACGCGAATCACGCTGGTTTGTCAGGATTGGGGCGGCTTGATCGGTCTACGGCTGTTGGCCGATCAACCCGAGCGCTTTGACCGTGTGGTGGTGGCCAACACCGGCCTGCCCACGGGCGATCATCCCATGTCGGACGCCTTTCTGGCCTGGCGCGAATACTCCCGAACCATTCCCGAATTTCACGTCGGCGGCATCGTCAGAGGGGCCTGTGTGACCCCCCTTTCCAATGCGGTGGTCGCCGCTTACGACGCACCCTTCCCCGACGACACCTACAAAGCCGGCGCCCGCATCTTTCCGTCCCTGGTGCCCATTGCACCGGATGATCCGGCCGCCCAGGCCAACCGCGACGCTTGGCAGGCCCTGGCGCGTTTCCAAAAGCCTTTTCTGACGGCTTTCAGCGACGAAGACCCGATCACCCGGGGTGGCGAGATGGTGTTTCGCAAAATGGTTCCCGGTGCCCGGCACTGCCCCCATACCACCATCAAAGGCGGTGGCCATTTTCTGCAGGAGGACCAGGGCGGGCAATTGGCCCGGGTGGTCATCGACTTCATGCGGATGTAGGCGCAACCTTGCCCCATGGGTAGGGGGTCGATTGTTCGGGCCGGGAATCGGTCGCGTCGGTTTGTCCGTTCGTTTTGGGTTCGAGCTCCGGCTTGTTCTGGCCGCTGTCGGACGCCTGAACCGTATGAAATTCCTTCTGCGGGTCGAGTCGCAATTCCGATGGGGCCTGGGGTACCTTGAGCTGGTATGGCAGCTTGATCGTGATCAGATCCGATTCGTTGCCCACTTCGTCGATGGCCGCGATACCCAATTCGATGGGGCCGTTGATGTCGGCCAGGGCCTTCACGTCGTCGGGCAGCACGACCTCGGTGACGTTGCCCAACTTGACGAAGTTGGCGTCATAATCGACACCCTCGCCTTCGGTCCAGTAGAGCTTGTAGCCGACCACCTGAGGCGATGGGGATTTGTTCCAGCTCAATTTGCGTTTTTTTATCTTGGCCACGTTTCACCTCCTGTCATGCGTTGCCGGACCCATGGGGCCGTGACATCGGTCCGAGCCATCATCGTTCTGCCGATCAATGGCGCTTAAGGGATCAGGCCAGTGAATCCCGCCACTCCGGCGGCATATAGGACTGTTCGTCGAAAGACTGCATCACTTCCGATTCTTCTTCTTCCAGGGATGCAGCGGGATAGAGATCTTCTTTGGCGACGGTCCATACCCGGGAAGACATGTCGAGCACCTCGTCGCACAAGGCTTCGATCTCTTCCGCCGCTTTACTGCCGGATGCGAACTGGGTCACCGAGACCCCGTGTTTCATGGCATCGACGTAGGCCACGCGCTGGCCCAGTTCACTGTTCAGCGCATTGACGCCGAAGACCTCCAGCTCATCGTGAATGTCGCGTGCCACGCGGGTGCCGGGAATTTTTTTGGTCACCAGGAAATGAACCTTCAGTTGGGGATTTTGTTCCTGAGCCGCCTTGACCATTTCCAATGTGCCCTGGCAGGACCAGATGTCCAGGGAGCTCGGGCTGACCGGAATGATGGCCGTGTCGGATAGCGCCAGAATGCTCCGGGTCCGACCGCTTTTTCCAGGCGGTGAATCGATGAGCAGGAAATCGCAGCTGTCCGAGAGGATTTCGAACTCTTCCTCGAGAATCGTGTCCGGCAGATCGAAGAGCTCGAACGCCCGGTTGTCCTCAACCGCCTGCCACCGGGTCGCGCTGCCCTGTGGATCGGCATCGACCAGTACGACGCTGAAATTCCGCCGCGCCAGGCTGGCGGCCAGATTGATTGCCGTGGTCGTTTTTCCGACACCGCCCTTTTGGTTGACAAAACTGATAATCATCCGCGGTCATCCTCCTGTTCTTTAGGGTTTCTGATCCATTGGAACCAATTGCCATATGCCGCACTATCTAAGGTAATTTTTGGAGGCAGGGGGTGTGCCGATGCCATTTTCCCGACCAAACCAAACCGGTCAAGTCGTCATCGCACGCTTAAAAAAACACGGGCCGTTACCATCGTTTTCCGGCCGCGTATCACTTGGATCTGCTTTACGTGCATAAGATATGAAAGTCAAGACACAACCACATGATATTGTCAGATTTAGAGCCTCTCAGACTACATGTAGTATCTATTCCCGGTTGGCATCGGGGTTCACGCCAGTTCTATCCGACTGGGATTCACCTTGGAGGGCGTGTATTGCAGAACTTGTTGGATAGAAAAATCGCATCGAAACGGCTTGGCAGGCGTGGGTGGGGCAGGTGGCCGGGGCCACGTGACCGCTTGGCGTGTGGCATCGGCCACCTGCCCCACCCACGCCGGGTTTAATGAATCGGATTCAGTCAGCATCGCTGAAGGGCCCACCCTTGCTTGCTAAAACAGTATGGTTGTATTAGTTTTGTTTTTATAAAGGACAGGCGGATCCACCATCCCCCATTCATCCCGCAGCCATTTTTTTACGCAATCCCCGCCTGTCAAGCGTTAACCGGCCTTTCGAGCGATAGAAGGCCGGTGGCGAAACACATGGCCATATTCATGACCACGTACATGAAGAGCCAAACAGACCGATCAGGAGGGGTTATGAAAAAGTTAATTGCATTCCTGGTTGTTGTCGGTTTTTTATTTTCAATCGCTGCCCCCATGGCGGTGGCCGACCGCAGGGGCCATTACCGGCCCGGATACGGTCACCATGTTCACCACCACAGCCATGTTCGGGTATATCACGCTTCACCCGATCATTTCTGGCTGGGTCTCGGTTTCGGCGTGCTGACCGGCGCCATGGCATCCAGCCTTTATTACTACAGCCCGCCGCCTCAGCGGGTCGTTTATTATGAGCCCCGGACCGTTGTGGTTCCACATTCCCCGGTGGTGGTGCCGCCCGTTCGCCACCGTTTCGGGGAGGCGCCCGAAGCGCTTTACGGCCAAGTGGCGGTGACGGCGGCCGAGCTCAATATGCGCAGTCAGCCGGACAGCGAGAGTGCTGTCACCGGCAGGGTTCGCAAGGGCGAGGTGCTGGATGTCATCGAGAGCATTCCGCAATGGTTTTATGTCCGCACGCCGGCCGGTCGATACGGGTGGGTGATGGATCGATACACCGAGCCGTCGCAACCCGTGGGTTAAGGCGCGCCCATCCAAAAATGACCCCTTCGCCTGTTGGTGGACGGTTACTGAGGAGGAAACGATGGAGTATGTGAGTTTGGGCCGCACCGGCCTTCAAGTGTCGCGCATCTGTCTGGGCATGATGACCTATGGCAGCTCCAAATGGCGTGAGTGGGTGCTCGACGAAGCCGACGCCCGGCCGATCTTCAAACGCGCCGTGGAGTTGGGAATCAACTTTTTCGATACGGCCGACATGTATTCCGGCGGCGCGTCAGAAGAACTGACCGGCAAGTTCGTGCGCGAATTCACCCGCAGGGACGAAGTAGTGGTCGCCACCAAGGTCTTTTTTCCGGTGGATCTGGCCTTTGCCGGCGGTTTTGGAAAGACGGCCCAGCGGTCGCCCAACACCAGCGGCTTGTCGCGCAAACGGATTTTCGCCGCGCTGGATGCATCGCTCAAACGGCTGGGACTCGACCATATCGACCTCTACCAGATCCACCGCTGGGACAACGCCACCCCCATCGAAGAGACCATGGAGACATTGCACGATGTGGTCAGGTCGGGCAAGGTGCGCTACATCGGTGCGTCGAGCATGTGGGCCTGGCAGTTCGCCAAGGCCCAATATGTTGCCCGCAGTCTCGGCTGGACCGAGTTCGTCTCCATGCAGAACCATTACAACCTGCTCTACAGGGAAGAAGAGCGCGAAATGATCCCCCTTTGCCGGGACATGGGAGTGGCCCTGATTCCCTGGAGCCCCCTGGCCAGGGGCTTCCTGGTCGGGAATCGCACCGCCCAGGACAGCACCGAAGGCCGCACCACGCGGGCCAGGACCGATGCGTTCGCCCAACAGCTCTACTACCGTGAGCACGATTTCGCCCTGGTCGCGCGTCTGACCGAGCTGGCGGCCGAGCGCAAGGAGAGCAATGCGCGCCTGGCCTATGCCTGGCTCCTGCACCAGCCCGGGGTGACCGCGCCCATCGTGGGCGCCAGCAAGGTTGCCCACATCGAAGACGCCGTGGCCGCGACCGAGGTGAAACTCGGGCCGGACGAGTTGGAGCGCCTCCAGGCGCCTTATGTGCCCCATCCGGTTCTGGGCCACTCCTGATCTTGGACCCTCTACAGAGAAAGTAATTTGCCATGTTCGCATGCCAGAAGGCCGACGGCCGAGTGTTGATTGCCATTCTATGTTTGATCGCGCTCGCGGGATGCTATCCCAAAGGCGTGGGACCGTCTGGTTCGGACGGCAGGCCGCTCACATGGCCCGAAATGAACCTCGTGCAGCGTCAGGCGCACATGCGTGACGTGGTGGTGCCGCGGGCTGGCGCCGTCTTTCGCGACTGGCGCCCCGAGCGCTTCGCCCGGATCGATTGCCGGCTTTGCCATGGCAACGCGGAAAATACCGGCAATTTCCGTATGCCCACCGACCACTTGCCACGGCTCAGCGGGGCGCTGCTGCTGGGGCCGGAGCGAGCGAAATTTCCCGAAACCACGCAACTCAAGCTCGACCGCCTGGTGCCGGAGATGGCCGACGCCCTCGGCGTGAAGTCCTTCAGCCTGGTTACCCGAAGGGGATTTGGATGCTATTCCTGCCACTTGGGACCCGACGGCCCCATGTTCGGCAACTGAGCCATGCCGGGCCGAGCCGTTTTGCCGCCCGCTACTCACGCCTGCGTCAACGCCCCTATTAATTGGAGGTACGCCATGTCGCTTAAGACGCAAATTCTGCTCTATCTTGTGGTGCTTGCAGTTTTCGATACGATTATCCCTGTTCCGATCACCGCCCTTATCGGGATCTACGTCTGGTTTCAAAAGCCGCAATGGTTCCGGGCATGGGTGGATGAAATTTTTCGCTCTTGAACCCTGTGGAACCCTGGAATGGAGATAGGCCGTGCGCGTCTTGATGATCGCTGACAATACCGAATCGATCAACATGCCGGTTCTGCCCCTCGGCATGGCGTGCGTGGCCAGGGCCGCCGAAGAGGCGGGGCACGAGGTGGCGACACTCAATCTCATGCGCGCAGAAGACCTTCAGCAATCCCTGGTGCCTTTGCTCGCATCGTTTCGGCCCCATGTCATCGGCCTTTCCATTCGCAATATCGACGACCAGGTCTCCCAAGGCACCCGGTTTTTTCTCGAACCGGTCAAGGCGATCGTCGACCGCTGCCGCCGGTATTCCAATGCGATGATCGTTCTGGGAGGGGCGGGCTACAGCATCTTCCCCACCCAGGTGCTGGCCTATCTCGGGGTCGACATGGGCATCCAGGGCGAAGGCGAAGCCTCCTTTGTCATGCTGCTGGAGCGATTGGCCCGCCATGACAACCTCTCGGACATCCCGGGCCTGCACTGCGCGAGTCGTGCCATCTCAAATCCACCGGCCGTCGAGGGTCATATCGATCGATTTCGTCTGCCCGATCCTGATCCGCGGTTTTTTTCCCCTGGGAGCGCCGCCCAGGAGCCGATCTGGATGCCGTTTCAGACCCGTCGCGGTTGTCCCCTGGATTGCATCTACTGCTCCACCGCCGCCATTGAGGGCCGGCGGATCCGCAAGCGGGGCATCGATGAGGTGATCGTTTCCCTGGAAAAGTTCGCGTCGGCTGGCTACGATCATTTTTACTTCGTGGACAATACGTTCAATCTGCCGGTAAGCTATGCACGACGGCTCTGCGAGGCGATCGTTGCCTCGGGGCTGAACATCCGCTGGCGTTGCATCCTGTATCCCTGGAAGGTGGAAAAATCACTCGTGCGGGCGATGGCCGCGGCCGGTTGCGTTGAGGTCAGCCTCGGCTTCGAATCGGGATCGGACACCCTCCTCGAAAAGATGAACAAGCGCTTCCGCACCGCGGATGTGCGGCGTATTGCCGACTTGCTCGGAGAGGCGGGCGTCCGGCGCATGGGGTTTTTACTCCTCGGGCTTCCAGGGGATACCCAAACCACAATTCGACAAAGTTTGGAGTTTGCAGATTCCTTAAACCTGGAAATGGTCAAGGTGACCATCGGCGCGCGCATCTACCCGAATACCGCCCTGGCGAGCTACGCGGTGCGAACCGGCTATCTGTCTGAAGTGGATTCGCTTTTGTTCCCCCGATTTTACCTCGAGAAAGGCATGGACGCCTGGATCAGGGGAACCCTTGCCGCATGGATCCAGGAGCGCCCCAACTGGGTGTGTTAGGGCAGCTCAGCTCGATTCCGTCCTCAAGATAGAGCTTCGCGCCGCTGGCCGAGGCCATCGGATAAGAGGTTGAAATATGCTTGAGTCCTTTATGCGATGGATATTGCCTTTGAAGCCATTGCGCGTACAAATTTGCCTTTCGAACAGCTCTGCCATCCAGGAAGGGCCACATGTTGAGCGATCAAGAATTTCGGCAGCTGTTAGATGACCTGGATCGCCCTTGGGCCGGCTTTCGAAAAGTGCGCAAAGGGGTTAAGAAGCGGGTGCGGCGCCACATGGAACAGTTGGGGTGCTTTCGAATAGAAGACTATATAGAACACATTCACAGAAATCCATACGCACGCGCCGAATGCGAGCGGTGCCTGATGGTGACCATCAGCCGTTTTTTTCGCGATCGGCGGCTTTGGGATTACCTCCAACACCATGTACTGCCCACACTGATAGATCGATATCAAGATGGTTTGGCCGCCTGGTCGGCAGGGTGTGCAAGCGGCGAAGAACCGTATTCGCTGGCCATGATTTATAAAGAGGCGGCGGCATCGTTTCGATTCGCCGCACCCCTTCGCATCCTGGCCACCGATGCCGAAGACGCCGGTCTGCTGCGCGCCGCCGCCGGTGTGTATCCTGCGAGCAGTTTGAGAGAGATCCCCGAACATTTGAAGACCCGGTATTTTCTCAAAGTGCGCAACGGGCGGCACTGGCGCATCGATCCCGGCCTGCGGGAAGACATCACGTGGCAGGTGCATCATTTGCTGGAAGCGCCACCCCAGGGCCCCTTTCATTTGATTTTTCTACGCAACAATCTGCTGACCTATTACCAGGGAGCAGTAATGGAGGACGCTTTGGCACATATTGCGGTAAGCCTGGTCCCTGACGGCGTCCTGATCCTGGGGTCTCACGAACGGCTGCCCACCAATGACCTTGCATTCATACGGAGTCCCGCTTGCCCTTGGGTGTATTTTAGAAACAAGCATAGGCAGCAATGCAACAACCTTAGCGCTTTCAACGATTATCGCGATTGATTCGATAGACTTCTCCTATCCTTCGCCCAACCTTTGATCGCCCTTTCCATTTTCTAACCCAACGCTAATCTCTTTCTAACCGTTCCGGCCGATAGTCCCCGCATGATGACCATTCGGAGCGGGGCTATGGCGGAAACTTACAGCGTTCGGGACTCCTATGGCACGGCCGCCGATCCGTCACCCCGGATTCATGCCTCGGCGGAGGTGACGGCCTCGGTGATCGGCCAATACACCGACATCGGTCCGGGCTGGACGGTGTTGGAATCCTGCGTGGGCGATTACAGCTATCTGGCCGGCAACGACGGCACCCTCATCTATACCGACGTAGGTAAATTTTGTTCGATCGCCTCCCATGTGTGCATCAACCCGGGCAACCACCCCATGCAGCGGGTCACCCAGCATCATTGCACCTACCGCCGCCGGCGTTATGGCTTTGCGCCTACGGACGACGAAGCAGTCTTTCAATGGCGCCGGCAGAGCAGATGCCGCGTCGGTCACGACGTATGGATCGGCGCCGGTGCAAAGGTGATGGCCGGCGTCACCATCGAAACCGGGGCCGTGGTGGGCGCCGGCGCGGTGGTGACCAGGGACGTGGCGCCGTACCAGGTGGTGGCGGGTGTGCCGGCAAGATGGGTCAGGATGCGTTTTGCACCCGACATCGTCGACCGATTGCTGCGCATCGCCTGGTGGGATTGGGACCGCGCCGCCCTGGAACAGTGTTTCGACCACTTGTCGGATGTGGAGAAATTTCTTGAAATATACGGATAGTGAAGATCGACGGACACCGCCAAACGGCGGAGAGAGCATCAAAAGCCGTCTGCTCAGGGTCATCGGGTCGGCGGTTAGCGGCCAGGTCGCGGCGCTGCTCGACGGCCTGTGGGCGTCGGGCCGTTTTGTCGTTCAAAGGGAGCCGCGTTGCGGACTGATCATGTGCACCGTGCGTGACCCCTTCGACACCCCCTTTCATCTGGGAGAGGTGCTGGTCAGCCAGGCGGAAGTCCGGTGTGACAGGCAGCCGGGCTGTGGCGTGGTCTGCGGCGATGCGCCGGAGCAGGCGCTGCTGCTGGCGGCGGTGGAGGCGGCCGAGCTGCTTGGTTGCGCCGAGATGCTCGCTCCTGTCGCTGATGCCGTCAGGCGTCTCGAACAGACAAAGGCAGACCATGCGGCGCGGCTATCCCGGTTGGCCGCCGCCACCCGGGTGCGATTCGACTCCATGAAGAAAGAGCGTGTGGATTTCGATTCCCTGGGCGAATCGTGCGAGTGAGGAATGGAATGGGCATGCTTCAGCGTACGTGTCAGAAGAATTATCGCATCCTGCTCGACGCCATGAGCCGTCCCGGCCGGGTGGCGCGACTGGCGGGGATTGCCGAAGAGACGCCGTTTGCCTCGGCCCTGGCCATCGGCCGTTGTCTGCTGGACCACGAGGTGAGCCTCTGTGCCATCGGAAACGACAGTGCCCCAGCGCTCCAATCCGCGCTGGTCCAGGCCACCGGGGCGGCGACCGGGCCCTCGGAAAGAGCCGATTTTCTCTTTATCGTCGGTGACCGCTGCAACGGGGCCGTCGAACACGCCAAACGCGGCCGGCCGGAATCTCCGGAGGAGGGTGCCACCCTGGTCTATTGTCTGGAAGACGAGCGTAAAAATAGGGCGCCGGCGTCGGTTTCCCAGCGCCTGAGGATTCGGCTGTCCGGACCGGGTATCGCCGGGACTGCGGGGATCATGCCGGAAATGGCCGGAATCCCTCAAACGGAATACGAGATATTGATGAACGTCAATGCCGACTATCCTTTGGGCGTGGATACCTTTTTCGTCCGGCCCGATGGTGGGGTGATGGCGCTGCCGCGCTCAACGCGCATCCAGGTGAGGTGACGACATGGGGTATGTGGCCGTCAAGGGCGGTGCCGCCGCCATCGAAAATGCCGAACAGTTCAGCATGATCCGCCGGGCCGGCGGCGCCTCCGAACTGCTGAAACCCGATCAGATCCGCGAGCAGCTTCATTTCGCGGTGGATCGGGTGATGAGCGAGGGATCGCTCTACGCACCGGAGCTGGCGGCCCTGGCTTTCAAGCAGGCGGCCGGCGATTCCCTGGAAGCCGCATTTATTCTGCGCTCCTATCGCACCACGCTGCCGCGCCTGGGATACGGCGCACCCATGAACACCGACGGCATGCGCCCGATCCGCCGCATTTCAGCGGCCTTCAAGGACATCCCGGGCGGGCAGCTTCTCGGCCCCACACCGGATTACACGCTTCGGCTGCTGGATTTCGACCTGAAGGACGAATCGCCGGACCATACCCGCCGCATGATGGCCCGCCTGTTCAAGGATACCGAGTTGGTCGACCCGCTGCCCGAACGCTTTCCCAAGGTCGTCGACATGCTCCGAAGGGAAGGGCTGCTGGTACCCCGTCCATCGGCTGGCGGAAAAGACGATCGACTCGTGGACATCACCCGTCAGGCGCTCACCTTTCCGGCGCCGAGAAGCGCTCAGTTGCAGACCCTGGCGCGAGGCGAAACGGGCGGCATGCTGGCCCTGGCCTACTCCAACATGCGGGGCTACGGCTCGGTGCATCCGGTCATCGGCGAACTGCGGGTGGGTTATCTGCCGTTGCGATATTGCAATCACGTGACCGGCGAGGTGGAGACGATCGGCGACATGCTGGTGACCGAAGCCGAAGTCATTTCACGCATCGGGGAAACGGATGGCCCCGCGCGATTCAGCCTGGGTTACGGCTTGTGCTTCGGCCATAACGAGACCAAGGCCATCGCCATGGCCGTCCTGGATCGGGCCGTCGCCACCGGCGAGCCGGCCACGCCGTCCGAGGACCAGGAGTTCGTTCTGACCCATGTGGACGGCATCGAGTCCATGGGGTTCTGCAACCATTACAAGCTGCCTCATTATGTCACCTTCCAGTCGGAGCTGGACCGGCTGCGCAACATTCAGGCCGGTCAGGCAAAAGGAGAGGAGATCCGTTCATGACATCCGGTCTGCCATCAGAAGCGATGCCGCCGTTGACGGACTGGCGCGACGCCATGCCTTCGACTCGCCATCGCTATTCCTATGCCTTTCTCGACGAGGGTGCCAAGCGCGAAATTCGCCGCAAGATGCTCAAAGCCGTGGCCATACCGGGTTGCCAGGTCGATTTCGGGTCCCGGGAGATGCCCATCGCCAGGGGCTGGGGGACCGGCGGGCTGCAGCTGACCCTGGCGCTCATCGGACCGGACGACGTGCTCAAGGTGATCGATCAGGGCGCGGACGACAGCGTCAATGCGGTCAACATCAAGAAATTCGTCCAGCGGGTCACCGATGTGCCCCTGACCACCGATACCGCCGCCGCCACCCTGATCCAGACCCGCCACCGCATTCCCGAGTCGCCATTGGGTCCGCATCAGCTCCTGGTGTTTCAGGTGCCGATTCCCGAGCCGTTGCGCCTGGTGGAGCCGTCCGAACGCAGGACCCGCAGGATGCACGCCGAAGCGGATTACAGCCGCATGTGGCTCTACCTTTACGAAGATATCGTCAAGTTCAAGGAGATCACGGTGGGGGCACGCTATCCGGTGATCGTCAACCGGCGCTACCTCATGGACCCCAGTCCCATTCCGCGCTGGGATGTGCCCAAACTCAACCGGGGCGAGGCCCTGTTTCTCTTCTGTGCCGGACGGGAAAAGCGCATCTACGCCATTCCGCCGCACACGGAAGTGACGCCCCTTTCCTTCGAAGACTTTGCTTTCCGGGTCGAGGATTTCCATGGCCGCCGCTGCGAACGCTGCGGCGCGCGCCATTCATTTCTGGATGAAGTCGTGGACGACGAGAGCGGCCGGCGAACCTATACGTGCTCGGATACGGCGTTTTGCGATCAGAGACGCAGGGAAAACCGCCACGGATCTCGATAGTCCGAGGAGAAAACCAATTGAAACCTATCCTTCGCGTCCGTGAGCTGACCAAACGATACGGCCCTGGTTGCCCGGATTGCTTCGACCTCACCGGCGCCGACCGGGGGACCAATCAGTGTCCCCGTTGCAAGTCGATCCTGGCCTGCCGCCAGGTTTCATTCGATCTCTTCCCCAACGAAGTGCTGGGCGTGGTCGGCGAGAGCGGCTCCGGTAAAAGTACGGTGGTGCGGCTGCTTCACTTCGATTTCGAGCCCACCGCGGGCCGGTTTTATCTCGATCTGAAGGCGGGTCAACAGAGCGGCAGCGCGCTGGCGATCGATCCGGACCAGGATCTTTTTGCGCTCAGCGCGTTTCACCGGCGCCGCATTCGCAACGAGCGCATGGGCATTGTCTATCAGAATGCCCGCATGGGCTTGCATCTGAAGGTGAGCGCCGGCGGCAACATCGCCGAGCGCCTGTTGATGGCCGGCTGGCGGCATGTAGGGCGCATGCAGTCCCGGGCGGCGCAATTGCTCGAACAGACCGAGGTGCCGGTGCGCCGCATGAGCGAGCCGCCGCGGAACTTTTCCGGCGGCATGCAGCAACGCGTGCAGATCGCCAAGGCACTCTCCACCCAACCGGCCGTATTGTTGCTCGACGAGGTGACCACGGGCCTGGACGTGTCGGTGCAGGCCCGGGTGCTCGATTTGATCCGCTCCCTGCAGCAGGAATTGGGCGTGGCGACCATCGTGGTCTCCCACGATCTGGGGGTCATCCGGCTGCTGACGTCGCGCACCATCGTCATGCGCCACGGGTGCATCGTCGAGGCCGGGCTTTCCGACCAGATCCTCGAAGACCCCCAGCATCCATATACCCAACTGCTGGTGAATTCCGTCCTCTAACCCAGAACGTTCAGAGCCATGCTGACTGTAGAGAATCTCGAAAAACGCTTTGTCTCCCACGTGCTCGACGGCAAGCAGATCGTCGGCTTCAGCCCCATTTCGTTTACGGTTTCCAATGGCACGGCCATGGGGCTTTCCGGCCCCAGCGGCTATGGCAAGAGCTCGGTGCTCAAATGCATCTACCGCACCTACCTGGCCAGTTCGGGGCGCATTACCTATGACTCCGAAATTTTTGGCCGGATCCATCTCACCGAGCTGCCGGAAAATCAGATCCTGGCCCTGCGTCGCCGGGAGATGGGGTACGTCACCCAGTTTCTGTCGGTACTGCCGCGGGTGCCCGTCCTCGACCTGGTGGCCGAACCGCTGGTCAATGCGGGCGTCGATCGATCCGAAGCGCGAAGAGCGGCCGGTGACCTGCTGCAGCGGCTCAGAATCGATGCCCGGTTGCACGATGCCTATCCGGCCACCTTCAGCGGCGGAGAAAAACAGCGGGTCAACCTGGCGCGGGCCGTGATCCGTCCTCCCCGGCTGCTGCTGCTCGACGAGCCCACGGCGTCCCTCGACGCAGAGGCCATGGGGGTCGTCCTCGAACTGCTCGTGGAGATGAAGCAAAAGGGCACCACCATGATCGCCATTTTTCACGACCGCTCCATCATGGATCGTCTGATGGACGACATCTACCATATGCCGGAGAAGGAAACCCACTCATGAGCACCGCACATGTCACTCCCCCAGATATGATCATCCGCAATGTACGGGTCGTTACGCCGGACGATATACTTCCCGATGCAGCCGTCGCCGTTACCCAGGGAATCATTTGTGACATCACCACCCGGCCCGGCCCGATATCCGGCGGTATCGATATTGACGGGCAGGGATGCCTGCTGATGCCGGGGTTTATCGACATCCACAGCGACGTCATCGAAACCGCCATCCAGCCGCGGCCGGGCGGGCGATTTCCCATCGACGTGGCGCTCCACGAGTTGGACAAGCAATTGGTGGCCTGCGGCGTCACCGCCATCTTCCATTGTCTTTGCTTTCTCAGCAACGATGAGCGTCCGCCCTTTCGCAATGCGGAGATGACCGATTTTCTGATTCATCATCTCCAGGGGCGGAAAGATGAATTCCGCACGCGCACCTATGTGCATGCCCGCTATGAGATCACCAACGACGAAGGCTTTGCGCCGATCGAAAAACTCATTCGCGATCGGCTGATCCATCTCTTCTCCATCATGGATCATACGCCCGGTCAGGGGCAGTTTACCGATGTGGGGCATTTTCGGGCCTACTACGCAAAGGCGCGCGGGTTGTCCGCCGATCATGTGGATCGACTGATCGAGCGGCGCCTCGAGGCCAGCGGCCGGGTCGATTGGGCCGGACTGGCGCATCTGGCCGCCATTTGCCGGGACAATGCCATCTGCATGGCCAGCCATGACGACGACTCCAGCGAAAAGGTGGCCGCCGTGAGCCGGCTGGGGGTGACGCTTTCGGAGTTTCCCGTCAATTTGGAAGCGGCCCGGGCCGCCCGCCGGCACGGCATGATGATCTCCCTGGGGTCGCCTAACGTGCTGCGCGGTGCTTCGTTGACCGGCAACCTTTCCGGTCGCGACGCCATCGGCGCAGGGCTGGGCGACATCCTGTGCTCGGACTACGCCCCCATGTCCCTGTTGCATGCCGCCTTGCAGCTTTTCCAGGAGAAGATCCTCGATTTGCCTTCGGCCGTGCGGATGATCAGTTTAAATCCCGCTCGCGCCGCGGGTCTTGGAGAGTTTACCGGCTCCATCGAGACCGGAAAGGCCGCCGATTTCGTGATGGTGGACGACCGGGGAAGAGTCGCCGACGTGGTGAGAACCTTCGTGGGCGGCCGGGAAGTGTATCGCACGGGGAATTGAAAGGGGGCAACGGAATGAATCCGACATCTCAACTCGTCTGCGACGCGGCACCGCCAGCTGATTTCGTGGATCGCCTGGTGGCCACCGCATCTGCCGCAGCCCATAACGCCGGCAAGATTCAGATCCAGGCGTTCCGCAATTTGAAAGACGGCTGCACCCGCTTGCTGCATGACATCAAGGTCGAAACCGACCGCCGTTGCGAAACCGTCATCGTCGAGACCCTTCGAAACGCATACCCTGACCATGCGATCCTCACCGAGGAGAGCGGCCTCCTGCCGGGCTGCGGTGAATACGCCTGGATCGTCGACCCGCTGGACGGTACGGTGAACTTCTGGCACGGGATTCCCTTTTTTTGCGTGTCCATCGCCTGTTATCATAACGGCGTGCAAGGAACAGCGGACGGCGTAAGCGAAGGCCTGCCGATCGGCAGACCGGTCGCCGGTGTCGTGTTTCTTCCGATGGCGGCGGAGATGTTCGTCGGTATGGCGGGGCGGGGAGCCTTCTTGAATGGTCGTCCGATCGGCGTCTGCCGCGCGGCCCGCACCAGCGACCTGGTCGTTTCGGTCAGTTTCGGCAAGACGCCCGAAGCCATGCAGCGTATGACCCGCAGGCTCGAAGGCCTGCTGCCCCAGGTGCGCAAGGCGCGCTGCCTGGGCGCGGCTGCGGCGGAGTTGGCCTATGCGGCGGCCGGATTTCTGGGCGGGGTGATTTACGAAGGGCTGAAGCCATGGGACTTTGCAGCGGCCCGGATACTTCTGGAGGAGGCCGGCGGATTCATGGAAGCCGTTGAAATCCTGCCGGGCCATTACCGGGTATGGGCCGGGGGGCCGGCCGTTCGGCCCTCCCTGGAAACGCTCATGTCAATAGGGTAAGGCGCAGCAAGTCTGGTTTTAGATAAATTTTTTGCGCACATAGGTCGAGGCCAGATCGAGCAGGCTCACCACGACCACCAGGATGAGCAGCATGGCGGCCGTGGCCCCGTAGTTGAAGCTGCGGATCGCGTCCCACAGCAGCATGCCGATGCCGCCGGCCCCGACCATGCCCACCACGCTGGCCGAGCGGACATTGGATTCGAAGCGATAGAGCGAGTAGGAGATCCACAGCGGCACCACTTGGGGGATGATGCCGTAGGCGATCTCCTGCATCTTGTTGGCACCCGTGGCGCGGATGCCCTCCACGGGCTGGGGATCGATGGCCTCCACCGCTTCGGAAAAGAGTTTGGCCAGGGTCCCCAGGGTGTGCATGAACAGGGCCAGCACCCCTGCAAACGGCCCGAGCCCCACCGCGCTGATGAAGAGCATGGCAAAGATCATCTCGTTGATCGACCGGAAGGCGTCCATCAGGCGCCGCACCGGTTGATAGATCCACACCGGCGCCACGTTGGTGGCCGAAAGCAGCCCGAAGGGCACGGCGCCGGCCACGGCCAGCAGACTGCCCCATATGGCGATCTGGATGGTCACGGCCGTATGGTGCAGGTACTGGCGCCATTCGGTAAAATCGGGCTTGAGGAACCCGGAGAGGTAGGCCGCCATGTTGCCCCGGTAGGTCAGCAGATCCAGGGGCCGCATTTCAGCCCCCTGCCATGCCCACGCCAGGATCATGGCAAAGACCAGCCAGGCCAGCAACTTCAGTAGCTTTCGGCCCAATGGCATGTCCGGTATGTCTAAAGCGTCGCCGAGGGGGGTCATGATGGTCTCACCGGGAATCGAAGGCGGGGGATTGTTGAAAATCGCCCCCCGCCATGGGTTGTCCTGATGGGTGTTCTTCCTGAATCCGGCCATTTGCGGACGATCGCTAATTGAACTTGTCGATCAGCTTGCCATAGGCCTGAAGTTCGCCCAATTGCTTGTCGATTTCCGCCACTTTGGTCGCCTTGGCCTCTGCGGCGATGGCGTCGTTGTTCTGGATCTTCATTCTATCCTTGGCGTAGTTGATCTCCATGATGGGCAGCAGTTGATGATTGGAGGAGTCCTGGAACGGGGCCCATCCGGAGCTCATCCCCTTGAGCACGGCCAGTTCTTTACCCTTGTTCGCACCGATGCGGCCATAGGCCAGGAAAAAGCCTTTGATTTTGCTTTTCCACTCTTTGGGCAGATCTTTGCGCCACACCATGGGGTCGCTGGGAATCAGGGGGCTTTTCCATACGATGCGCACGTTTTTGATCATCTCCGGGTGGGCCTTGGAGAATTTGTCCCAGTTTTCGGTGTTGTTGGTGGCGAAATCCACCTGTTTGTTGGCCACGGCCATCAGGTTGGTTTCATGGTTGGCGTTGCGCACCAGCTTGAAGTGCTTTGCCGGATCGATCCCGTTCTGCCCCCAGATGTAATAGGTGGGGATGAGATAGCCAGACGTGCTGTTGGGATCGCCGTTGCCGAAGGTGAGCGTTTTGCCGTTCTGGATGATGTCGTCGATGCTGTTGAATGGACTGTCTTTGTGAACCACGATGAGCGACCAGTAGCCCGGGTTTCCGGATATATCGACGGTTTGGGCGAAGACTTCTCCGTCGGCGCGGTTGACCGCCTCGATGGCCGATTTGTTGCCGAACCAGGCGATCTGCACCTTGTTGAATCGCATGGCCTCGATCACCCCGGCATAGTCGGGCGCCATGAACAGTTTGACCGGTATGCCCAGGGCCTTTTCCATATCCGCCCGGAACGGCTCGAAGCCTTTCATGGCCGAGGATGACGATTCGGTGGGAATGATGCCGATGGTGAGTTCTTTGAGCTCTTCTTCCGCCGAAGCCGCGCCGGCCCAAAAAAAGACTGCGGCGATCAGCCCCAGGATCAACGCGTGGACTATTTTTTTCATGTGATTTCTCCTTTTTCCAGCTTTTTTGATGGGTTTCGTTTTATAAGAAGGCGAACGCTTTGAGCCGGATCATCCCGATCCTGCGGGAGGGTCAAATCCCGGCGGCAAAGGCGACCCGTCGACCCCCCAACCCCCTGCTCAAGGGCGTGGTGCCGTCGAGATCGACATCGGTGGACTTCAAACCATAGATATTGCGCAGGGCCGTGGGCGTGAGCGCTTCGCTGGGACCGTCGAACACCACCCTGCCGTCCTTCATGGCAATGGACCGCGGGCAGTATTGCAGCGCGAATTGGACCTGGTGAAGGCTGACCAGCACGGTTACGCCATCGTTGTGGTTCAAGGCCGTGAGACACTCCATCACCATGCGCGCCGATTCGGGATCGAGGGATGCGATGGGCTCGTCGGCCAGGATGATGCGGGCCCGTTGCTCGACCGCCCGGGCGATCGCGGCCCGCTGCTGCTGACCGCCCGAAAGGGTGCTGGCCCGCTGGGCGGCATACTCGGCCAGCCCCACGCAGTTCAGGGCATGCATGGCACGCCGCTTTTCGTCCCGGGTGAACCAGCCCGCCAGACTGCGCCAGGTGTTGACCCTGGGCAGCATGCCGACCATGACATTGGTCAGCAGGGGCAGCCGGCCCACCAGATTGAACTGCTGGAAGATGAAGCCGACTTGCGAGCGGATGCGCCGGATGTCGGCCGACACGGCGCCCCTGGCTTGGACCTGACGGCCGAAAATGCGAATCTCGCCGGAATCGCGGTCCCCGGTCAGCAGGCCTGAGATATGGCGCAGCAGGGTCGATTTGCCCGATCCGGAAGGTCCGATGAGCGCCACCATTTCGCCGGCCGAAATGCGCAGGCTGACTGTGTCCAGCGCCCTGCGTCTGCCGAATGTCTTGTTCAGGGTCGCAATCTCGATGGCGGTCCTCTCTGCGGTCATGGCACGCTCCTTTCGAAAGACGATGCTCGATCTCGTTTATCGATCCATATCGATACATGGAATGGATAGACCGGATGCTAAAGGCCGCATGTCAGCATTGGATTAGGATTGGATGTGTTTTGTGTGTGGCGCAGAGAGGGGCAGGGGGGTTAACGATGGTCGACTGCCGCCTGCAGGCGCTTGAAATTTCCGCCCAGGATGGCCGTTTCAACCTGGTCATCCAGGTTCAGGCTGCGGATTTTGTGCAGTTCCTCGGCCGGCTCGCCGAACGGGAAGTCGGACCCGAACATCAGCCGTCGATGGCCGTAGCGCTGGAGGTATTCGCGAATTTCGGCGCGGGAGGCCAGCGCCGTATCGGCCCACACGTGGTCCAGGTCCCAGAGGCCTGCGGCGGATATGGCGCGGAAGCCGCCGTTGAGTCCGCCCAGATGGGGAATGATCACCCGGATCCCCTGGGCCAGGCCGCCGATGAAGCGTACGGTGTGCTCGAGCTCTTCTTCCAATACCACCGGCAGACGGCGGCGGCGGATTTCGTCCAGGGCCGCAAGGCAGCGCGGATCGTCATAGTGGTACTTCGGTTCGCCGGGGTGCCGGTGCCATTTGATGCCGCGATGGCCCGGCGTGAGCTGCTCCACCGCAAAGTCATTCCAGATGAAAAAGTAGGGGAAGACGGACAGGCCGGCCGGGTTCAAAGAGAGCAGGTGGGTGTTGCTCTGCCGACGACGCGCCTGCCAGGCCGGCGTGTCGGCGAAATGGGCGTCGTAGCGGTCGTAGATCTCGTAGACCGGAGAAAAAAAGGCCACGCCATGAATGCCGGTGCCGTCGATGTGGCGTTCATAGTCCTCGCACGATTGGGGCCAGCTTTTGTCCAGCACGCCGCAATGGGCGTGGGCGTCGATGATGGGGGGAAAGTCTGGATTCATCTGGACACGCTCCTTGGATGGTTTGCCGATGGGGCCGATGTCGAGTCCATGCGCCCGACCGGGTCGAGAATGTTCGCCGCCCACTCGTCATGGGCGGTTTGCAGCAGCCAGCGATGCTGAAGGACCAGATGGGCGAAGGCGATCCGGGGCAGGCCGTCCGCCAGGGGGGCAAACCGGTCCTGCCACTGCACCAGCGCCTCCTGGGGAAGGGCCGTATCGATCAGCACCCCGTCAACGGCCAGCAGGTCGTCCAGCGCCGCCCGCGTGGGCAAATTCCCGTGGCGCCACCAGAACACCTGGCGCTCCATCTCTCCGGTTTGGCGCACCTGGCGATCTTCGTTGACGATGGTGAAGATTACCGCCCGGTTGCCGGGCCGGTCATATAGAAACCGCTCTTCGAGGTCCAGGACATGGGGGCGCTTGAGCCGCACGGCGGAGAGCAGGCGGTTACGGTCGGGTCTGTGCGGGGGCGATAGAAATACGACCTCGAAAGGGGTGAAGGGATTGGCGGCGCTCAGGGCCGTGATCACCCGGCCTAGGGCTGCCGCGTCCGTGAATTTCGGATCCACGAAGAGCTGGTAGGGATGGCTCAGCCTCGGTGCGACGGCCTGGAGTTCCTGGGAGGTGCGGGGGCCGGTGAGGTAGAGTTTGGTGTAGATCTCCTGTTCTCCGATGCGGGCCGTCACATCCCGCGGCGCGGCCTCTTGGTGCAGGCGCCAGGCGATGTTCAGGTCCGCAAAGGGATAGAAGGCGGCGTCCAGTTTCACTTCGGCATAGTCTATGGCCGCGAGCATCTCTTCGTGCGAGAAAGTGGGCGTGTCCCATACCGTGTAGGGCGGTGCGGGCGTAAAACGGAGCCCCAGGCTTCGGCTTTGGGCGCGGAATTCGGTGCCCGGCAGCAGGGAGAGGGGAAAGAGCTGGACATCGTCGGCCAGATCGTTGTCCACCAAAAAATCCACCGACCGCCTGAATCCGGCCGGATCGTCGCCAGGCAGGCCCAGGATCAGGTCGATCTGGGGAACGATGCCGCGCGCCTTGAGCAGGTGGGCGCCGGCGGCAAGGCGCGCCAGGTCGGTACGGCGGTTCATGGCGGCCAGGGCCTTGGGGTTGGTCGACTGCAGGCCGATTTCAAACCGGAGAAAACCGACGGTCTGGAACAGGTCGGCCAGGGCCCGGTCGATGGATTCGGCCCGAATCTCGCTCACGAAACCCATGCGCCGGTCCCGGTTGTGCATCGCGAGCCGTTTCAAAAAGGTGTTGAACCTGGGACGGGCGCTCAGACAAGGGTCGAGCAGATAGATTTCGCCGATGCCTTGCGACCCGGCCCAGTCGACGGCATCGAATACATGTGCTTCCGAGGCGAACGTCAATCCGCTGCGGGCCTTGTTGTAGTAGCAGTAGCGGCAGCGATAGGGGCATCCGCGCTGGGTCTCGAGGAGGATGACGTTGCTCAGCCCGGGTTCGAGCAGGCCGGCCAGGTAGGGGCTGGGCAGGGATTCGAAGCCTGTGTCGGCCGGGGCCGAGGCCGAACCGAGGGACCAGAACGCCGGATCGCCGATCAGCCGCTCGAAGACGATTTCGCCTTCGCCATACACCCGGAAATCGATGGGCGCGCCGAGCAACCGGGGGTTGTCCGGGGTGATTTCCGGGCCGCCGAAAACGATGCGCGCCGCGCTGAGCCGTTTGAGCTGTTTGGCCATGTGCAGGGAACGGTCCAGGTTCCAGCAATAGACCGTGAAGCCCACGATGTCCGGCGTTTCGGTCAGGACCAGGTCGACCAGGGCGGCGTCGCCCAGGTAGGAGACGATGCTTTCAGGCAGGATCCGGACCTGCGCAGCGGCCGCAGCCGGGAGGGATGCCTTCAGCCAGGCGGCGGCCAGCGGGGTGTTGCCGGTCTGCCGGCCGAAATTGGTCTGAGGCACGGGCAGTTGGAGCAATACGACCTTGTTCATCGATGATGCGACCATTTTCCGGGATGCGATGGGGTTCCGGACCGGCTGCGCCGGCAGGTTCCATCAGTACGTTTTCCCCTTCTCGTCGACCATGGGCACGAAGCGCACATCCACGATCTTCTCTTCGACCATGCGGCCCTCTGTTTTGGTCAGCCGCACGAGTTTCTGGGCGAACCCGTCGCCCACCGGAATGACCAGCCGGCCGCCTTCGGCCAGTTGCTCGGTGAGCGGTTCGGGAATGTCGCCGGGCGCACAGGTGACGATGATGCCGTCAAAGGGGGCGGCTTCGGGCCATCCCCGATATCCGTCGCCGATCTTGAGGTTTGCCCCTTCGTAGCCCAATTCACCGAGTACCGTCGCGGCACGTCGGCCCAGCTCGGGTATGATTTCGATGGAGTAGACCGTCACGCCCATCTCGGCCAGCACCGCCGCCTGGTATCCCGATCCGGTGCCCACCTCGAGCACCCGCTGACCCGGCCGCACCGCCAGCACTTCCGACATCAAGGCCACGATGTAGGGCTGAGAGATGGTCTGGTCGTGGCCGATGGGCAATGGTTGATCCGCATAGGCCATGGCCTGCAGGGCCTGGGGCACGAAACGGTGCCGCGGTACCTTGGCCATGGCGCGTAGCACGTCGGGGTCCTCGATGCCGCGCCTCTTGAGTTGCCGGGCCACCATCTCCCGGCGTTCCGTGGCCCGGTCATCGGCCGAGGCATCTCCCGGTTCGCCGGCTATGGCGGCGGTCTGAAGAATACCAGGAGGTTCGCCAAGGCGAACAGGGCCATCGTTCGGCGTTTCAATCTGTTCATGGTTTCCTCATCGTCGTGATGGGTTGCAGGGATGGCTTTCTTTTGCCTCTGAAGCCGATGGCTTGTCAAGGCAATGGGCGGCAAAGCCGCAAAAACAAAGCGGGCTCGCGCCGATGCGAGCCCGCAAAGGGCTGAATCGCGGGAGGTCAGCGCAGCACATCCTTGAGGAATTCCGAGAACCGCTGCCACGATTTCCGATCCGCATCCTCGCGGTAGCGATCCTCGCCAAACACGGTGAACGCATGGGGCGCGCCGCCGTAGGCGATCATTTCGTGGGCCACGCCATGTTTTTCCAGCTCCTTGGCCAGCTTGGCAAAATCGTCCATGGAGATGGCGGTGTCGGCCGCACCGTGCAGAATCAGCACCGGCGCCCGGGTCCGGCTGTAGTCCTGGCCCTGGGGCGTGCTCAATCCGCCGTGGAACGAGACGAAGCCTTTCAGGTCCGCGCCTGAGCGGGCCAGTTCCAGCACCGCGGCCCCGCCGAAACAATACCCCATGGCCACGGCGTTGGCCGTATCGGCGCCCTGATCCCGGGCCGCCTTCAAACCGCCGTCGAGCAGGGCGCGCATCTTCTCGCGATCCGCGTACAATTCGCCGGTATGCTGGCGGCGATCTTCCATCTTGGTCGGCCGCACGCCGGCGCCGAACAGATCGACTGCAAAGACCGCATACCCCATCTTGGCCAGCATCTCTGCGCGCCGCACTTCATAATCGGTCAGACCGTCCCAGTCGTGCACCAGCAGCACCAGCGGCGCTCTGCCGCCCGGAGTCGTGTAGTAGCCCTCGTAAGGGGCGCCATTGACCGTGTAGGTCACGGATCGGCCGTCCGCTGCCGCCGTCGTTGCCATCACTATGGATATCAAAAAAATGAATGCTTTCATGGATTACCTCCTGTGCCCGCCGGGTTCGGCGGGTCGAAATCGGCATTTTGAATTTGGAACCCTAAAATAAAGCCGGATCGGCAAAAGGCAAAGAAGGACCTGACGATCAGCATTCGGATGGAGTCGAAGAAACAGGAGCGGTCATTTCGGCCGGCGCCACAATCGAGGCCGCGGTTTCGATGGTTCAAGCGGGCTGATGGTCCAAGGGGCTTCGAACGCCAAAGGCATTCTTTCGGGCCACATGGGTATAGATCATCGTGGTGTTTAAATCCGCATGACCCAGCAACTGTTGGATGGTGCGGATATCGGTCCCATTTTCCAGTAGATGGGTGGCAAAAGAGTGCCTGAGCGTATGCGCCGTTACCCTTTTGGCCAAACCGACTGTCTTGGCTGCGTTACGGATTCCCTTGCGCAATACGTCGCCGGACATGTGGTGCCGGCGAACAACGCCCGAGCGGGGATCCTGGGAAAGCCTGGCGGAAGGAAAAACCCAGTACCAGATCCATTCTTTGGAGGCCAGCGGATATTTTTTTTCCAAGGCGCCGGGCAGTTGAACACCCGCAATGTCGGCTTTGCGGTCGGCTTCATACAAGTGACGAACGTTGCACAGGTGTTGCCGCACCTCATCGACGATGGATTCCGGCAGCAACGTCTGGCGGTCTTTGTCGCCTTTTCCGGCGCGAACGGTGACCGTGTTTCTTTCGAAATCCAAGTCCTTCACTCTCAGGCGCATGCACTCATCCCGACGAAGACCACCGCCGTATATGATTTTTGCCATCAGGCGCGAAACACCGGAGAGATGGTCGATCAAATGCATCACTTCGACGGGCGACAGCACGGTTGGGAGGCGGAATTTGGGCTTGGCCCGAACCGCATTGCGTATTTCGCCCACCTCCTTTTCAAGCACATGCCGATAAAAGAACAGCAAGGCATTGAAGGCCTGGTTTTGGGTGGATTTAACTACATGCCTTTCGACTGCGAGATAGGACAAGAAGTCGATGATGTGGCGATCGGTCAATTCACTGGGAATTGCGGGTTTGACATGGGAATAAAAGCTTCTCAGCCAATGTATGTAGGTCCTTTCAGTACGATATGATCTCTGCTTTAATCTAAGCACGCGCACCATGGTTTCGCCGGCGGTCTTCCAGTCCTTGATGGATTCCGGATGTTCAAGCGACCCGTCTGGTCGATGCGGCCGTTCCAGAAAATAACAATAGTGTTGGATGGCATGCCTGGCCTGGTCTACCTGCCACTACTCATATTTCTTAGCCAAACGAGTCAAAAACCGATCGACCTGCATGGATGACTTTTGCGTATTCGGTTGAGATTGGCAGAACCGAACGAAATCCTGCACCCATTTGATATAAAAGGATGCGTATTTGTTCGGGATGCTTTTGTTGGATCTCAAATAGCGCCGGAATTCGCTTAAGGGCATCGGATAATTTTCCTCAGGAATTAAACGGATGTCCGTTCAATACTGATAATTATGGTCAAAAGCGGAAAAAGCTTTCACTAAAAAGCGCGACCAGCTTTTACGGGAGTGACGTATAATAACCCAGAAACTGCTTGATTTATCAAAATAATCGTGGTGAGATGGCCCAATTTGATCCTGCCATATTCCGACCTTTTAACAAAGCCGTGCGGTTTTTGTCCAGGCTAAAGGCGAAAAAACTGTATGAACTGAATTATTAATAAAGATTTTGGTCGGTTAGCATCATTTTGAAATGTTCATATTTGGTTTAGTGTGCCGCTTTAGTCGTCAAAAGCGGACGTGCTCATAATTTTAATGTTATGCCAGACCGCTGATATTATTAGAAATATTAAAGACACAGGTACAAAGAAATTGCATGGCGAAATTCATTAGAAGGACAAAAATGATAGAAGGCTGGACAGTTGATTTGATCGATGGTAGCAGTGAAGCGTGCTTCGCAGCCGCTAAAACGTTTTGCGTTTTTAGCGGACTTCGAGGCATCTTCACTGCAAGGTCAAATCAACTGTCCAGCCTGAAGAAAATTTTCCGAAAAAAGAATATCGCTTATTTAACTACCGTAAAAGGTGGGTTGTATTGCAGTAATCAGCGGCTGCATAACCTGCGCCTTTACACGGTCGCGCGGAAGATCGCCGCGCGCCGGTAAGGCGCGTCATTATGGAAAGTCTTGATGGATGATAAAGAACGAGATCAGATTCGTGATCATGCATGGAAATATTTTCAGTTGCATGCCGACCAACGAATAAAAACATTTAATTTTTATTTGATTCTTTGCGCCCTGATATCAGGTGCATTAACGGCAATATTGAAAGATGCCTCTGATATTAGAGTTGGAATACCACTCGCCTTGTTGCTTCCGTTTCTTTCATTTATTTTTTGGAAACTGGACCTTCGGAACAAACAGCTAATAGGTCACGGTGAACAAGCTCTAAAACATATCGAAAATCTATTTGAGGTAGATGATGAGGCTGACAAACCTCACCTCTTAAAAATATTCAATTGTGAAGATCACGTAACGAAGGGCTTAAAACGAAGTACACCCTTCTTTACATACTCAACTTGTTTTCATTTGGTATTTTTAACATTTGGCCTCAGCGGAGTAGTGCTAGCTTGGTGGCTATTAGGTAAACCTTTTCCATAACCTCGCGCTTTACCCGGACAGTTCCTCCGCTGTCGCTAAGGACCTGCCGGTAAGCTTGGCGTTGGCCTGAAACCTATAAGCCTATGGAATCAGCAATCAAAAACCTAAGAAAGGTCTGGCACGCTCCGTTGACCGGCGAAGTTAACGCTCGAGCTCGTGAACAAGCACTGAAAGCGTTCCCAACACTTTCCTCTTGTAGCCATGATGCCTATCTGGCACTGGCCAGATATGTCGAAGGGACACCTGAGCGCTTCTACTGTCGTGATTCATTCCGAACCTATACCAACTTCCTGGAGCAAGAGTATGTTCATGATGAGTCTCGGCTAATCGACCTTCTCAACGAGGCCTCGGAGGACATTGACCGGGCGTTTCTCGCGCTCAATGAGATTGGAGATGAGCGCTGGCATGACACGCCCATGGAGCGCGAGGAATATGCCTTCATGCGTCTGTGTGATAAGAGCTTTCATCCTGCATATCTGAAGCTTGCAGAGGGGGTTCTTCATAGACTTATCGCACCCATAGCCACCTGTTCCCGACTCGACAGAGGGAAGTCAACAAATGACCTATGGAAGCTGTCAGCATGTATAGACGAGCTAAGCCGGGGTAACTATTCCTCCCTTTTGGCTCATTGTGACACTATTGTCCGAAACAGCATCGCCCACGGCCGTATTACTTACATGCAAAAACAAGTAGTTTACTTCGACAAGAACGGCAAGCATCGAGAACTCAATGACACGGCCGTAGTCGATATGGTGGATGGACTCGTGGACACATGTAACGGGTGTGCTCTTGCGTTAAAGCTTTTCTATCGCCAGCATCTCGGGGGGAAGATCGATATCCCGAGGCAAGTCATGTTGGAGGAATTGCAGGCTGACACTGAAACTCCGTGGTGGCACATCGAAGGGTGTCTTGTATCCGAATTGGCAGGGAAACCGCAGTTAATCATATACTCTCGCCCTATGTCGCGAGACTACTTCAAGGTCCAGTACATGTGTATCTATTCTGCCATTCTGGCCGAGTATTTCGCTCCAGGCTTTGATCGCTATATGGTGTCTCTGCGATCCCCAATCGCTTGGCCTGGTTGGGCTGCGCTCGATGGCCTGAAACTCAGTGAAATACGCATGCGTGGCGGCCCGAAGTCAATGGAGGAATATAAGGGCGTCCTCGAGAATGATCTCGTCTTCTACAAGCCCAACATCTCTTTGCCTAAACTTCTGTGCAAGATAGAGACGTATGCCATGAGTTTCCGCCTGCATGTCCCCTTGGCGATTAATGAGAGGCGGAAGAACCTTGGCTTGATTTCGCTCAAAGCCCGGCGGGCAGAAATCCACCGCAATGCATGGGGCGCTGTCGTGAATGGCTCAGTGGTGGTCGATATTGAACACCAGAAAGATCCCCAGGGAGCAGTGCGCAAAGCACGCAGACGGATAATCAAATCGGCAAGAGCTCTTGCCCGCAGAAATGCGAAATGGACTAATCTCGCCAAATACCTGCCTCTCGGGTATGCTCGCATCGCTGTCTTCCAAAGTGACAGGCGGCATCGCAAGTTATACGGTCTCAGCTCTGACTTGATCTGCACTGTCCAAATACGACATATATCAAGGATCAAAGCTCCGGATATTGCTGGATCAACAATCGAGATCGTATGGCCATATCGTATCGCATGGAACAAGGCATGGCTTGAGAGGCAGCCAACATGAAGCTGCACAGGACGGAGATTCCGCTGACGCTCCTTCTCCGCCTGTGAGCTAACCGTTCGGTAGGAAACAATGAAACCAGGAAGATCACTTGAAAAGCTTGTTGCATATCTTGAAAGGCACTTTGCGTCCTCTGATACTGTTACGGTAGAATCTCCAAAGCGCCTTTCAGATAAAACAACAGGTAAAAAACGCGAGCATGACGTGGTTTTGAATGTGAAATCTGGCCATCATAGAATGATTGTGGCAATTGAATGCAGGGACAGAAGTCGACCGGTAGGCGTTCCGCATGTTGAAGCTTTCGCTAAAAAATGCTCAGAAACATTAGTCGATAAAGGTGTAATCGTTTCGCAGCGGGGATTCACCTCAACGGCGCTTAGCAAATCCAAAGCACTTGGAATAAGATGTTTTTCTCTAGATCAAGTCGAAACACTTCCATGGGCAATTCCGAATCTGGAAATGAATCAAATCCATTCCTTATATAAACATTTTGATCTTAAGATCATCCCTGAGGAGGATTTTAAGAGTAAGCCCAGGGCGTTTGAAATATTAGATGAGCATGGTAATCCCGTAACAATTGAAAACCTGAAAAACTGTATTTTCAATGCTATAAAAGATCAGGGCCCGACACTTGAAAATCAAAAAGCTGGAGAAAGGACCCAAAGATTTAAAATCATTATTTCAAATCTCACGATAGTTGATAAAGACACGGGGGTCTCTAAAAACGTTAAATATATAGATACCGTTGCCAAAATTGAAACGGCAATAACCAAAACTCCTTTTGTCTTACAAGAATACAAAGATACTGCAGGTAAAGAGGCAATCGCTGAGTTGGCTATTGCAAATTTGGATTTTGGTCCTGTTAAAGGAAGAATGGTAATAAATCATAAGCTTGAAAAAGGCGGAGAGATAGCCTTTATTCCAGAAACAGATAAATCAAAGTCATCAAATAGAAATAAATAATTCGCAATGCCGCCAATTTATAGAGTTACCGAACCACTGCTTTGAGTGGGAAGTTTGCTACGCTATCGTTCCGCAAAAGCCCCTCAAGCATGCGTTGGGCGCCATAGTAAGCGCCATTCTCAAAAAGTAGGTTTGGAGCTTCAATATGAATCCACCCGTCGTTTTTATTTCATACTCGCACGATTCCGCTGAACATAAGGCATGGGTTCTTGATTTCGCGACAACTCTTCGAAATCGAGGTGTCGACGCAGTATTGGATCAGTGGGATTTGCGCCCCGGTGATGACCTACCGCACTTCATGGAGACGCATCTATCTTCATGCGATTATGTGCTAATGATCTGTACGGATAACTATGTTGAAAAGGCAAACGCCGGGGCAGGCGGTGTAGGATATGAAAAAATGATAATGACCTCCTCTCTATTATCAAGAATCAACAGCAATAAGGTCATCCCCATCATTCGACAGAAAGGATCAAGTAAGCTCCCAACCTTTATGCAATCGAAACTATATATAAATTTCTCAAACGACGACGAGGTAGAATACAGTTTTGATGACCTTCTTCGCACCCTGCTAAAAGCGCCGCTCTATGAGAAACCACCGATAGGTAAGGCGCCATTTGCGCCTATGCAGAGTTCTCGACCAGATCGAACGAGTGATGGTATTCGATCAGTTATGGAGGCTGTCGCCGCTACATCCAATGGTTCTCGCGATGGTGTGATATACTTTAACTCAGCAGTCAGAAATTCGAGTCTTCACAGGCTGTCTTTCGAAAGGTATTTTGCAGAAGCAATCAGACTAGGGCTTGTTTCTCGAGACCATGCTGTTGTGCAGCTTACTGATAAAGGGCGCGAATATATCTTTCAAAATGAGATTGTGAAACTATAGGGCAATGACGCCCAACCTCTGTGTTCAGTGGAGCGCGAGGACCGTGCGCCCACTGACACAGGTCGTTCTGCAGGTGTAGCAACCAATTAATTGGGGGAACGAGGTGTCGTATGATTAATAAAACTATCGAAAGGCCTCCTTCTGAGATCGTGCAGGGTTTCAGGGCCCTGCTCTCGTATGATTCGATTACATGCGCTATCTCGGATTGCATGGGGCGATTCAATGCGATGACGTCAGACATGAGACCCCTCTTTGAAGGTATTCGCATAGTCGGCACGGCGGTAACCGTCAAGACCCTTGCCGCTGATCTGGCGGCGGCCTTCAAGGCGATCGATGTCTGCCAGCCTGGTGACATTGTGGTCATCGATTCTCACGGATCGATTAATACCGCATTCTGGGGGGAGAACATGACAATGTCAGCGCTCAATCGGGGAGTGATTGGGGCTGTGATCGATGGCGCCTGCCGAGATGTCGAGGAAATCAGAAAAATCAGGTTTCCCGTTATCTGCAAAGGGGTTGTTCCCAATGTTGGCGCCGTTGCTGGCTATGGTGATGTAAATGTTTCAATCCAATGTGCCGGTGTTGCGGTGTCGCCTGGGGATATTGTGGTTGTCGACGGTAACGGCGTGGTTGTTGTGCCAATAGCCGTGGCTGCTGAGATTCTGCAAAAGGCACAGCGGCTTCTGGAGACAGAGCATCTCCTTCAGGAGAAGATCAAGGCGGGAGCGACAATAGGCGAATTGGTTAACATTGACGAAGTGTTTAAGGCTGCGTTCTCATACCAGAATAAAGCAGTGGAGCGTGACTGAAATGACGGTTAATCCACGTGATGCAGAACAACCACTTGCACACGGACGCGTAAAAAGCAACGCGCCGTTGAAATGGAATGTTAGATGATGGAATTTAAAATGAAATCTTCAATGATTGCAATCATAATTGTATTGAGCTCATCATTAGCGTTCGCCCAGGATGCTCCAGAACGGTTTGTCATTTATTCAACCAGCA
This sequence comes from Desulfatitalea tepidiphila, assembly GCF_001293685.1. NCBI lineage: Bacteria > Pseudomonadati > Thermodesulfobacteriota > Desulfobacteria > Desulfobacterales > Desulfosarcinaceae > Desulfatitalea > Desulfatitalea tepidiphila. Next base: position 180,937 of record NZ_BCAG01000006.1, on the reverse strand, counting down.
CTCCCTTTTATGGAAAGGAAATGGTTGTCGAAATTGGTCACGATGAAATTATAGATTCTCCGATTTGCAAAACCTCAGATAAAGAATTTCCAATAAAAGAAAGTGATGCGATTAGCAGAGCTTTAGATTGGGCAAAGAAAGAATTCGATTCATCTAAACAATGGCAAGTGGATTCGGTCAACCTTAAATTTATTTCAATTGAAAGCCAGCACTGTTTATACATTATTGAGCTAAGCCCCAAAAATGAAATGCAATCTTTGAACGTAGGGCTTCTAATGAACGGAAAGCTAATTGCACCTGTGGCTAAAAAGAAATAATTTCATCTAACATTTTGCTTCACCAGATTCGGGCCACAGAGCGGCCCTTGCTGGTGAGCAAATCGTTGGCCTGTGCCACTAAATGATGCATCACATTAGAAGCCATTTCAAAACCTGCTAAATTGTGGTCAATTTATCGCTTGCCACAAAATGTAGTATATACAGTATGTTAGAAAACTAGACTTTCATAGTGTTTTGTGTATTAAGCTGTTGGAGGTGAACCAATGGCCGAATACACACGATTCATAAATGATGAGCAATGGAAACTATTGGCACCACTGCTGCCGAGACCAATAGCAAGTCCAAAAGGAGGACGACCGGCAATCGATAACCGGCAAGTGCTCGAAGGTATATTATGGGTGCTGCGCACCGGCGCCAGATGGCAAGATTTACCGGATCGATACCCGAGCCCAGCCACATGTTGGAGACGACTGCGCTTATGGGAAGACCAAGGTGTTTGGCTTGACGTGTGGCGAAAGTTCTTGTCCATGCTGGATGCAGATGGGCTGCTGGACTGGGAAGAAGCCTTCATCGACGGCAGCTTCGCACCGGCAAAAAGGGGGGCGCCTGCGTCGGAAAAACCAAAAAGGGCAAGGGAACAAAGTGGATGGTGGTGGTCGACGGCCAAGGTGTTCCTTTGGGAAGCGTCCTTGCCTCGGCGTCCCCGGCGGAAGTAAAGCTTGCCGAACAAACTCTTGACGCGGTTAACGTTCCTCCTTCTGGCCGAGGTCGACCGGAAAAACGACCCAAGAGGCTTATTGGCGATAAAGGATATGACAGTGATCCACTTCGAAAACGCCTTAAGCATCTGAAAATAGATTTGATCGTTCCATACCGACGTAACCGGACAAACGATAAAGCGCAAGATGGCAGAAAGCTCAGAAGATATAGAAAGCGCTGGAAGGTGGAACGCACTTTTGCATGGCTCGGTAATTTTAGACGCTTGGTAGTGCGATATGAGCGGCATATAAAAATGTATCAGGCGCTCTTTCACCTTGCCTGCCTTATGATTGTGTTAAATAGGTTTTGAAATGGCTTCTACCAAATTGGAAAACATGTAAGAGGATATCATGAGTATAAGCAAGGTCATTAAAAAATATAAAATAAACGAGCAGCCGAATGATTTTATATTTTGGCAATCAAAAACGATTGAAGAGCGCTTGGATGCTTTAGAGCAAATTCGAAAAGAATATAATCTATGGAGATATAATGCTGAGCAAAGATTTCAAAAAGTTTATCGAATTATTAAACGGGCATAACGTCAGATATCTGGTGGTTGGTGGGTATGCCGTAGCATTTCACGGATATCCGCGCTATACCAGAGATCTTGATGTATGGATCGAGCTCTCGCCGGAAAACGCCGATAATGTTTTAAAGGCACTTGAAGAATTTGGTTTTGGATCATTGGGGCTCAAGTCCGAGGATTTTCTTGAAAGCGAACAGATTATCCAACTTGGTTATCCTCCGAACAGAATCGATATTTTGACGACATTAAAAGAGATAAAATTTGAGGACTGCTATAAAGAAAGAGTTGAGGTTGATATCCAAGGTCTCAAAATTAGTTTTATTGACCTCGAAAATCTAAAACATAATAAACGGGCCACTGGCCGACCACAAGACTTGGCCGATGCAGAAAATTTAGAATAATCAAAGCTGAACGGCGAACCTGGCGCTGGTCGGGGCGGCGAGGACCATGCCGCCCGACAGCTCTTCGTTATGCAGGTCGAAAAATGAATGAATGCCTAAATTGGTTATTTGGGAGAGGGGCGTCAGTTGCATGTGGTTTAGGATGGACAGTTCCTGATGAATGGAACAATTATACTAGAGGGACTCTGGTAGAAAAAATTAAAAATAAAATTAAGATTGAAATGGATGAATCCTCAACAGAGGTATACCACAAATTATTAATATTTTTATCTCGGAATACTAAAGACGGTATTAGGCATAGGTTTATAACGACGAATTGGGATTATTTGCTACAAAAAGCTATAGATGAATTAAATTTGAAGGTTTTACCAAAATGGTTAGATGAAAGCTGGGTATTTCATTTAAATGGGAGCGTTGAGGATCTTCCCGATAATTCGAGACGGAGCCCCTTCCTACTTGAATCAGATGAAGCTTCAACAAGAATACCTTCCGTTGAAGCGAATGCTGCTTATGGAAAGCTAATTTGGTCTTTCAAATTCATCGTCGTTGGGATGTCATTTGAGTGCCAAATAGACAAAGGTTTCTTAGCCGCATTGAACAGAGTTGAGGACGACTTGCCAATTGGTTTTTCCCAATGGATTATTGTAAATTCGAATCCTAAGGCGCTAGAAAAAGTCGAACAGAACCTTAGAGTTGCTTTACCCAGATGCAGGATTGAAACTGTTTGCTCTCGTTTCGAAGAGTGGATTTATGATGGTATGCCAATATTAAGAGAAAAAGGATTCATAAATGCATTACCACGGTGTTCAGCGGATCGCGAGGACCATGCGCCCGCTGACACCGGCCGTTATGTTTCTTGAAATATGTATAAATTACCGAAAGACCAATTTTTAGAAGATTTAGTCGGCCAGGAAATCAATCTTGTATCCATTGGCCCTTATGATGCTCAAATCGCGTTCGATGGGGGTGTCGTGATTCAGTCCCTCTACAAGTTGGAGGGAGAAATCAATGGAAAGAAATCGCTTTGGTTCGATAGAGAATGGCTGAACACCGAACAGCTTCTTCATTTACCTAAAAAAGAGGTTGTTGGTGTCATAAACCAATCTGCAATGGTTTTAAAAATAGTTTTAACAGGAGGTGTCGCGCTCTACGTCCATACCGAAGTTTCCCAATACGAAAGTATTAATATTACCCATAGCAACGGAATACTTGAGATTGTATGAGCAAGCACCAAAACATAACAATTCACTGGTGCAGACGCTAAGGGGCGCGCCGCACAGTTCAACCGTTCCCTTTAAACTGACCACTTTGACGTCATAACGTCTAAGCGTTATAGTGTTATCCTTATGAAGGAGGTGACATTATGACTATGTCAGCCAAACGTGCCACTGTTTATTTCGATCCGAATATTCATAAGGCACTGAAATTGAAATCTATAGAAACATCAAAATCAATCTCCGAGCTTGTCAACGAAGCCGTTAAAAGCGCCTTGGCAGAGGATGCGGAAGATATCATTGCATTCGAAGACAGAGCCGATGAACCGCTAATTGGTTTTTCAGATATGGTAAAAAGGCTTAAGAAAGATGGCCGGATATGAAATCTTTTTTAAAGAATCAGTTTGGAAAGATCTCAAAGGAATTCCCAAAAAGGACCTAAAAAAGATCCTTGCACCTTTCGAAGCGATTGGAAATGATCCCCGTCCTATTGGTGGTGAAAAACTTGCAGGGCATGAATTATTTCGAGTGCGCCAAGGAACCTACAGAATCTTGTACTCAAAACAGGATAATGAGCTCACTATTTGGATTATAAAAGTAGGTCACAGAAAAGAAGTATATCGCTGAAGCAAACATGGGTGTTTAACGGCTCGGTTCACTCGCCGCTAAGACCCGGCGTTGGAGAAGGAATGGAACTATGAATGAGGACGTACAAAAGAGTGAAGCATATGATCCTAGCCTTAAGGCTCGCGATTTTAAAGAAATGTCTCAAAAAGACTATATGGTTGAGAGGTTAAACGATCAGCTTAAATATTATGATAAGGTAGCAAATAGGTCCAAAAAGCGTTATCTACAAAGCAGGACTATTTCAGTTGTGGCAGGCGCATTAGTCCCAGTACTGGTGAACATTACATTTCCTTATTCACAAATTATTACTACAATACTGAGTGTAATTGTCGTTCTGATTGTATCCCTTGAAGGGGTCTGGCATTTCAGAGAACAATGGGTTAACGCTAGGTCAACAAGCGAGGCTTTGAGGAAAGAATATTTCGTTTTCTCCACTGGAGACGGGTCATATAAAAATGTCAAAGATCCTAAAGATGCATTCATACTGTTCGTAGAAAGGATCGAAGCTCTGATAGAGGCTGAAAATAATTCAACTTTACAAGCTATGACGCGAGAGAGTGGGGATAAGTTCTCTACTTGGAAAAGCGATATTCAAACCGTTGAGGAACCAAACACTACCCAACAACAGCATTAATTTGAACCGGCAAAAGCCGCGCCGCTTTGCTATACGGCTGTCTCAATCGGCAGCATAGGAACGCCATAAACGAAAACAGCACCGCAAATGGTTACAAGAAGTTTTCACCGCAACGGACATGACAGCTGTGGGTGGCGCAGGCGGCCCTGGCCGCCTGCGCCACCAGAGCCGGGTTTAATGAGCAGCGTTTAGCCATTATAGCTGAAACAGCACCGGCCGGCTTGACATGGAGGCAAAATGACCTCAGAATTGTGCAATCGGGCAGCCTGCCGGTCACCTCTATCCAACGCGTGTTCAGATGCTTTTTCCTGGGCCGGCGTCGTGTTCCCCGGAGGCCCGAAATCGTGGTTTCTTATAATACGCACTGATAATACGCACGACCGTCGATATCACCGCAAATGCGCCGCTGCCCATTGACGATGCCGTCTCCGACGGTATGGGGGCGCCGGCAGGAGGGGCGGCCGTACCAATGACGATGCCGCCATGGGAGGCACGACCCATGTTAAAACGAATTTTGGTCGGACTGGGCGGCACACCGTTCACCAGCGTGGCCACCCAGATCGCAACGGAACTGGCAAAGGCGCACCATGCGCAAACCACCGGGGTCACCGTGGTCAACAGCCGCAAGCTGGCCAAGCTCGGCCCCGTGCCACTGGGGGGCGACGCCTATGCCCAGCGCATGCGGGAAAAGAAGCAGGACGTCACCCAGGAGGGCATCGAGTCGGCCATCGCGGCGTTCAAAACGCATTGTGCCGGCCAGAACGTGGTCTGCCGCCGAATCATGCACGAAGAGAGCGATCCTTTTACGGCCATGATTTCCGAATCCCGCTACCACGACATGATCATCTTCGGATTGCGCAGCATCTTCGACTATGGCTTCACCGAGGATCCTGACAAGGCCATCATCAAACTGCTCAGCCAGGGGGTGCGCCCGATCCTGGCGGTGGCCGACACCTACCGGCCGATCAAGAAAGCGCTGATCGCTTACAGCGGCAGCATGGAATCGGCCAAGGCCATTCGCCACTTTCTCCATCTGAACCCCTGGCCCGGCATCCGTCTTCACATCGTCCATTTCTACAAAGGGTCGCCCAGGGAGGCCTTCCTGCTTCAGGATGCGGCCGATTTCTGCCAGGCCCATGGGTTCGAAGCCCAGACCGACGCAGTCGATGGCCATGCCCGCACGGAATTGCTGGCGTTCGCCCGTGAAACGGGTGCCGACTTGATCGTCATGGGCAACAGCGCGCGCAATGTCCTGTTGCGGCAGTTGCTCGGCGATACGGTGCTGGAAACCATCAAGTCGGCCGACCGGCCCCTTTTCCTCTCCCAGTAGGGTGGCCATGGCGCTTACGGATAGCCCGTCGCACGGGGCGGGATGCAGCACCATCGGACTGGTGTCGTCGCTCTTGCCGCTGTTCCTGTTTGCCGGCCTGTGCGCGGCGTGGCCGGCCGTGGTCGAGGGCCATGTGTATGAAGTGAGATGGCCGTGGATGCCCGCCCTCGACCTTGACCTGCGGTTTCGGCTGGACGGGCTGGGCCTGCTGTTCGGGTTGATCGTCACGGCCGCTGGTTTTTTCGTCTCCCTCTATGCCGCCGCTTACATGGCCGGCCATCCGCACATCGGCCGCTTCTACTTTTTCCTGCACGCCTTCATGATCGCCATGCTGGGCATCGTCATGGCGGACAATCTGCTGCTCCTGTTTGTCTTCTGGGAGCTGACCACCATTTTTTCCTACCTGCTGATCGGATTCGACCACACCTCCGCCGCGGCCCGGGACAATGCCCGCCAGGCCCTGCTCGTGACCGGGGCCGGGGGCCTGGCGCTGCTCGTCGGCATCGTCCTCCTCAAGGCGGCCGGCGGCTCCTACACGATCAGCGAGTGGATGGACGCCGGAGACACCATCCGCGGGCATGCCCTCTATCCGGCGATCTGCGGCGCGGTGCTGCTCGGCGCGCTGACCAAATCGGCCCAGTTTCCCTTCCATTTCTGGCTGCCCAATGCCATGAGCGCCCCGACGCCCATCAGCGCATTTCTGCACGCCGCCACCATGGTCAAGGCCGGCATCTATCTATTGATGCGGTTTCATCCGCTGCTGGGCGGCACGCCGCTCTGGATGGGCACCCTCGTTCTCGTCGGCGGCATCACGGCCGTTTGGGGAGCCGTGCAGGCCCTGGGCCCGTCGGACCTCAAACGCGTCCTGGCCTATACGACCATCATGGCCCTGGGGGTGTTGTCCCTGTTCATGGGCGGCCGCACCACGCCCACCCTGACCGCGGCGGCCACATTCCTTCTGGTCCATGCCCTGTACAAAGCCGCCCTGTTTCTGGCCGTGGGCAGCATCGATCACGAAACCGGCACCCGCCGGCTCGACCGGCTCGGCGGGTTGTGGCGGGCGATGCCGCTGACCGCCCTGGCCGTGGGCGCGGCCGCCATGTCCATGGCCGGGTTTCCGCTGTTCTTCGGCTTCATCGGCAAAGAGATCATGTACCAGGGCGCGTTGAGCGAGGAGATCTTCCGGCCCTTCGCGACGGCGTCCACCTTGCTGGCCAACGCCCTGATGACCGCGGTGGCCGGGATCATCTTCATGGGGCCCTTTGCCGGCCAGCCGCCGGCGGGCATGGGAACCGTGTGCGAAGCGCCCTGGAACATGCGCCTGGGGCCGGCCGTGATGGGCGTGTTGGGCATCGTCTTCGGCATCTTTCCGGGCTGGGTCGGACACCACTTGATCGCACCGGCCGTGCACGCCATCCACCCGGTCGACGATCCGATCGAGCTGGCCATGTTTCACGGATTCAACGTGCCCTTGCTGCTCAGCGTCATCACCCTGACCCTGGGCGGGTTGATCTACCTGTGGCGCGGCCCGTTGCGGGCACTGGTGGGGGGAGGAATGGATCGTATGCCGCTGACGGCCCAGGGCCTATACCAGGGGGGGCTGGAGCTGTTTCTCAAGGCGGCCGACCGGACCACCGCCACTTTGCAGAACGGCTCCCTGCATCGATACCTGCTGGTGGTCGCCCTGAGCATGATCGCGGCCGTGGGGTGGCCCTGGATCGGACGGATGGGGGCCTCGCTGCGGCTGCCGGCCGCAATCGGCCACGACCGGGCGGGGGCCATCGGGCTGGTCTGTTTCATCGCCCTCGCCACGGCGGCGGTGGTGGCCGCCAGGCACCGTCTGGCCGCCATTGCCGGCCTGGGTGGCGTGGGCGCCGGTGTGGCCCTGATCTTTCTCCTCTTCGGGGCCCCCGACATCGCGCTGACCCAACTGCTGGTCGAGACCCTCACCGTGATTATCGTGTCGCTGGTTCTGCTCAAGCTGCCGCCGCTCGAAAAGGCCCGCCGGCGGCCGTTCTGGCGGCGCTGCCTGGATGGCGGCGCGGCCCTCTGCGCGGGCCTGCTGGTCGCCTCCCTGTTGATGGGGATCGTCGATCTGCCCCTGGACCGCGGGCTGACCGCATTCTTCGAAGCCCGGAGCTATGTCGAGGCCCATGGCCGCAACATCGTCAACGTGATCCTGGTCGACTTCAGGAGCCTGGATACCCTGGGCGAGATCACCGTCGTGGTGCTGGCCGCCTGGGCCGCGGTCGCCCTGATTCGCAAACGCACGACCACCGCGGCCGCGGAGCGATCGATGCGGTCCGTGATTCTGAAGAGCGCCACCCGCCTGATGGTGGGCGTGATCCTGATCTTCGCGGTCTACCTGCTGCTGGTCGGTCACCATCGGCCCGGCGGCGGGTTCGCCGGGGCCCTGGTGGCCGGCACCGCCTTCGCGCTGTTTGCCATGGCCGAGGGGCCCGGACGGGTGCGCCACGCCATTCGCTGGCGGCCTTCGGTCATTGCCGCAGCCGGTTTGGCCGTCGCCGCGGTATCCGGGATGGTGGCCCTCTTCATGCAGGCCCCCTTTCTCACCGGCATCTGGTGGAACATGGGAAAAGGCGCGGCCGTGGGCACGCCGTTGATCTTCGACGTCGGCGTCTTTCTGGCCGTCCTGGGCGCCATCCTCTCCGTACTCCTGGCCCTGGAGGAGGATTGATATGGAGACCCTGCTCGCCGGCCTGGTCGGTCTGCTGTTTGCCGCCGCGATTTATCTGATGCTCTCGGGCGTGCTGGTCCGCTTCGTATTCGGATTCGTGCTCATCGGCAACGCGATCAACCTGCTCATCTTCGCCGCCGGCCGGATGGCCCACACCCGGCCGCCCCTGATTCCCGATGGCCAGGCCGCACTGACCTCGCCGGCGGCCAACGCGCTGCCCCAGGCCCTGATTTTGACCGCCATCGTCATCGGCTTCGCCATGATCACCTTTTTGCTGGTGCTGCTCTACCGCACCTACAGCCAGACCGGCACCCTCGACGCCGATGACGACGCGTTCCTAGAAGAGACCGGCCGGGTAGCTGAGGCCTGCGCTGTCGATTCCGATGCGGAGGTGGGCCCATGATCCTTCTGCCGGCACTGCCCATCCTGCTGCCCCTGGCCGTGGCCATTCTCCTCGTTTTTTTCAGGGGCGACCCGCGACGCGCGCAGGCCGTCGCCATGGCGGGCGCCGTCGGCCACTTGGCCGTGGCCGTGGCGCTCATGGTCGAAGTGGTGCGCCACGAGGTCCTGGTGCTGTGGGTGGGCAACTGGCCGGCACCGTTCGGAATCTGCCTGGCCGCGGATATGCTGAGCGCGGTCATGGTGCTGATCACCGCCGTCATCCATACGGCCGTGACCGTCTATGCCCGCCGGGACATCGATGCGCCCCAGGTGCGCGCCGGTTTTTATCCGATCCTGCAGGTGCTGGCCGCAGGGGTGTGCGGGGCGTTTCTCACCGGCGACCTGTTCAATCTCTATGTCTGGTTCGAGGTGATGCTCATGGCCAGCTTCGGACTGCTGGTGATGGGACCCAAACCCGGACGGCTGGCCGGCGCGGTGAAATACGTGGCCCTCAATCTGCTGGCCACACTCTTTTTCATCACCGCCATCGGTTTGATCTACGGCATGACCGGCACCCTGAACATGGCCGATCTGCACGCCAAGGCGGCCGCTGTGGAAAATCGGGCCCTGCTCACCGCGGCGGCCATGCTCCTGATGACCGCCTTCGGTATCAAAGCGGCCCTGTTCCCGGTTTTCTTCTGGCTGCCGGCCGCCTACCACACCCTTTCGGTGCCGGTCTCCGCCTTCTTTGCCGGCATGCTGACCAAGGTGGGGGTCTACGCCCTGATCCGCATGTTCACCCTGGTCTTCTCCGGCGTGGATCTGGCCCTCGATGTGCTGCTGGTGATCGCCGCGCTGACCATGCTGTTCGGGGTGGTGGGCGCCGCCTCGCAAATGGAGATGCGGCGAATTCTCGGGTTTCACATCATCAGCCAGGTCGGCTACATGGTGCTGGGGCTGGCCCTGCTGACCCCGCTGGCCCTGGCCGGGGCGATCGTCTACCTGGTGCACCACATCATCGTTAAAGCCAATCTCTACCTGGTCAGCGGCCTGGTCCGCCAGGCCGGCGGCAGCTTCAGCCTCAAACGGGTCGGGGGGCTCTACTCTTCCCACGGCCTGCTGGCCATCGGCTTCTTCATACCCGCCTTCAGCCTGGCCGGTTTTCCGCCCCTGTCCGGCTTCTGGGCCAAGTTGTTGATCATCCGGGCCAGCATCGAGAGCGGGCAGTATCTGCTGGCCGTCGTGGCCGCGCTGGTGGGGCTGCTGACGATCTTTTCCATGGTCAAGATATGGTCCGAGGCGTTCTGGAAAACGGCTCCGGACGCGGTCGACCCGTCGTGTGTCCATCCCGATCTTTCGGCCTGGATGCTGGGACCGGTGCTGGCGCTGGCCCTGGTGACCGTGGCGCTGGGGATTTTCATGGGACCGGTCATCGATTTTTCCATGGCGGCCGCAGAGCGGCTGCTCGATCCCCAGGCCTATATCCGCGCCGTTCTGGGAGGTTTGCCATGACGCTGCTGGCCCTCAACATCGTGTTTGCCGCCGTGTTCACCACGCTGTTGGGGAGCGGCCATATCGGCGTTTTCCTGTCCGGATTCGCCCTGGGCTATGTCGCCCTCTGGCTCTCCAAGCCCCTGTACCCGGACAGCGGCTATTTCCAGAAGACGCCCAAGACGATCCTGCTGGTTGTATTTTTTCTCAAAGAGCTGGTGGTCTCCAGTCTGCGCGTGCTGTGGGAGGTGATCACCCCCCGGCAGATCAACCGGCCGGGGATCATCGGCGTACCCCTGGAGGCCCGCACCGACCTGGAGATTTTCATCGTGGCCAATCTGATTTCCCTTACGCCCGGCACCCTGAGCGTGGATCTGTCCGAAGACCGGCGAACGCTTTACGTGCATGTCATGTTTCTCGAAGATGTCGCGCGGACCCGGGCGGAGATCAAAGACGGCCTGGAACGGCGCGTGCTGGAGGTGACGCGGTCATGATGACGGGATCTCTCTTTTTCGAATATGCCGGCCGGGCGGCCCTGGCTTTGCTCGTGGCGGCCATGGCCCTGGCCCTCTGGCGCCTTGCCCGGGGGCCGGCCGCCGCCGATCGTGTCGTGGCCCTGGATCTGCTCTCCGTGTTGGTGGTGGCTTTCCTCGTGGCGGTCTCCACCATCACCGGCGAGAGCAGCTACCTGGACGTTGCCATCGCCTACGCCTGCATCGCCTTCCTGGGCACCGTGGCCCTGGCCCGTTTCATCGTGCGCGCCGCCCAGCGCCGGGCGGATGTCGCTCAGGGGGAAAACGACCATGACTGATCTGTGGACCGGCCTGCTCATGCTGATCGGCAGCGGCTTCTGCCTGGTGGCGGCGTTGGGAATCGTCCGCCTGCCCGACACCCTCACCCGCATGCATGCGGCCACCAAGGCCGGAACCCTGGGTGCCGGTCTGCTCATCGGCGCGGAAGCCCTATTTTACAGCGACCTGGGTATCTCCATGCGCGCGATCACCATGTTCGCGCTGCTGCTGCTCACCGCCCCGGTGGCCGCCCATCTCATCGGCCGGGCATCGTATCGCAGCGGCGTGACACCCTCCGACCGGCTCTGGGTCGATGAGTTGAAGCGGGATAACGACGAGCGGTCGGCCTCGGATCGAGGCGGTTGACCATCCATATCAGGGAATCAGTAATCCTCGAATGGCGGCAGCCCATAGGCCGATCTGGCCTGGTTACAGGCATCGTTATGGCAGAGAACATCCCAGCCGGGAAGAAAATTTCGGCAGGTCGAAGGCCGGCTTGAATAGATGGCACAGGTGACACATCGGCCCACGCTTCCCTGCAAGGCCGCGCAGCGCTTGAAGAAACCGTGGGTCCCTTTCATGGCGCTGTGCGTCGCGTCGATGCAGAGGACAAATGCGAGGGGCACTGTGCCCCCCTCGTGATCGTCGACCTCGGCGGAGAGAAAAGCGACCCTGTAAAAGGCGCAACAGGCGCCGCATGTCAAACATCGATTGTTTTCCAAAGAGGTGGCCGATTCCAGTTGGGACATCTATTCGCCTCCATCCCGCAAGGGCTGGTAAATCCATGGACACCATGTGTTTTCTTCTCTTTCCTGCATAAACCGGGCCCTCAATCATTACATTGAAATACAGTCGGTTGAAAAAAAGGAAGCCGTTGGAATCGGATCTATAAGTTCTTCTTTCCCGGGAATACGAACCCTGACGTCTCATCCTCGCTTTACCACCTGCATGTCTAATTGAATGGGATTCCCACTGAAGGGCAGGCTTTCCAGAATTTCATAAAACTGTAAACAGTCGCAGGTGCGTCATCCCGGCGAACGCAGGCATCCAGAAAATTTTGAAAATTCTGGATCCCGATGTTCGCCGGGATGACGGAAAAAAAGAACTCCGGACTGTTTACGGTGCCTTCAGAATTTGTTTGATACGAAAATTCGCATTTTACTGGCTCTTGACCGCTTGGCGTGTGGCATCGGCCACCTGCCCCACGCGGGCCGGGTCTAATGAACAGCAGTCAGTCAGATTCGCTGCGTTGCAAATCAATTTCTTTACCGCGACGGCCATCTTGGCTATGATGAACGCGCTTGGGCATTTCCGGTTCGCTTCGACGATCCTGAACCCCAGGCCTCGATACATGAACAGTTCCCCACCCTTCATTGCGATCAAAACGTTCCAGAACCAGCTCCACCAAAGGCGTCCACCCGTGTCATCGGGGTGAAGCGACGACAGCCCCCTTTCCGAGGCGGTGGGGGGCAGAGCGATAAAGGCCCTTTGAACGTGTTCTTTACAAGAAAGGAGTACCGTCGATGGAAGCAAGACCCTGGCACCGGCATTATGACTACAATGTCCCCACCACCATCCGTTATCCGCGCATTCCCGTTCAGGATTTCGTCCACGTGGCCGCCAAGACGTTTCCCGACAAAGCGGCCCTCTCCTTCTTCGGGTCGGAGATCACCTTCTGGGAGCTGCGCTGCCGCATCCTGCAGTTCGCCAATGCGCTCCAGGCCCTGGGCATCGCCAAAGGAGACCGCATCGGCCTGCATCTGCCCAACTGCCCTCAATACCCCATCGCCTACTACGCCGCCTTGCACCTCGGGGCCATCGTCGTGAATCTCAACCCCCTCTACACGCCCGTCGAATTGCAGATGATGGCCAGGACCACCGGACTGGCCGCCCTGGTCACCTTCGACATGGCCCTGCCGGCCATCCGTGCACTGTGCCAGCAGGTGGAGATTCCCCGGGTGATCGTCACGGCCGTGACCGATTTTATCGCCGGCTTCCAGGTGAGCACGGCCAAGAGCCTCGATCTCGAGGCGGGCTGGCTGCACTTTTCCGAACTGCTCGACAAGACCACGGCCACCGGGATCCCCAAGGTCGCTCTGGCCCCCCAGGACCCGGCCATGATCCTGTTCACCGGCGGCACCACCGGCATTCCCAAGGGGGCCGTCATTACTCACGCCAACATCGTGGCCGGCATCATGGCCTGCGCCCAGTGGGGCAATCCGACCATTGGACCGATACCGGCCGAGCGGCGAAAGGTGCTCGCCCTGCTGCCTTACTTTCACGCCTACGGCAACATCGTGGTGATGAACTGGTCCATGGTGACCTTCGCCACCCAGATCCAGGTGCCCCGTTTCAACATCGACGAGCTGGTCGATTTGTTGTCCAAGGTCGACGAGATCAGCTTTTTCCCCACGGTTCCCACCCTGATCACGGCCCTGGTCAACCACCCCAAGGCCGGGTCCCTCGACCTGGAGCGCAAACTGGGGCTGCTCAACTCCGGCGCGGCGCCCATGGCCACCGAGCTGATCGACAAGATCAAGGCAATGGGCATTCCCTTCAGCGAAGGCTACGGCATGTCCGAATCCACCTCCCTGGGCGTCGCCAACCCCGTGCTGGGACTCAAGAAGGTGGGCAGCATCGGCATCCCCATCTGCGACAACGACCTGCGGCTCGTGGATATCGACGACGGCGTCACCGACGTACCCGTGGGCCAGCCCGGCGAGATCATCATGAAGGGGCCGCTCATCATGCAGGGCTATTGGAACAATCCCGAGGAGACGGCCGGACAGCTCAAGGACGGCTGGCTCTACACCGGCGACATCGCCACCTGCGACGACGAAGGCTACCTCTATATCGTGGATCGCAAGAAGGACATGATCATCGCCGGCGGCTTCAACATCTACCCCCGGGAGATCGACGAAGTGCTCTTCCAGCACCCCAAGGTCGCCGAAGCCGTCTCCCTGGGCGTCAAGGACGCTTACCGCGGCGAAACGGTCAAGGCCTACATCGTCCCGAAGGCCGGCGAAAAGGTGACCGAAGAGGAGATCGTCTCGTTCTGCAAGGGAAGATTGGCGCCCTACAAGGTGCCCAAGATCGTGGAGTTCAGGAGCGAGCTGCCCAAGTCGGCCGTGGGCAAGATCCTGCGCAAGATCTTGCGGGATGAAGAGGAGAAAAAGAAGCAGAAAGAATAGAGAAGTTTGAAGTGTTAAGTGTAAAGTTTAAAGTAGGGGCGGGCTTTATGCCCGCCCGCAACATATGGACGATTGTATGATGCCCATGCGAAAGGAGATCATCTTGCGGATTCAATCGAGACTTCTGCTCTTGCTCGTCGCGGTCGCCGTTTCGACCTCGATTTGCGCCTGCCAACCCGATACGCCGCCGCCGGCCGCGCCGCCCAAGGTGCACGCGGACCTCAAGGCCCACAGCGACGAATTCAAACAGGAGGTGATCACGGTCTGTGACGGCGTGCACGTGGCCGTGGGCTATGGGCTGGCCAACGCCACCCTGCTCGAAGGAGAGGACGGCGTGGTGATCGTGGACGCCATGGAGAGCGCCGAGGCCGCCATCCCGGTCAAGGCGGCCTTCGACCGGATCTCCGACAAACCGGTGCGGGCCATCATCTACACCCACTTCCACTCGGACCACACCGGCGGCGGCCGCATCATGGCCGGCGGCGACCAGCCGGCAGTCTACAGCCATGTCGATACGCCGGTGCACATGAGCCGGATCGCCAACATCACCCGGGAGACCACCTATCGCCGCGCCATGCGCCAGTTCGGGACCCTGCTGCCCCCGGGCGGGCTGATCAACGCCGGCATCGGACCGCACCTGGCCTTCGACGAGACCAAGACGCTGGCCATCCTGCCGCCCGACCAGACCTATTCCGGCGAACGGTTCGAGCTCGACATCGCCGGGTTGAAACTGGTCCTGATCCATGCGCCGGGAGAAACGCCCGACCAGACCGTGATCTGGATCCCCGACAAGAAGGTGCTGCTGTCGGCCGACAATTACTACAAGTCGTTTCCCAATCTATATGCCATCCGCGGCACCGCCTACCGGGACGTGCGCAAATGGGTGCATAGTCTCGATGTCATGCGCGCCCTGGGAGCCGAGTACATGGTCCCCCATCACAGCCGTCCGGTCGTCGGCGCAGCTGAGATCCATGAAACCCTCACCAACTACCGCGACGCCATTCAGTTCGTGCACGATCAGACCATCCGTCTCATGAACCAGGGCTTGACCGCCCAGCAGATCGCCGAACGGGTCAAGCTCCCCGACCACCTGGCGCGCCAGCCCTATCTGCAGCCCTACTACGGCACGGTCGAGTGGTCGGTGCGGGCGATCTTCGACGGCTACCTGGGCTGGTTCGGCGGCAATGCCACCGACCTCTTCCCCTTGCCGCGACGAGAGCGGGCCGTCCGGTTTGCGGCCCTAGCCGGAGGAGCGGACAAGCTCCTGGAACAGGCAAAGGCGGCCATGGCCGCCGGCGATCATCAATGGGCTCTGGAACTGGCCGATCAGCTGCTGCTCCTCGATGCGGACCGCCCTGCGGCGCGCGAAATCCGGGCCAATGCCCTCACCGCGCTCGGCGAAACGCAGATCGCCGCCACGGCCCGCAACTACTATCTCACCCAGGCCCTGGAAACCCAGGGAGCGTTGTCCATCGGAAATCTCAAGGCCACCGACATCGACATGATCCACAGCATCCCTCTGTCCGCCATTTTCGAGGGCATGGCCGTGCGGCTCGATCCTGCCAAGTCCGCCGATGTGGACGCCCTGGCCGGATTCCGTTTTCCCGATACCGGCGAATCCTATTCGATCCACGTGCGCCGGGGCGTAGCCGAAGTCCAGCCGGTCTTCCCAGAGAATCCGGATATCGTCGTGACCGTGGACGCCGACATCTGGCGGGAGGTCGCCGCCGGTGTCCGCAACCCGGCCGTGGCCCTGGTCAAGGACATGGACAAAGAGGGCGGCACTTTGAACGTGGTGCGCTTCCTGAATCTGTTTAAGGAGGATTAGAGCAGATTACCGCCAGGCAAATTTCGGTTGTTCGAAATGTGCCACCCGCGTGGTCCGGCCTAAGATGGCCACCTCCCTGAACTGGTAGAGCAGGGCGGCCGTGGGCGAGGCGATCCAGTTGCAGCCGATGGGCATGTAGAGAATCGGATGCTCGCTTTGGGGCATCTTTTCGAGGATGGGTGCGTCGGGCCGCAGGAACTCCCGGATGGGAATCCGGTGGACCGAGCGCACCTCTTCGGGATTGGGTTGGAGATCGATGTCAGCGCCGCCCCACACCACGATGGGCGTCATGATGAATCCCGACCGGGTGGCGAAATCGTCCAACCGACCCAGGATGCGTTCTTTGGAAAGGTGCAGCCCCACCTCTTCGTAAAGTTCGCGCAGGGCCGTATCCTCCGGTGTTTCGTCCCGCTCGAGCCGCCCGCCGGGGAGCGCCCATTGGCCGGCATGGTGTTTCAGAAGCACGGACCGCCGGGTGAGGACGAGTGCGGCCTCCTCCCGGCCGACCGGTCCGGAGGAGATGTCCTCCGGGTGCGAGCTCTCATCGACCCTGACGACCGTGAGCGCCACGGCCGCCCGTCTGAGCGCCTCTCCCCCATGTTCCCGGTGACCAAACGACTCGAGATTGCCTAAAATATGACGTCTGAGCCCCTCGTCGCACTGAATCTGGTGGTGCCCATTCATGTTGCTTTGATATCCGTGGTCACGCTTGTTTGGGTCCGAACGAGCGGGTGAAAAGATCGCGGAGCGCTTGCCGGCCGTCATCGGACAGGTTGCGGGTCCCGGTGCCGGCAAAGGTATCGGCCTGGATCACCGGTTGGGTCTTGACCCACTGGTTGTTCTCCCAGGAAAACCAGGCCTTGTGATCCTGGTCATAGACGCTCAGGGGCCGGTTGAACAGTTTGGCCAGTTCGACGCCCCAGCCGGTGCCGCCCTTGACCGTACCGTCTTCCTGGATCCAGCCCACGGCCACCACATGGTGGCCGTTGTTGACCATGTGAAAGAGGGATTGGATCACCTTTCGGATTTTGTCGGTGCGCGCATAGGTCCGGTGCATGCGCTTGGATACGATTTCCATGCTGACGTCGCCCTTTTGGAGCTCTTCCGTGCTCAGCACCCGGACGCCGCGGGTACGTTCCGAATCGTGGCCGTCAAAGGATATGTTCACCTCTTCAACTCCCCACTCTTCGGCCAGTCTGCCGAATTCGGCCTCGGCGCCTTTGTGGCCCCCGCTGTACAGTGTGATGTTGGATTTGTCCGCCATTTTTTTCTCCTTGTTCGTTTTGAGTCAATGTCGTTAACTTAAGGCGATCAGGTTTTCATACGGGCGGGGATAAACCCCGCCCCTACGCCGCCGGTTTTGGCAACTGCCTGTGTTACAAACCATATATCGTAGGGGCGGGCTTTACGCCCGCCCGCACCATCCGCGTAAGTCAACCACATTGGGTTTTAAGTCCCGTATTGGCTAAAAAAATACCCTGCCGCTTCAGACAGGGTGAGCGGCAAAGTTAACGCCGTTTTCAGATATTGCAACCTCGCCGATCCGTAAAAGTTTCTGGTGCGCAATGACAGGGTGTTGGCGCCTGATGCCAAAGGGGCTTCCGGTTTTCCACGGGGGTCGGCCTGTTCGGGAAGTATGGCCGCTCAAGGAAGATAAATCAATGGATTCCTTTAAATAGACGATCTTTCGATGGGTAAATTGTCTTGACACCCATCCCCGGACCGCTTTAAAACTAGTCATATCTTCACCTTCATCCCGTTTTTTCTGGCCGATTCTCACGCGCGCCACCTTTTCGATGCATCGCCACGCCTTCTGCCGGCCGTCGGCCTGGTTTTTCTTGCGGTGGGACCACACCACAGGAGGGGTCTATGGCATCACATCGTTCACGGATTCAATGGATCGCGCTTTTGGGTTCCATTGCTGCCTTGCTGGGCTGCGCATTGCCGGATTTGAGACCGCTGGCCGATGCCACCGCCCGGCTGCATGAGTCGATGATGGCCACGGATGCGAATGTGCAACTCTCGCTGTCCGAAGCCGGTGCCCGTGATCTGGCCGTGGAGCTCAGGAAGGAGCTGGATGTCCGGGTCGCGGCCATGGCGGCGGTGGTCAATTATACGGAGGCCCTGGCCAACATTGCGGCCGCCGGTCACAGCGGCAGTGGCAGTGCCGAACATCTTGCCAATTCCCTGGATGGGTTCCTGGGAGCCATATCCCAGCCGGCCATGCCTGCCAACTATGTGGCCATCGCCAAGAGCCTGTATGGGATTGTGGCCAATGTCCGGGCCGCTCAATCTCTGGCCCAGGCGACCCGGGTCGCGGACCCGGCCATCCAGAGCATCGCCACGACCATGACAGAAGACATACAGGCCCTGGAGAATATTCTGCTGGCTTCGGGAAAAGCCATCCAGAGCCAGCTGATACAGGAGAACAATGATATTTCGAGTTATCGAAATGCCCTGGAGAAGCAAAGACGGCGTCTGGAATCGGAATTGATGACAACGCCGCTCGACAAAAACAGGATCGAACAACTCAAGGAAACGGATCGCCTGATCGAGATGACCCGGGACCGGTACGAACCCTTTAAAGAAAAATTGAACGCCATTCAAACGCGAACCGATCTTCACGTCCATGTCGTTCGAAATCTGCGCGACGGTCTGGTTCAATGGGCCCAGATCCACCAGTCGCTTGCCGATCATCTGGAGCGCGGTTTGCCGCCGAACTACCGTTTGCTGACGGCCACCGTGTTGGAGATCAGACAACTCATGAAAGAGGAGAACCCGCGATGAGCCGAAATTGGGACGCGCTGGACACCTTTGCGGATTGGTCGGGGACCCTGCACGAGCTGCTCGCCCAAGCCACCCAAGCCATTCAATCGGGCGACATCCATCGCAAAGTGGCGGTGCAGGATGAGCTCAATCAGTTCATCATGCACTCCCCGAACCATATCGCCCGGCAGCTGGACGACATCGCCGGCAAGGCGGTCCACGATATTTTCATCGGCGTCGTGGAGGAGGCCCTTGCGAACATCGCCAGCCGCAGCGCCGAATTGAGCCTGCACGTCAAGACCGTGAACGCGGTGACCGCCGAGGCCCAGGCCGCCGCCAGGTCCATTCGGCTCGAAGCCGCCAATCGGGTGATCGATTCGGCCACCGCGGCGGTCCGCAATCTTGTGGCCCTGAGGGATGCCGTCCGGAATACAACCCACGAGCAAGTGCTGGCCACTAAGATCGAGAAGGCCGTCAAGGCGTTGCAGGATCTCGTGCCATCGATCATGGCGGCCGGCGGCAGCGACTGAGGGGAGACGTTTACAATGGTCATGTTGGAGGACAATAGATGACGCGTTCCAATTACCTCGATAGCGATCTGGACCTCACCAAGGGGTGCGTGGACGACCAGGGCGACAGCCGCTACCTGCGGCTGACCCAGAATGTTCCCGACGGCTATGTGTTCGACCTTCAGAGCGACCTGTTGGCCTTGGGATTCGATGAGGCCGGCGAGGCCGACGGGGCCTTCGGCGAAATGACGCGCGACGCGGTCATGAGATTTCAAAAACTGGCCGGCTTCACCGCCTCGGGGGTGGTCGACCGAACGACAAAAGATGAGATCCGGCTATGGAAGGAACACGGCCACACGAAAAAGAATCCGCCAAACGATGAAAAACCGGAGGCGCCCGCCGAAACCGCCGGCACCCTGTTCATCAGCCCCCGCGTTCCCCATTACAGCCAGGGAGACCCGAGGTGGGCCCAAAGAATCCTGGGCAAACAATCGAGCATCGCCCGCCAGGGCTGTGCGATCACGTGTATCGCCATGGTGCTCCGGTCCTACGGCCGGCACGTCACGCCGGAGAGCCTGGATGAGTTTCTGGACCGGGAAAACGGTTACAGCGGCGACAGCGTGGTGTGGCACATCGCGGGCCAATGCGGGCAGACGGCGCGGAATAAGCTCAAGTATTCGAATAAACAGGGAAAAGAAAACACACTCCATGCCCACCTGGCCAAACGCGTCCAGCAGAACAGGCCCACCCTGGTGCGCGTCGATTATCTGGTGGATCCCGATATCCGCTACAACCATTTCGTGGTCTGCGTCGGCATGACCCCCCAGGGCGAATTCATCATGAACGATCCGGCCACCCGACTGGGCGACGGCTACATCTCCGGCGGCGATGAGAACATCATTCAAAAGACGCCAAGGAAAAGCGGGTACCGGATCGTCCAGCTGGACTGGTACGATCCGGTCGCCTGAAGGATGACGGTATCCTATTCTATTTCCGGGTAGAGCACATCCTTGCAGTCCGGGCAGATGGTGTGCGAGAAAGACGAGTTGGTGTGTTCCTTGACATAGATTTCCAGGGGCCACCATTTGCCGTGATCGTCGCGGATGCGGCGGCAGCCGCTGCAGATGGGCAGCAGGGCCTTGAGGATCTTCATCTCCTTCAGCAGATGCTCTTTTTCAGCCAGGGCGGTGGCCAGTCGTATGTTCAAATCCGCCTGCGCCTGCTCGGCCCGTTTGCGGGCGGTGATATCCCGGGTCAGGCCGATCAGCTTCATCGGTTCGTCCGGCTCTTCGAAGAACTTGGCCCGTATCTCCACCCAGTAGGTGTCCCCGTTTTTATGGACCAGCTCCAACTCCATGGCGCGCATGGTTCGGATGCCTCTCTGATACTCCGATTGGACCCGGCGCCACATGTCCGTGGCGGCTTTCAAAGATTCGGTGGTGAGCCGGTCCAGCGCCGAAGTGCCGATGAGGTCATCGGACTCGTATCCGCTGATTTTTTGGATCGATGGCGTGATGTATTCGTAGATCAGGGTATTGGCATCCAATACCCAGATGGCATCGGCCAAATTCTCGGCCAGCAGGCGATCCAACTGGCCGATCTGCTCGATTCGTTCCTTGATCGACTTATTCAAAGCCTATCTCCTAACCGGTAGCACCGGCGGTTCACATGCGAATAAAGAACCACCCCTGGTCGTGGTCGATCCCCGGCCAGGGGTGCGGTTAACATTGATTACTATCGGCACTTCGTCCGAATTATAAACAAATAGTTGCAATCTCCTGAACCATCGGTGCGACCATCCAATATAACGACTTGTTTTGGATCGCGTTTTGAGTATATTGAAATTACGTCCCACAAAACTACCTGAGCTGGTTTTAGATTCCCCAGTAGCGCTTCATGCCATCAGGATGCATACGGCATTCGTTGCCTTAAGCTGACATTGCGGCGGTGTCGATGCCCCGTGACACGGTTTCTGACAGCAGGAACGTCAAGGACGCCGGCTGTCCCTGTTCCCCCTTTTCAACCCAACCGACACAGGGGGTGCCCATGCCAGCAAATTCAACCATTCAGGCGCTGGAACGGCGGATCGCCGAGTTGGAATTGGAATTGAAAGCCTGCCGCGCGGAAAGAGGCTTCAAGCTGCCGCCGACTGTCCCGATGTCAACGGATATCACCGAACGGGTGAGCGCCGAACAGAAGTATCGACAGAGCGAGGATCGATTCCGCCAGGTCTTTTTGACCAGCCCGGACGCCATTAACCTCAATCGGGTCGAAGATGGAAGATACATCGACATCAACGAGGGATTCACCGCCCTCATGGGCTATACCCGCGAGGATGTCCTGGGCAAGACCTCCGTCGAGTTGGGGATCTGGCACAACCCGGAGGACCGGCGGCGGCTGCTGTCCGAATTGAAGGCGCAAGGCCATGTGAAGGAGCTGGAGGCCCGCTTCGTGCGCAAAAGCGGCGAGGTCGGCGTGGGGCTGATGTCGGCCCGTATCCTGCGTTTCGACGGTGAAGACGTCATCCTGTCCATCACCCGGGACATTACCGATCGCAAGGCCGCAGAGGATGCGTTGCGGGAAAGCGAAGAGAAATACCGCCTGCTCGTGGAGCATGCCGGGGAGGCCATTTTTATCGCCCAGGGTGGAATGCTGCGATTCGTCAACCGGCGGACCGAGCAGCTGAGCGGTTATACCTCCGAGGAGCTGGTTGCCAAACCGTTTCAGGAATTGGTCCACCCCGACGATCGCGCGCTGGTGGTGGACCACCACTTCAAGCGGCTCAAGGGGATCAAGATGCCGCCCCGCTACAGTTTCAGGATTGTCGATCGATCGGGTGTGGCGCGCTGGGTCGAGTTGAACGCGGTGCTGATCGAGTGGCAGGGCCAGCCGGCCACCCTGAACTTTCTCCACGACATCACCGGTCGCAAACAGGCCGAAGAAGAGAAGGCGCGCATCGAGTCCCAATACCGGCAATTCCAGAAGGTGGAGGCCATCGGCCGGCTGGCCGGCGGTGTGGCCCACGATCTGAACAATCTGTTGACGCCCATCATCGGCTACAGCGAGTTGCTGTCCGGCGATCTCGCCCTGGGCGATCTGCGTCGGGATTCCATCCAACAGATCTTGCGGGCGGCCTATGGCGCGCGCGATCTGGTGCATCAGCTTCTGGCCTTCAGCCGCAAGCAAACCCTGAAATATCAGCCGCTGGACCTGAATAAAATCGTACAGGGATTTGAAAAGCTGCTTCGGCGTACGATCCGGGAAGACATCGATCTCAGGATCGTCGTCCCACCTGACATCCGCACCATCATGGGGGATATCGGCCAGATCGAGCAGGTCTTGATGAACCTGTTTGTCAATGCCCAGCAAGCCATGCCCCAAGGGGGGCGGTTGGCCATCGAAACGGCGCTGGTAACCCTCGATGCGGCCTATGCGGCAGCGCATCACAACATCCAGCCTGGCCGCTATGTGATGCTGGCGGTCAGCGACACCGGACGGGGCATGGACCAGGAGACCCTGGAGCATATCTTCGAACCGTTTTTCTCGACCAAGGGTGACCAAGGCACCGGACTGGGTCTGGCCACCGTTTACGGCATCGTCAAGCAGCACGGCGGCCATGTGTGGGTCTACAGCGAGGTGGGCAAGGGATCCACTTTCAAGGTGTATCTGCCCGTTTCAGAGCAAACCCCCGCCGAGAGCGCGGCACAAAAAGAGGCCGAATCATTCATTCAGGGTTCGGAAACGATTCTTTTGGCGGAGGACAACGATCAGGTTCGCATTCTGGCCGAGGCGGTTTTGAAACGACAGGGATACACGGTCCTGGTGGCCGATCGTGGCGCCGAGGCATTGAATTTGTTGAAAGCTCACACGGGAAAGGTGGACCTCCTGTTGACCGATGTGGTCATGCCCGATATGAACGGAAAGGCGCTGTTCGAGAAAGCGGTGGCCGTGCAGCCCGGTCTCAAAGTGCTGTACATGTCAGGATATACCGACGACGTCATTGCCAGCCGCGGCGTGCTGGACGAGGGCGTCCGGTTCATTCAGAAGCCCTTCACCGTTCGGGCACTGGCCGCCAAGGTGCGGGAGGTTTTGGAAGGAAAGATGCATGTTTGACATCGAGAATTGGAGCAAGGAGCGGGTCCACACCGTCATGCGCGAAGTACTCTTCAGCATGAACTACATGTGGTTTCTCATGGAATCGTGGGCCCGGCAGCACTGCCCGGAGCAGGCCGGGGAAGAATCGTTTCAGCAGCTGTCCGATGAGTTCGGGCGCTACCAGGCCCAGCGCCTGGAAAAAATTCTGGACGATAAGCTGACCGGCATGGAGCGTCTGATCGCTTTTGTGAAGCACTCCCACTGGTGCGCCTTCGAAGAGATCGAGCTGACGCCCCTTTCGGACACGCGCCTGCGCATGCGGACCTTGAGGTGCACGGCCCAGAAGGCCGCCCAGAAATGGGGGTTGTCCCATTACGATTGCGGTCCGGGCGGGTTGCGGCTGCGCCAGGGGTTTTTCGGCCGGGTCATTCCCACGGCCAAGGTCGAGCGGGTCTTTACGCCGCCGGACCCGAAGCCTTCCGGCACGCCCGATGCGGCGGCCTGCGAGTGGATCATCACTATCTAATCGAGCGGATTCTTCCACTCTCCCGATCCGGCCGGAATCCTCTCGCATCCCGGACCGGATATCAGGCTTCGGCCGCCGGTGTCAGGAACCACCTGAACCTGGGTGGCGATACGCTCCTTGAGGGCGGGGACATGGGAAATGACGCCGATCAGTTTTCCTTCCTGCCGCAGGCCGGCGAGCGTTTCCAGGGCCGTGTCCAATGCCTCATCGTCCAGGGTCCCGAAGCCTTCATCCAGAAACAGGGAATCGACCCGGACGTTGCGGCTGGCCATTTGGGAGAGTCCCAGGGCCAGGGAGAGGCTGACGATAAAGCTTTCGCCGCCGGAAAGATTCTTGGTCGAACGCACCTCACCGGCCTGGTAGTTGTCGATGACATCGAGCTCCAGGGGTTGGTTCCGGTTCCGGAAAAGCAGGTAACGGTCGGTCATTTTGCGCAACTGCCGGTTGGCGTGGCCGATCATCATCTCGAAGGTCAGACCCTGGGCAAAATTGCGGTATTTCTTCCCGTCGGCCGAACCGATGAGCTGATGGAGCAGGTCCCAGCGCGCGCATTCCCGGCGGTGCGCCTCCAATGCCTGCGTGCGTTCGCGCTGCCTTTCCTTCAGGGTGTCGTTGTCCTTCAGTCGCTGGTGGATGCCGCCGATCTCCTGCTGAAGGACCCGCTGTTCGGCGACCAGGTCGGCGAGGGCCTGCGCCAGCTCGTCTCGCGATCTATCGGTGACCTGTTTCCGGCACTCTTCTTCCAGCGCCCCTGCCTTCTCCCGCGCCATGGCGTCCAGTTTCGTCGTTTCATCGGCCAGCGCCTGGGATAGGCGGCTCAGGCGTTTACGCTCCTCCTCGGGCAGGCAAGCCGTTTGATACTGCTCTTCGTTTGCGAATCCCGACGCCGCCAGCTGCGACAGAAAAGCCGCCCCGGCGCTATCCAATTGAATGTCGCGCGCCGTGATCGAATGTGTCAACGCCTCCCTCGAAGCGTTCAACCGGCCGAGCTCCTGGAGGGCGGCATCGTATTGGCCACGGGCGATCTCCAATTTCTTTTCAGCGGCCTCTGCGGCCTGGGTCAGGCGGCGCTCTTCGTCGTCCGGATCGTTTTCGCCGAACAGCGCGCTTCTATCCCGCAACAGGGCGGCTCGATCTTCCAGCAGCGCGGTGTGCGCGTTGCGCATTTTTCTCAGTTCATTCTCGAATTCACCAAGTCGTTTGGCCTGGTGGCGGGTCTGAATCTCCAGTTCGGCAATCTGCTGATCCAGGATCGCTTTTTCCTTTTGACGCGATACCCATCTCTCCTTGCGATCGGTCAATTGCTTCTGAATGCCTTTCAAATTGTCGGTCGACCCGATCGTCACCCCGAACGGCGCGATCTCCGCCTGCAGCCGTTCAAGGCTGCTGGCCAATTGCGTCTGCAGCGCCGCGGCCTCTTTTTCGAGCCGTGCCAGGATCGCCTCGGCGGACTCCTTGCGGTGTGCGGCGGCCTGGGCTTCGCGCTCGGCCGTGGCCAGCTTGTCCCTGACCTTTTCCAGGTCGGCGCGAAGGACGTCCAATTCCGTTTGCGCAGCCTCGGCGGTCTCGACGATTCGGGTGGCGCGCTTCAAGGCGGTGTCGTTGTCGACTCCGAGTCGGGTCAGCTCTCCGGCCAGATCCGGATCGTCGGCATCCAGGCCCAATTCCGCGCAGGCCGCAGCGATCGATCGGGTGGCGCTCTCGAATTTTTCCGTCAGCTCTTTCCGGTCGGCTGCGAGCTGATCGAGGTCCTTGCGGGTCTGGGCCTGTTTGACCTTCAGGTCGGATAGGGCTTCGGTGACCGCTTTGAGTTCGACCCTGACCGCGCCGAGCCGCTGGCGGGTGTCATCAGCGGCCGGTACGTTGCCTCGGGCAAAGGGGTGTTCCGTGGCACCGCAGAGCGGACAGGGCTCGCCGTCGCTGAGTCGACTGCGGGCGTCTTCGAAACTTTCGATGGTTTTCACCAGGGCGAGGTTGGCCTCCAGCACCACCCGTTCCCGCTCGATGAGGGCCTCTTTTTCGATTTGATGCCGCAGTTGGTCGGTGAGGGCCGCTTCATCCGATAGACATGCGGCTTTGCGCCGATCCTGCGCTTCCATGCGCCGCCGGGAGGTGGCGGCGGCTTCGGCGGCTTCCAAGGCGTTGGCCAGAAGGGCTTGGCGCGAGATCAGACAGGCCAGGCGCTGGCGCCACTCAGGAAGCGTCCCGCCTTCAAGCAAGGCATGGACATGCTGCTGCTGTTGCACCAGGCGATCCTGGCGGCTCGCCAGCGATTGTCGGACCGCCTCTAACGCCGTGACTCGTTTTTGCCAGAGACGGACGGCGGTCCGGGCCTCATCGGATGATGGGCCAGTCTCCCGGCGTTTGTCGGCCAGTTGTTGATCCAAGCGCGCGAGCACCTCGCAGTGCCCGCGCAGGCCGGCAAGATTTTCCACCAGCGCCTCGTCGGCCCGGGTCTCGTTCAACTGCCGCTCAAGGGATGCGAGGAGGGTTTGTTTCTCATTCAGTCGGGCCGTGTCGGCCTCTTGCCTGGCGCGCAGCTCGGAGAGGGACTTTTCGTGGTCGGCCAGCGTGTCGGCGGACGCCTGGATCGGGGCCCCTTTTTCCCGGATCTTGAGGTCCAGCTCGCGCACCGCGCGGATAATCGGCAGCTGCTTTTGCCGGACGATCTTTTGTGCCTCCAGGTGGTCGAGGGCCGTTGTCAGGGCTGTTTGGGCCTCCGCGGCACGCTTATCCTGGGCGGCGAGCAGGTCCGTGTGCTTGTCGTAGTTCTGGCGGTCGGTCTGTTGCGCGTTTCGGAGAGCGACCAGCGAGGCATGATCGGCCGCCAGTTCAAGGGCCTGCAGCGCCCGGGAGAGCCTATCCTGCTCGGGAGCGAATGCTTCCCGTCGGACCAGCAGGTCCTGACGCCGGGCCTCGACCTGCGCCAATTCCGTTTCGAGGCGCGCGATGCCGTCTCGCCAGGCCAGGGCTCGTTGCCGTTCGGCGATCTTGCGGCCGAGCGCCTCCTCCTGTCGGCGTTTCTCCACCAGGGTGGTGGTGAGCCTGTGTTCATCCGCTTCGGTCAGCGGCGTCATCCCCGCCAGCTCGGCCACAAGGGCATCGCGTGCGTTGTGCACTTCGGCGCGGCGTTCGTGAACCCGCATGGAGATCCGGCTGTAGATGCGGGTCCCGGTGATCTGCTCGAGGATCGGTGCGCGCTCGTCCGGCGCCGCCTGTAAAAAGGCGGAAAAACCGCCCTGGGCCAGCAGCATCGAGCGGGTGAAACGGTCGAAATCCATGCCTGTGGCCGTCTCGATCTGCTCGGCCACCCCGCGCAGCTTGGCTTCGAAGACGCGTCCCGAGTCGGCGTCGGCGATCTCGTGCCGGGGGGCCTGCAACTCTCCCTCCGGTCGTTTATGGGCCCGGTGCTGGCTCCAGTGGCAGCGGTAACGGCCGGCCTGGGTTTCGAACACGGCCTCGGCAAAACACTCGCCGGTCTGACGCGACATGATTTCATTGCCGCTTTTGTTGATCCGATTCAGGCGGGGCGTGCGGCCGTAGAGAGCCAGGCAGATGGCATCGAGGATAGTGGTCTTGCCCGCGCCGGTCGGTCCGATGATGGCGAAGATGCCGTCGGCAGCGAAGGCCGGGTGGGTCATGTCGATCCGCCATTCGCCGACCAGGGAGTTCAGGTTCTTGAAATGGACCTGCAGGATACGCATCGATCGCCTCTCTATGTTTCGCCGGGATCCTCTTGGTCGAGCGACGCGACCGTTTCCAGGTAGGCGCCAAGCAGTTCCGCACGTTGGCTGGGGGGGACCTCGTGCGCATCCAGGCAGCGTTCGAATACATCCTGAACGTTCAGATCGTCGAGGGTTTCCTCCTCCTGAAGCTGGCCCAGCACCTGCGCGCTGAGCCGGTTGTTCTTCACACGCAAAATTTCCAAACTGGACCCGGCAACGGCGGCGTCCAGACGGGCGCGCAAATCTCCGATCACCTCCACGCCGTCGTAGACGACTTCGATCCAGGCCTGGGATTGGGTTGAGACGAGTCGGGAAAGTGCGGTTGAAATGGCTTCCCAGTCTCCATCGATGCGTTCGAGTCTCTGGAAAACAGGCACCGGGATCAGCCGAACCGTGGTGCGGCCATCGCCTTGGCCGGCATCCAGTGTCACCCGGCAGACGCTCTTGTTTTGCCGCGCCTCGCCGAACCCCATGGGCAGAGGAGATCCACTGTAGCGCATCGTCTCGGAACGGTTCACCCGCTGGGGCACATGGAGATGGCCGAGCGCCAGGTAGTCGAGCCAGTCGGGAAAAATCGACGCCGTCACATGCGCCAGCGATCCGACATAGAGCTCCCGCACCCCATCCCCTTCGATGGTTTGCCCGCCGGCCGTGAAGAGATGGCCCATGGCCACGATGGGGATGTCCCTGCCCAATGCCTTGCGCTTCTGTTCGGCCAGGGCGGTCACCTCGGCATAATGCGCGCGGATGCCGTCGATCAACTTGCGCTCTTTGTCTTCGATGCTTTCACCGGCCTCGGCCGTCCGGATATCGCGGTCCCGCAGGTAGGGAACGGCGCAGACGATCAGTTCCGCGGTCCCGTCCTTGCCGCACAGGGCCAGGACTTCGTCCGCCCGATTTTCGGTGGCCGAGCCGGTCACATGGACATCGAGGGCCTTGAGCAGATCCCGGGGGGCGTTCAGAAAGGAGGGGGAGTCGTGGTTCCCGCCGATGACCACCACGTGGCGGCAGTTGGCTGCCGCCACGCGGCATAGAAACCGGTAGTAGAGTGTCTGGGCGCGGTTGCTCGGGGTGGTGGTGTCGAAGATGTCACCCGCCACCAGCAGTACATCGATCCCTTCCTGTTCGATGGTCTGCGCGAGCCAGTCCAGGAAGGCTTCGAACTCGGCGTAGCGTTTGCGGCCGTAAAGGGTTCGTCCGATATGCCAGTCCGAGGTATGCAGCAGGGTGAGGCGACCGGTCGGGTCCCCCGACGGCTGCTGCAGGTTCGTCCCGGTCGCGTCGGATGTTCCCGTGGAGATCAACGCCCGTGTGTCCCCCTAAAAGAGAAACGCACAGCGCACGGCGACCTCCACCTCGGGCGCCCCGTCGTCGAGGCCGATGCCCGTACCGCCGCCGATCAGGAGATCCGGTTGGATTTGATAGTCAAAACCGACCCGGAACTGGATATCGTTGTCATATTCATCGTAGGCCTCGGTGGCAAAATTGATTTCGCCCTGCAGTTTGAGCTGGGGGGCGACTTCGAAAATCACCCCGCCGCCGGCCAGGAACTGCAGCTCGCCGTCCAGCTCGCCATCGAACGGACCGATATCCACATCCATGTCGCTGTTCTGACGAACGCCCGCATGGGCGATCAGCGCCAGTGCCCGGCTGGCCTGGAAGCGGCCGGCGGCGAACGCCTCGACGTTGAATTCACCGGAGGCGCTTGGCAGTACCACATCTTCGGAGCCGGTGGGCAGGGTGACCAGCAGGCCGGCCGAGAGCATGTACTCGCTGGTTTGGATGAACTGGTATTTGCCCCAGAGCTCGATGTCACCGAGGCCGTTTTCGCTGCTGAAATCATCCGGATCGAACCGGATGACATTGAAGCGGCCGCCGAGTTCGAGTAAGCGGTTGGCCGGCAGCGAGGTGATGAAGGTCGGCCCCAGAATCCATGCATCGGCGTCACCGAAGGGGGTGTCCCATTGCTGAAATCGCATCGTGCCATCCACCCAGTTTTGCTGGACGACCGCACCATCCCATTCGGGTCGCTGCAACAGACGGTCGTTCTGGGTCACGTCGGCCGCACCGATGGCGGCCATGCCTAAGACGATTGACACTATTCCGATAAGAACCAACTTTTTCATGGATAGCACCTCTCCTCTCTTGAAGCCTCATAGATATATGGTGGTTATGACGATAGCGGCGATGCCCTCTTCGTCGATCATCCGATCCCCGATGATGTTCTGCGGGCAGGGGAAGGCAGGCAGTGGACAACTGACTTTCCTGATATCACAGCACCCTGAAAATGACAAACGGATCGCGTCGGCGGAAGCGATTGTAACGGAATGCCATTCATTAAATCCGGCCCGGGTGGGGCAGGTGGCCAGGGCCACGTGAGCCTGCGGTCGTAGAGCCAGTTAAATGCAAACGACGGACAAGCGGCCCAGACTGTTTGAGCGCAGCGAGTTTCTGGGCCGCCCGCCGTGCATTTTACTGGCTCTTGACCGCTTGGCGTGTGGCATCGGCCACCTGTCCCACCCGGACCGGATTTGACCGATGCCATGCGAATTTTTGATCAAACGCCTTCTGTAATGCATGCCCTTCAGGGTGAATCACATGTCAGGGCTTGCGGATGTTGAGTTTTCGCATGCGGGCGCGCAAGGTGCTGCGGTCCAGGCCCAGGATTTCGGCGGCACTGTTTTTGCCGCTCACTTTCCACTCGACCTGTTCCAGTACCTGTTGAATGTAGTCCCGTTCGACACTTTCCAGGGTCTGTTCAGGCTTCGCGGTGTTCCTGGGCGGCTTTTTCAGCTCATCCACCAGCCGCAACTTGGGTCCCGAGGAGTTGATCACCGCCCGTTCCAGAACATTTTCCAGCTCGCGGACATTGCCGGGCCAGTGGTACTGCCGCAGCGCGTCCATTACGCCCGCCGGGACGGTTATTATGGATTTTCCCAGTCTTTTCGCGATTCGGTCCACATAATAATTGACCAGCAGCGGGATATCCTCCAGGCGATCGCGCAGGGGCGGCAAGGTGATGGGGAACACGTTGAGCCGGTACCACAGATCCTTCCGAAAAGCGCCCCTGCGGACCTCCTCTTCCAGGTTGCGGTTGGTGGCGGCGATGATGCGGACATCGACTTGGATCGTGTCGGAGCTGCCCAGGCGTTCAAACTCCCCGTTATCGATGACCTGGAGCAGTTTGGGCTGCAGTTCCAGGGGGAGTTCGCCGATCTCGTCCAGGAACAAGGTGGCACCGTCGGCGATTTCAAAGCGCCCCAATCGTCTGGCGTTCGCCCCGGTGAAGGCGCCTTTTTCGTGGCCGAACAGTTCGCTTTCGATCAGATTGGCGGGCAAGGCAGCGCAATTCATCTTGACCAGGGCGCGATCCTTGCGCGGACTCAGACCGTGGATGGCGCGCGCCACCAACTCCTTGCCCGTCCCGGTTTCCCCGAGAATCAAGACGTTGGTGTCGGTACCGGCGATTTGCTCGATCTTGTAAAACACGTAATTGATCGCATCGCTTTGGCCGACGATATTCTCATAATTGTATTCGAGCTTGATCTCCTCTTGAAGATAGGATCTCTCGGCTTCGAGCTGGTCCTTGAGCTTGTTGATTTCGACAAGCGCGTCTTCGGCGGCCTGCCGGCTCTGCTCCGCCGCTTGTTTGGCCGCGTTGAGGTCGGCCGTTCGTCTGGCAACGATCTGCTCGAGTTGTCTTTTGTAGTGTTCGCGATCGGTGACATCCTCGATGGCCAATAAAATCAGCTGGGTCTGGTTGGCCTTGCTGTGGATCCGTCTGGCATTCAGGTGCATGATTTTGCGGCCGATATTCCTGAATACATGTTCCACCTCGAAATCATGGAAATTGGTATTCCGAGGAAGGACTTGTTCGAGCAATTCCCTGAGCTTGGGGATGTCCCACTGACGATCGCCGAGATCGTAAATCAGGACGCCCTCGGTCTCACTCGGCTGGACATCGAAGGTCTGGTAGAACGACGCATTGGCGGTGACCACTTTCAGATCCGGGTCCAGCACCAGCAAGGGTTCACGAATCGACCCCAGGATGCTGTTGAAGATATCCAGAAAAGCTTTTGGCATTCGACGATTCCGCGCCTGGCGTTGAGTGAGATCGCCTTGAAAAATTAGCATAAAACCGGGACGGAATCAATTTTGGACTAAGACAGTTTCACCACCATCTTTCCCACATTTTTACCCTCAAAGAGCCCGAGGAATGCCTCCACCGCCTTATCGATGCCTGCCATTACCGTTTCCCTATGCTTCAGTCTGCCGGCGCGATAGTATCCCCCCACTTCTTTTTCAAATTGGGTCTGACGATCGAGCCAGTCGCTGACGATCATGCCTTTCATCGTCAGCCGTTTGGTAATCACGTTAAACAGGTTGGAAGGGCCGGGCCGCGATTTTTCGGCGTTGTAGCCGGAGATGCTGCCGCAGGCGACGATCCGGCCATGCACCCGCAACGCCGAGAGCGCTGCCTCGAGGGCCTCGCCGCCGACATTGTCGAAGTAGACATCGATCCCGTCCGGTGCCGCGGCGTTGAGTTGTTCGAGTACGGGACCGGTTTTGTAATTGAAGGCACTATCGAATCCGCATTCATCTCTCAGAAAAGAGATTTTCCCGGTTGAACCGGCCGAACCAATGACCCGGCACCCACGCAGTTTCGCGAGTTGTCCGGCCACGCTGCCAACCGCACCGGCCGCCCCGGAAATATAAACGACGTCGCCGGGTTTGACATCCACCAGATTCAGCCCCACCCAGGCGGTCATCCCCGTCATGCCGAGGGCGCCAAGATAAACCGAGAGCGGCTCGACATCGCCGTCGACCGCGTGCAGCTCTTCCGGTGAGGCGACGAAGAGTTCCCGCCATCCGAAGTTGGAAACCACGATATCACCCGCTTGGAACGCTTCGGCGCGCGATTCGACGACCTCGCCGACGGCTCCACCTTGGAGCACCTCCCCCACCTCGAACGGCGGGACATAGGATTTTCCAGCATTCATGCGACCGCGCATATAGGGGTCCACCGACATAAAACGGTTGCGAACCAGCACCTGTTGATCTTTTAGCGGCGCTATTTCAGTACTCGCCATTGTAAAATTGGCCGCGCCTGGAAGCCCTGTGGGGCGGGATGCCAGGCGCACCTCGCGACTCATTAGATGGGTCATAATACAATCCTTTGTTTTCGGTTTTAGGATGCGATGATCGATTTGGGTCCGGATCAGCAGTCATTGCTTCTCAAAGAAGCGAACGGCATGGAGCAGTTCCGGAAAATGATAAATGATATAGTCCGGCTGCACGTCCTCTTTCTCCTGTTGCCCCTGATTCGATCGGAAGAAGATTGTTTTTATTCCCGCTTTCTGGGCCCCATAAACGTCTCGATACATGTCGTTGCACACGTACAAAACTTCTGACGGCGCCATTTGCATGCGCGTCAGGGCATTTTCGAACAGCCGCGGGTCGGGTTTGCGATAACCTAAATCGCCTGAAATGATGACCGGGTCGAAAGTGTCAAACAGTCCGACGGCGTTTAACTCCGGGACCGCATAGGCGGACTGACCGTCCGAGATGATGGCCAGATGATAATTCAAACGCAGTTGTCTGACGGTTTCCGCCACACCGTTGTATAGCTGCAGCTGGAAGCGTGACGCGGCACGGTAGGTTTCGGCAAGGAAGAGCGGGAGCTGCTCCAGCTTTTCAGGCGGCAGTCGGCGCGTGAACTCCGTGGCATGCCGCGTCATGATCTCGCGAAAGATGCCGACCGCATCGAACTCCGGGTAGCGTTCATTGCTAGCCGCGCGCTGTTCCTTCATGATCTGAAAGTACGCATCCTTGACTTCATGCGGGCCGAGCGCAATTCCCTGATAGGAAAGCAGGTTGGCGAGAATACGATAGATATCCTCGTGCCATTCGTTCGTGTGAATGTCCGTCAGCGTTCCATTGATATCGAAAATGAGCCCGCGTATCAGCATCAAAAGCTCCTCAGGCATATTTTTGCTTCATCGATCAGGCGTCGGCGGTATTCGGGTTCGATCCAACTGTTGCGTGCAATGCGCAGCAAAGTGATGCCCATGTAAAAGGGCGTGCGGCCGGTGGTCGAACGAAAGGCGTCTTCGCGGTCCGGGAAGTGACATGCGTACTCCCATAGGAAGTGGCCGATGAAAGGTTCGGCAGCGTTTTTGTCCCCGGTCGCCTGCATGAAAAAATGTTTCAACTCGCCGGCCATGCGGCCGGTGTCGAAAACGCGGTCCGCACACTTGCTCCGTTCCAGGTCCAGCGCGATCACGCCCAGACTGTCTCCAAATATGAAGTTATCCGGCGTCGCATCGCCATGCACCGTCACCTGTCGATCCTCCCACATCCTCGGCTGATGATGCCACTGGTCGCGCAGCCAGCAGAGTTCATGCACTTCGTCCCAGCCCATGGCGTTGATTTCGAGGAGCCTTTTTATCAGCCGATCCATATAGGCACAGTCCAGATTGAAATCGACGCCAGCACCAATTGCGGTCCGGTTGTGAAATTCGGACAAAAAATAGGCGAACGCCGTCAGCTTGTCATAAAGGCGGCCTGTCTCACCGTTTTTGATCGCGAACCGAATCGATTTGCTGAACAGTTCACCTTCGCAGTACTCGGTGACCAGAAGTGCGTTCAGCGAAAAGTTGCGGCCAAGTGGGCGAACAATGTGGTGAGGAAAACCGACCAGGCCGATGTCACGCATTCTGCGAAGGCTGTCGAATTCACGCGTCAGATGCGCGGCGGCCTTCTCCGTGTTTCGTTTCCGGGACGAAAGAAAAAACTTCCCGACGACCTTGGCGCCCGTGCATCTGTCTTCGTACAGGTACACATCGTTGGAACCGTTGAGACGAAAAACACGGTAGCCGGCGTTAACTGACGCGTCGTCGATTAGGGGCCGGATATCATTATCAAGATAGCCGTGAAGCGGATCGCTTTCCGGCAGTCGCCCGAGATACGTCCTGCTCATTGATGTATTGAATCCCTTTCTGTTTTTGTCAAATGGAAAAGGTCATGGAATCCCCTCTTTTCTGGATCAACACTGAATATGAATATTTGATTTCTGGAGCATCAGGCCGTTGTCTGGACGCTATCATCATCCTTCTTGGCATTGGGATGGGCCTTTCTTCTATTGAAGATGCCGTGAAGCAACCAGCCTAGAATGATGCCCGCCGCCAATATGAAAAACATCAACAACGCGCCTGACATGGACAGGGTCCAGAACAGGAACCTCAGTTCCATGACCGTGACATTCTGGATGATAAATACGACCGCCAGTCCGGCCAGGATTGCTCCGATGATGAGTTTAGGCTTCATAGCTGTCCTCCTATGCCCTGCTTCGCGGGATTTTTTGGTTGAGGGATAAGGTCAGTGTCGTTAACTTGAGGCTTTCAGGTGTCCACACATGCGGGGTTAAACCCCACCCCTACGCCCCCTTTTTATTGCGACTGACTGTGTAACAGCCCAAATTTCGCAGGGGGTGGGCTTTACGCCAGTCCGCAGACATAGGGGATAAAGTTTAGAGCGAAGGGATCAAAAATTGACTTTTCTCCAGAGTCGATGCTCAGGAGGCCATGGCCGCTGTTCTTCTCTCGACGCTTCGAGGGCATCGGAATTGTTTGGTTGGAGGAATTCATCGGTCTCCGCCATTGTTTGTGTGACGTTTTTGGGTCCAAATTTTGTCGGCATGGCGTTTCCTTTCCGACAGGTTCTTTCTCGTCCATTTTAATATGTCCCTGCGCCAGGAGTCTTCTTTTGCGAGACCCACGGCTATTTTCGTGCGGCAATCTTATCGATACCCTGATTTAAATCCGGTGCTAACGCCTCCCTGATGCTCGAGCCAAAGGAACCTGGGCGTGGCCCGGATTCACCTCTTTGATATATTGATAAAAGTCGCTGTCCGTGGTGAGGATCAGCACGGCGTTCGTATTGGTTTTCTCCTTGTAACTTTCAAGGGTGCGCAAAAAGGCGTAAAATTCGGGATTTTTATTGTAGGCATTTCCGTATATGCGCGTGGCATCCGCGTCGGCCTGGCCCTGAACCTCCTGCACCCGGCGGTAGGCCGTGGAGCGGATCTGGCGCAGCTCTTTCTCCATGGTCCCGAGAATTTCAGCGCTGCGCCCTTCGCCTTCGGAACGGAACTGCGCGGCAATTCGCTTGCGTTCGGAGATCATGCGTTCGTACACCTTTTCGCGGACACTTTCCACATAGTCGAGGCGCTTGATACGCACATCCACCAGTTCGATGCCATACTGCGGTATGATCTTGCGTGCTTCCGCCAGGATCGTTCGGGTGATCTCCTCACGGCCGCGCGCAATTTCCCTTTTCAGCTCTTCTTCGCGCTCCTTTGGGATCTCTTTCAATGCGTCGTCCTCGGGCACCTCCCACGATGCGCTGCGCACGAGCTCGACGAGTTCGCTGCTCGACACCTGATCGCGCACCACGGAATCGAGGATGTCGTTCAGGCGCGACTGGGCGCCCTCTTCACTGGCCACGTTTTCCAGAAATTTTTTAGCGTCGGCGATTCGCCAGCGGGCCGTGGTATCCACCCAGATGAACTCGCGCCCTTTGGTCGGCACCTGGTTCGGGTCACCGTCCCAGACGAGCAGACGCTTTTCGAAGCGCCGGACCTCTTGCACGAAGGGCAGTTTTACATGCAGTCCCGCCTCGGTCACTGTTTCGCCAACGGGACGGCCGAACTGCACGACAATGGCTTGCTGGCCCTCTTCCAGAGTGTAAAGACCGCTGTAGAGGGCGATAGCAAATACCACCGCTATGGCGATGAGCGCTGCTTTCAAAGTAAACTTCATGGCTGCCTCCCTTGCACTGGTGGTTGCGGGCCGGACTCCAGGGGGAGCCAGGGTACCATGGCCTTCTGGTCATTATCGACGATGTAGAGCGCCTTCATGTCGGCCAGCAAGCCGGTCATGGCCTCCAGATAGAGTCTCCGACGCGTGACCTGCGGTGCCTGCTGATACTGTGAAAGAATGGCCTCGAAACGGGTGGCCTCGCCTTCGGCCCGATTCACACGCTCGAGGGCGTAACCTTCGGCCTCGCTGATACTTTGCGCCGCCACGCCCCTGGCCTTGGGAATTTCTCGGTTGGCCTGCTCCTGGGCCTTGTTGATCGTGCGCTCCTTGTCCTGACGCGATTCGTTGACTTCATTGAAGGCCGGTTTCACGGTGTCCGGCGGCGTTACATCCTGAAGTTCCACGGTCACCAGGCGTACTCCGGCTTCGTATGCCGTAAGGATCTTCTGGATCTCGTTTTTCGCTTCACTGGCCACTGCCACCCGCCCGGTGGTCAGCACGTCGCTGCCCAGGCGATTGCCGACCGCCCGGCGCATGACCGCCTCGGTGGTATCCCGGATCGTTTTGGGGGCGTCGCGGACCTGGAACAGGTAGCGGATCGGGTCTTCGATGCGGTACTGAATGATCCACTGTACATCGATGACGTTCAGGTCTCCAGTGAGCATCAGGGATTCGTCTTTGTACGAGCCGCGCGTATCATAGCGGGTCTTCTCGCCGGGGACGGCGGCCACTGTGCGAAACCCGAACTCCTCTTTGAGCACGCGGGCCGTGGGCAACCGGCGCACCTTTTCGATGCCGAACGGCAGTTTGAAATGCAGTCCCGGGCCGGCCTCGCGCATGACTTTCCCGAAGCGCTGCACGATCCCCGTCTCTTCGGGCTGGACGGTGAACCAGGCGGTCCAGAAGACAGCCGCCAATAGGACGATGGCGAGGATAAGGAGCGGACCGCCTTTGAATCTTTTAAACTGCTGGCGGACATTCTCTATCATTTCTTCCAATGTGAGTGCTGATCCCCCTGGGGGTTGATTCCATTCGGTCATCGCTTATCTCCTTAAGAATCTTTTGCTATTGTGCGCCGAGGATATGAAGCTCGCAAATTCTCCGGTAATGGTATCCATAGATGGCCAGGGTCACTGCCAGGGGAAGCATTCGCGGCCTTCTCACCAGCGTCCACATCATGAGTCGCCAGTATTGATATCTTTCCTTGCCCAGGACCCCGAGCCGCAGGCAGGCCCGCCAGAATGCGAGGAGTCGCTGCCAATCGGGCGGAACGGTCGCCGACGGCGACTTGAGCTCTCTTAAAATCCCTTTGATTCGCCGGTAATAGCCCCGGGGAGAATAGATGTGCTTCATAATGGCGAGATACCCCTCGGTGAGGCGAGCCAGGCCCATGGTCGGGATGATATTGGTGCGGCCATCCACGTTGTCGCCGGAAAATTCAGCGCAGATACGGCGTTCGCCCGCCAGGCGATCAAACAGCCGGGTGCCTGGAGGCGCCTGCAGCAGGCCCACCATGGCCGTTACGATACTGCTGTTCTGAATGAAGTCGATCTGGCGTTGAAAGATAGAGGGCGTGTCACTGTCGAAGCCGACGATGAACCCCCCCATGACCTGCAACCCGGAGCGGTGTATCTTTTTCACATCCTGGATCAAATCCCGGTTCTTATTCTGGATTTTGCAGCATTCGGCGAGGCTGTCTTCGTCCGGCGTTTCGATACCGATAAATACCGCATCGAACCCCGCTTTGGCCATCATTTCCATAAGTTCTGGATCATCGGCCAGATTGATCGAGGCCTCCGTAAAAAAAACGCATCCTTTTTTATCCTTGCGCCACTCGATCAGGGCAGGAAGCAAATGCGTCTTAAGGGAGCGCTTGTTGCCGATGAAATTGTCGTCCACAAAAAATACATTGCCGCGCCAACCGGCGGCATACATGGCGTCCAGTTCCGCGATGATCTGTTGCGGCGCTTTGATGCGCGGCGTGCGGCCGAACAGCGCCGTGATATTGCAGAAATCGCAGTCGAAAGGGCACCCTCTGGAGTACTGGATGTTCATGGATGCATAGCGACGCATGGAAATCAAATCCCAAAGAGGAACAGGGGTTTCGCCGATGTCGGGGTAGCCGTCGGCCTGGTAGAATCTTTTCGGGCAGCCGTCGTTGAGATCCGCGATGAATTCAGGCAAGCTGAGTTCGGCCTCACCCAGAACCAAGTGATCCACCTGCGGGAACGCCTCCGGTTCCGCTGTAAAAAGCGGCCCGCCGGCCACCACTTTCAATCCCTTGCTTTTGCAGCGCGCGATGATGCGATCCACCCCTTTGCGTTGCAGGGCCATGGCACCGATGAGGGCCAGGTCCGCCCAAGCCAGATCTTCTTCGGTGAGTGCCTCGGTGTTTTCATCCACCAGGCGCTTGGGCCATTCGCCGGGCAGCATGGCGGCCACGGTGAGCAGGCCCAGCGGCGGAAAGGCCGATCTCTTTTTTATAAATCGCAGAGCGTAGGTGAAGGACCAGAATGTCTCTGGAAATTTCGGGTAGATGAGTAAAATGTTCATGATTTAACTCCCTTTTAAAGCAACGTCTCGATGTTTGCCGCGCGCGGCGAGCACGGCATTCATCCCCTCCGATTGCTGAACAGTGTAGATATGGATATCATGCGGTCGATGCAAAAGACTTTTGGTCCCCAGCAAGACACCGAAGATGTCCGATTGTAAATGATGGTCCAGCTTATTTCGATTCTCCCACTCCTCGAGCACACACAGCAGATTCTGGTTTTTCATGTCGCACAGGAGCGCATAGCTGAGACAGCCGGCCTCTCTTTCCATGGGGACCATCAGCGACTGGAGCGTCTGCACCACCTCTTTCTGCTTTTCAGGCAACACGTGCATGATGATTCGAACGATGATCATGGCATCTACTTCCCGGCAAAGCCGATCTTCGGGTTTACTCCATGATTTCAAGCACGATGTGCTTTTTTGTTTTGGCCGAAACCGCGTTGACAATCGTCCTCATCGCACCTGCGTTCCGTCCATGCTTGCCGATGATCTTGCCCAGGTCTTCCTTGGCGACCTTCAGTTCCACGATCAACGAATGGGCACTGCTGATTTCGGAGACAGATACTGCCTCCGGTCGATCCACCAGCGCGCGGGCCATGATTTCGACCACTGTTTTGATTGAAATGCCGCCATCACCAATTCCGGTCAGGTTCGATGTGTCCGTCATGTTTTGATCCTTTGAGTGGGGTTGATGCCATCGGTTCGGTGGCAGAGAGGAAGATGGAACCCGAGAAATAAGTCGGTGTTGTGTTTTGACAACTCAAGATTCGTGCCGGGAATCGGACCATCGGCTTTTTTGACGGTACTGATTGGATTTAATTGGGATATGCGATTGGCCAGACGTGGGAGAGACGGGCCGGAAACGGCGAATGCCGCCGGTCATATACGACCATTGATCATATATGACCACTACTTTATGGTCATATATGATCAATTTTTTGGGTGCAACGCATCAATTCCTTATGGATTGGCAAACAGTCCGAAATTCGCGTTTCCCGTCATCCCGGAGAACGCCGTGATCCAGTATTTTCAATATGTTCTGGATGCCGGCGTTCGCCGGCATGACGCATCTGCGACTTTTTACGGGTTCATCAATTCTTGATGGATTGGAAAAAAGTCATTGCCGTTAGTTACTTCTTGGGCTCGAAAGTGCGCATGGCATACAGGAAGTCGGGCAGATGCTTGAACATGTGCCACAGGCTGTGGCGATGTTGCCAGGTGCGTCGCATGAAACGCCGCCGCCAGGCCGGGTCCGAATAGAAACGCTTCACGTGCGTGTTATAGAGACGGTCCAGAGTCTCCTTGGCGTCGATGCCTTTGGGCACAAAGACGAAGTTGAGGCAGTTCATGAGCCGCCAATCCTCTTCCACCGTGCCTTCCTCGAAAATGGTCCGCCATACCGGCGCGCCGTGAAAGGGCGTGAACTTGGCCATGTTCATGTCGTCCAATCCTAAGGACATCACAAAGTCGCTGGTCTTTCGAATGGATGCCGCAGTTTCGCCGGGCAGCCCCATCATGAACAGTCCCTTGACCCGCAATCCGGCGGCCTGGATCCGGCTCACCGTGCTTTTGACCTCGTCCAGGTAGACCCCCGGTTTGTGGACCGCCAGCAAATTGGGATCGCCGCTCTCAATGCCCAGGGAGACCATCAGACAGCCGGCCGCCTGGAGCATGCGCAACAGCTCGTCGTCCACGTGCCCCACGCGTACCGCGCAGTTGAACTGCATGCCCAGGGGGCGATCGACCAGCAGGTCGCACAGCCCGGCGATACGCTTGCGGTTCAGCGTAAACAAGTCATCGTAGACGTTGAGGTGCCGCACGCCGAAACGGGTGCGCAGGTAGTGCATGTGGGCATAGACATAGTCGGGCGAATTGTAGCGAAAGCCCTGATGAAAGACCGAGCGGTCGCAGTACGAACAGCGGTAGGGGCAGCCCCGGCTGGTGACCATGGTGGCGCCGGGCGCCAGGATGTAGCTGAACAGGGGCAGGTTGTACCGTTTGGGGAATCCGGCCAGCTTTTCGTAGGCTGGAAAGGGCAAGGCATCGAGGTCCGGCAGATGGGCCCGCGGCGGGTTGACGACGATATGCTCTCCATCGCGCCAGATCAGGCCGTCGATCTCGCCCGGAGCGCGGCCGTCGGCCAGTTCGGTGAGGGTCGCCTCGCCTTCGCCCGGACACAGGAAGTCGATGTGTTCGAATGGTTCGAGCAGGCGGCTGCCAAGGGCGGAGACGTGCACCCCCCCGAAGACGGTGCGCACCTCCGGTCTGATCCGCTTGATGGCCACCGCCATGTCATAGCCGTCCAAAAATCCGGAGGTGGTGGCCGAAAAGCCCACCAGGTCGGGCTCGTTTTCCATGATGCGGGACACATTGGCGGAGATGCCGCTGGGGGCATGCGGTCCGAGGCAATCGTGAACGAAAACCGTGTGACCGGCACGTTCCAGATAGGCGGCGATGGAGAGCAGGCCTAAGGGGGCCATGCGGTTGGCTACTGCGGCCATGTCTTTTCTGCCGGGGATCCAGTTGGAACCGGCCGGATGAACCAGGACAATACGCATATCAGTTTCCGGGTATCTGCTTTTTATCTGGATGGGGCGCTTGTGGGACGAGCAGTTTTTCCATCAGCATTCGCGTGGACCAGCGTAAAAAGGTATGGGCATACTGCGCACCGGCCACATAAGCCCCCAGGATAAAGACGAGGTGGGACAGCCCGTAGGCCACCGGCCCGCCGACGGCCAGAATCAACGGTCGTCCGGTGTAGGCGGCAACGAATCCCAGAAGGGTGATCAGCGGCCAGCCGATGGTGTAGCTGATGCCGACGATGATCAGGCCCCAGATCACCCGGGGGGTCGGCTTCTGCTTGAACAGGGAAAGGTCCGCCTGTTCACTGAGGGCCGAACGGACATACCGGGTATCGGCGATGCGTCTGACAAGGCGTTTGATCATCCTTTTCGCCATGACCTTCAAATCGGGTTGAGTTTTTACAGACCCCCATGTAGTAAGGGGGACAAGTTAAACGTTACTTATACAATTCCGCGGGCCGGGAGGGAAGAGC
Organism: Desulfatitalea tepidiphila; assembly: GCF_001293685.1. Lineage (NCBI taxonomy): Bacteria > Pseudomonadati > Thermodesulfobacteriota > Desulfobacteria > Desulfobacterales > Desulfosarcinaceae > Desulfatitalea > Desulfatitalea tepidiphila. The sequence continues at coordinate 138,740 of NZ_BCAG01000006.1, read as the reverse complement.
TATTTCAGTCGTTCGGATCGATATGGAATCGCATGGTGGGGCCTCGGGCTGGGATTTTTTCGATAAGATATACTGCATTTCGCTGATCGAGCGGCCGGACCGCCGGCAAGATGCACTGACCCAGTTCGCCCGTGTCGGGCTGGCCGAACGGGTCCAGTTCGTCACCGTTCATCGCCACCCCACCGACTGCGAGCAGGGAATCTACGAATCCCACATGCAGTGCATGACCCAGGGGATTGAGGCAGGGGCCGCGCATATCCTGATTTTCGAGGACGACATCGAATTCGAGCGCTTTTCGCCCCGGATTCTGCACGACTGCGTCGCGTTCATGCGCAGCAACCCGGATTGGCACATGTTTTTTTTGGGCTGCATGGTCAAGGGCAGCCGGCCCACGGTCAACCCATCCGTAGTCAGGATCCGCTACCGCAGCCTGACCCAGGCTTATGCCGTCAACCAGCGGTTCGCCCGCCAAATGACCCAGCATCCATGGCGCGGCGTGGCGTACGACGATTTCTTGAACAAGCTCGACGACAAGTGCACCTATGCCGCGTATCCGTCCTTTGCATTCCAGAGCAACTCCCCCTCGGACAACTTGCGCTACCTGCCTTTGGACCGGTGGCGCCGGATGCTGGGCGGCCTGCGCCGGCTGCAAAAGAACAATGAATTCTACCACCGTTACCGCAAGTTCATCATCGCCGCCCACGCGCTGGCGTTGTTGCTGCTCCTGATGGCCTTATGAATTCGATGAAACCCCCCAGGTTCAACTTCGCCCTGTTGGTCGTCACCTTCGGCCTGATCGGCGTGCTGCTCGCGGCCGGTTTCCACCTGACCCATATCGACACCGATGTGATCCGTTACCTGCCCCAAAACGACCCGGTCCTCGCCGATGCCGGCGAGATTTTCAAACACCATCCCATGCAGGGCGAACTGGTCGTGGACCTGGGTACGGCCGCTCCCGATCCCGACCGGCTGGTGCAAAGCGCCCACTGGGTCACGGAACGGATGAAGGCCAGCGGCCTGTTCAGGCAGGTGGGCACCGACGCCATGCAGGCCGTGATTCCCGATCTGCTCGACCACGTCGTCGATTCCCTGCCGGTGCTTTTTTCGGCCGATGAACTCGACACCCGGATCCGGCCGCTTCTGGCCACCGACGCCGTGCAGCGCCAGCTGGTCGAACTGCACACCCAGCTGCTCGGTCTGGAGGCCATCGGACAGACCCGATTCATCGCCCGGGATCCCCTGGCCTTTCGGGACCTCATCATGGCCCGGCTGGCCCACCTGGCGCCGGCCGAAAACATCGACATTTACAAGGGACAGCTCCTTTCGGCCGACCATCGCCATCTGTTGATCCTGGCCACGCCGGCGGCGGCCGGCACCGACACCGCCTTTGCCGGCCGGCTGACCCGTTTTCTGGAGGAGTTGTCCCAATCCCCGGAATTGGGTCCCGTGGTCATGACGCCCATGGGTGCCTACCGCGCCGCCCTGGACAATGAGCGCATCGCCCGCAGGGACGTGCAGCAGGCCATCGTGCTCTCCACCGTGGGCATCGCCCTGCTGCTGTTGTTCGCCTTTCCACGGCCTTTGCTCGGCTTGTGCGCCTTTCTGCCGGCCCTGGCCGGTACGGTGACCGCCTTTTTCCTGCTGGCCCTCTGGCATGAAGCGGTCTCCATCCTGGCCCTCGGGTTCGGCGGTGCGATCATTTCGATCACCGTGGACCACGGCATCGCCTATCTGCTTTTTCTGGATCGATCCGAAACGACCACCGGCCGCGCGGCCGCCAGGGAGGTGTGGGCCGTGGGACTGATGGCGGCCTTGACAACCATCGGCGCCTTCAGCGCCCTGAATCTGACCGGATTTCCGGTGCTCGAACAGCTCGGCCAATTCGCCGCCATCGGCATTGCCGCCTCGTTTATCTTCGTCCATCTGGTTTTTCCGCGAATTTTTCCGCAAATGCCGCCGGCCCGGCCGCGTTCTTTGCCGTTTCGGCGGCTGGTGGCCAAGCTCCCTGTGGCCGGTCGGTGGACGGCGGCCGCTGCCTTTGTCTTCATGGGGGTCATGCTCTTTTTCGCCAAGCCGGTCTTCAATACCGATCTGAGCCGCATGAACACGGTGAGCCGGGACACCGAGGCGGCCCAGACGCTGATGAATCGGGTGTGGGGCGGCGGCATCTTCGACAAACTCTTCGTGATGGCCACTGCGGACTCGCCGGCGGCGCTGCAGGCGGCCGGGGATCGGCTCTTGAGCCGAGTGAGCGAAGATGTGCGGGCCGGCCGTCTGGGCCCCGGATTCCTGCCGGCCCTGGTTTTTCCGGGCCCGCAGCGGCGCGCCGAAAATTTTGCGGCCTGGCGGGCCTTCTGGCAGCCGGAACGGATCGCTGCGCTCGATGATGCCCTGGCGGGGGCTGCTGAACTGGGGTTCAGCGACGAGGCCTTCGCACCCTTTTTCGAGATGCTTGGCGCCTCGAAACCGCCGGCCGATCCCGGTTTGCCCGAAGAGATCCTCCCCCTCATGGGCATCGTGCGGCAGGCGGACGGCACCTGGATGCAGTTCGCGACCTTGACGCCGGGGCCGGATTATACAGCCGCCGACTTTTATGGGCGCTACGGGGAATTGGCCCGGGTATTCGATCCGGTCTATTTTTCCGAAACCTTGGGGCGCTTGCTCTTTTCGACTTTCATGAAGATGCTGGCGGTGATCGGTCTCAGCGTCGCCCTCCTGCTTTTTTTCTTCTTCCTGGACCTGAAATTGACCGCCATCACCCTGTCGCCGGTGCTCTTCGCGCTCGTCGGCACCCTGGGCACCCTCCATCTTTCCGGTCATCCGCTGGATATCCCGGCCCTGATGCTCGGCATTATCGTGATGGGTATGGGCATCGACTATGCGCTTTTCCTGGTGCGGGCCTACCAGCGTTACGGCGGTATGAACGATCCGGCCTTCGAACGCATCAAAATGACGGTGATCATGGCTGCGGTGTCCACGCTGATCGGCTTCGGGGTGCTGTGCACCGCAGACCATGCGTTGCTTTACAGTGCCGGTATCACCTCGTTTCTGGGCATCAGCTATTCTTTGCTTGGGGCTTTCCTGCTGCTGCCGCCCATGCTGGGGTGGTATTTTGCCCGGCGGAGCGCCAGGCCCGCCACAGGTTCGGACCGTCACCAGCGGATCCTGGCCCGCTACCGTCCTCTGGAGACCTACCCCAGGCTTTTTGCACGCTTCAAGCTGAAATGGGACGTGCTCTTTGCCGAGCTTCCCCTCTATCTCGACGGCGCACGGCCCCTGGGAACCGTGCTGGACATCGGTTGCGGCTTCGGCGTGCCGGGCGCCTGGGTGCTCGAACGCTTCGACGACGCGCGGGTTTACGGCATCGATCCGGACCCCGAGCGCATCCGGGTGGCCGCCAGGGTGTTCGGTGATCGCGGGCGTGCGGCCTGCGACCTGGCGCCCAACATCCCCGAGGCGCCGACGGCCGCCGATGCGGCCCTGCTACTGGATGTGATCCATTTCCTGGACGACGGCGAATTGCGCCTGACCTTCGAGCGCCTGCGCGGGGCCTTGGGCGCCGAGGCCCTGGTCGTCATCCGCGCCGTGGTGCCGCCGCCAGACGGCCGCACCTCCCTGTTGTGGAAAATCGATGCCCTGCGCATGAGGCTCAATGGCATTCCGGCTTTCCACCGGCCGGTGGATGTCATCACCGGCATGCTGGCCGAAAGCGGTTTCAGCGTCCGGCATGCGGCACATTCCGGCGGCAATCCGGAGTCGGTCTGGATTGTCGCCGCCCGCGGCGATGCTTGAGGTGAAAGAATTCAATTGATTCAAACGGTCAAAAAAAAACCTCCCCGCCTGTCGCCGGCCGAAACGGCCGGTATCGGCGCGGTGTTCTTAGCCTTGCTGCTGCTGCCGTTCGATGCGCGCATCGCCGTTGTGCCCCTGGTCCTGTTTTTTCTCCTGTGCATGGTTGCCCCCTTTCTGCCCGGCTTCGGCTTTTTTCTGCCCGTCATCAGTCGGGGACGCACCGACCGGCCCGTGGTGGCCCTCACCTTCGATGACGGACCGAACCCGAACTCGACGCCATTCCTGCTCGACCTGCTCGACCGCCACCAGGCCGCTGCAACCTTTTTCGTCAACGGCCGCACGGCCCGCCGCCATCCCGATCTCATTCGAGAGATCGTGGCGCGCGGACACACCATCGGCAACCACTCTTACAGCCATGACAACTTCGTGATGTTCAAGCGCCCGCGCACCCTGATCCGCGAAATCGAAGCCACCCAGCGGGTTTTGCGCCGTCACGGCGTCGTCCCGCTGCTGTTCCGACCGCCGGTGGGCGTCACCAGCCCGCGGCTGTGCAACGCCATGGAGGCCACCGGAATGGTCGTCGTCAATTTCAGCCGGCGCGCGGCCGACATGGGCAATCGGCGGGTGCACCGCCTGGCCGAGCGCATCCTCAAACGCCTGCGCCCGGGCGACATCATCATGCTGCACGACATCCCGCCGGCCACCGAGGCCCTCTGCGAGGAGTGGCGCCGCCAGGTCGAAGCGGTGATGGCCGGCATTCGCCAGAGGGGCCTGGTCGTCGTGCCGCTGGAGCAGCTCATCGACCGGCCGGTGATGAAAATAGTTTAAAGATCAAAAAGATTGAAACTTAGCTTTTCTCAGTATAAGCGGCAAAGAATTCCACGGGGGCCATTGCAGCACCATGACAAAAACGCCGGAGCAATTTAAAACCATTCTGGTGATCGAGGACGATCCCAATACGGTGGCACTGGTGGCGCTCTACCTGGAACGGGAAGGATTCCGGGCCCTTACCGCGTCCGATGGCCGCAAAGGGTTGGAACTGGCCGAGCGCCATCGCCCCGACCTGGTGATTCTGGATCTGATGCTGCCCCGCGTGGACGGCTGGGAGGTATGCCGCCGTCTGCGTCAACGCTCGGATGTGCCGGTCATCATGCTCACCGCACGGAGTGAAGAGATCGATAAGGTGGCCGGGCTGACCCTCGGGGCCGATGATTATGTGGTCAAACCCTTCAGCCCTCGTGAACTGGTGGCCAGGGTACAGGCCGTACTGCGCCGCACCCCGCGAGCGTTGGAAATGCCCCCTAAGGTTATCGCCCATGGCGACCTCATCCTGGATTTGGAAAACCGGCGCCTGACCATTTGCGGCAAAACGGTGGAGCTCACACCACATGAATACGCACTGCTCAAAGCCCTCGCCTCCCGACCCGGACGCACCTACACGCGCGACGAGCTGCTGGCACGCCTCTATCCGGCCGGTGACACGGTAGTCGTTGATCGGGTGGTGGATGTCCACATCGGCAAGCTCAGACAGAAGATCGAGCCCCGGCTTTCAAGCCCAACCTACATCATCACGGTGCGCGGTATCGGTTATCGCTTTGCCGACCGAGCATCCGTTAACTCCCCGGACGATCGATGCGCAGGTACCTGATCCTCAAATTATTGGCCATCACCATGGTGGTCATCATTTTTGTGGTGGTGGTGGTTTGGTTGGCCATCGATACCCTGGCAGCCAGCTATTTCGTCACCCTGATGGAAAAGTACCATATCTCGCCCGAACCGGCCCACGCGATGTTCATTGACGCGGTGCACCGTTACCTGTTGTGGGCCTTCACAGGGGCCGTCCTGTTGGCAGTGACCCTCAGCTATGTATTGATGCGCAAGGTCCTGACACCTCTGACTCGCATGACAGGTATCACTCGCGATATCGCGGCAGGTGATTTCAGCGCCCGCGTACCGGCCGGCAGCCGGGACGAAGTCGGGCAACTGGCCAGGGCCTTCAACCGGATGGCCGCCGACCTGGACAAGCTCGAAAACCTGCGACGCAAATTGATGATCGATGTGGCGCATGAATTGCGAACCCCGCTGACCAATATCCGCGGATACCTGGAAGCGATCGACGACGGCGTGCTTCCCTCCTCGCCCGAAACGATCGCGCTGCTGCAAAGCGAAGCCTTGCGTCTGGCCTCATTGGTGGAGGATGTACTGCAACTGGCCAAAGCCGATGCGGCCAGAGGTCGGTTGCGAATCGAGCCCATCGACGCACGTCAGGCGATCGAGACAGCCGTGGAGAGTTTCCGCCCCGAATTCGATCGTAAAGCGATAGCCGTAAAAGTCACGGCTCCGCCCGAAACCTTGATGATGTGGGCCGATCGCAACGCCGTGGGCCGCATTTTGAGAAACCTCACCGACAACGCCGTCCGGTATACGCCCCCGGGCGCGTCGGTCGCCATCGACCTCGCTGCGGTCGACAACCATACCGTCTTCCGATTCAGCAACCCGGCCGGTGCGCTGTTGCCCGAAGACCTGCCCTTTCTCTTTGAACGCTTCTACCGCGGCGAAAAATCGCGCTCGCGCGAGCACGGCGGAGCCGGCATCGGCCTGGCCCTGGTCAAAGAACTGGTAGAAGCCCACAACGGTACGGTGAACGCGAAGCTCACCGGCGGGCGCATTTGCTTCCGCATCGCACTGCCGACCCTGCCCACCGACCCCATCATCTGACAGGCGATCTTTACACAATCTTTACACTGCCTTTATTCTCTCTTTAACCGCTCTGCTTATGATCCGAATGAACACATCATGCGGCGTGTTCAACAGCCGCAGACGGACTCATTGGAGGTGTCTATGAAACTATCATCTATCATCACTGCCATCGCTGCTTTGGCGATCTTCTTCCTGGGCTATGCGATGCTTTCCAGTGCAACCGGTAAGAGCGATACCCGCGATCGTAAAACAGGAGCTGAAATGAAAGCCAGGAGTGCCTTCTTTGCAGGCGGTTGTTTCTGGTGCACGGAATCTGATTTTGAGAAAGTACCCGGCGTCATCGAGGTCATATCCGGTTACACCGGCGGTCATGTCGCCAACCCAACCTATAAGCAGGTGTCATCCGGCGGCACGGGACATGTGGAAGCAGTTAAAGTTGTCTACGATCCCGGTCGCATCGATTATGCCGCATTGTTGGCGCACTTCTGGCGCCATGTGGACCCTACCGACCCTGGGGGGCAGTTTGTGGATCGCGGCGCGCAGTATCGCAGCGCCATATTCTATGCCGACGAAATCGAACATCGCCTGGCGGAGTCATCGAAACGGGACCTCGCCTCCACCGGCCGCTTCGAAAAGCCCATCGTCACCGACATTCTACCCCTGGGCCCCTTCTACGCAGCCGAGCCGTATCACCAGAATTACTATAAAAATAATCCCCTGCGCTATCATTACTATCGTTCCCGTTCCGGACGCGATCAATTCCTGGAAAAGGCCTGGGCCGACGCTCAACCCCCATCATCCACCAAACAAAGCTACCAGAAACCGGATCCGGAAGAGCTGCGCCGGCGGCTCTCCCCACTGCAGTACAAGGTGACCCAAAAAGAGGGCACCGAACCGCCCTTCGACAATCTCTACTGGAACAATCACCGTGAAGGCATCTATGTGGACATCGTCTCGAGCGAGCCACTGTTCAGCTCCACGGATAAATACGACTCTGGAACGGGCTGGCCAAGTTTTACGCGCCCCCTCGAACCCGACAACATAACGGAGAAGACCGACCACGCGTTCTTGGTGGTGCGCACCGAGGTGCGCAGTAAGCACGCCGATTCCCATCTCGGCCATGTGTTTAAGGACGGTCCACAACCCACCGGGTTGCGCTACTGCATCAATTCGGCGGCCCTTCGGTTCATTCCCAAGGAAGATCTGCAAAAAGAAGGCTACGAACAGTATCGATCTCTGTTTCGTTGAGCGCGACGGTGTTCGGAAAGGAGCAGTACTCATGAAATACAACCTCTTTTGGTTCTTAATTCTGACGGTGACGGTCGCGGCGGCATCAGCTGTGTTTCCGGCTCAGGCAGAGTCCCTGGCGGAAATCGCCTTTTACGTTCGATGATACGACGTGGGCAAGGCGGCCCTGGAGGGGCTGGCGGGCGTAAAAAAAGTGACCCGAGGATTTCGCGGGTTCCGTGAAATCAACACCGTAACCTACGATCCGGATGTCATCGGTCCGGAGCAGATGGTGGCGGCCCTGAAAATGGCCGGCACCTATGTTGGAACCGTCACACCCTGACGCACCAGACGAGCGGACGGGCAAGTGTGACGGGGTATCGGGAACTCGAAACGAATAGAAAGGAAGGTGCACCATGACACAATCATTTTGGATGACTCAAATTCTATCGGCGATGATGCTGATCATAGGCGCTGCCGGCCTTGCCGGTGCGACGGACATGATGAAAGATAACCCCATGCTAGGCATGCTGACAGGTACCATGGACCACCACGCCAGCGGTAAAGTTACACTGAACCAGGACATGAAGGGCCACACGACTTTAACGCTCAGCGACATAAAGATCGACAAGATTCCGGACGGTTATGTCTTCCTGGCCAAAGACGGCGACTGGCGCAAGGGTGTGGAGCTTGGCATGCTCAAGAAGTTCACGGGTACGGTCTCCTTCGATCTGCCCATGGGCGTAGAAGCCGGTGACTACGATACTGTTGTCATCTGGTGCAAGAAGTATAAGGTCGAAATCGGTCGGGCCGGCCTGTCCGATACGATGATGAAGTAGGGAGAGGCACGAAGCGCAGACGCGCTTCGTGCCAAACCATGAACACCGCCGTGACCTTGCGATGGGTCTTCCATGGTTGTGATGGCAGGGCGGTCTTAGCGCCTGGCCATTACAGTCGCGCCATTCTGCGCACCAGCTCCATGACCCGGCCGGCGCTGCCGTTTTCGGTGTAGGATCGAAAAATCTGCAGTTTAGAATTGTCACGCACGCGCATCATTGCTATAGTACCCTCAATTTATGAACATGGTTCGGTATCTGTGAATCATTCAGCAGTCGCCGCACCATGAATCAACGTTTTTGCCGCTGCATTTGCCGCAGATTTTTGAACATCACGTAAATTTTCCATGCGCTTTCGACGGCGCGACATGTTGCGGTGATTTTCACCCGGGATGGGCCTTAATCCCTTATTAATGATTTGGACGCACAATCAGGGGGAGGTTTGCCATGGCAAAGAAGGGATGGACACGCAGACGTTTCATTCAAGCCGGACTTTTAACCACCGGGGCGGCAGCCCTTGGCGGATTCGCCAAACCCACCGGGCTCTGGGCGGCGACGCCCAAGATTAAAGGCCCCATCAAGGTGGGGTACCAGGCGGTGATGTCAGGCACGTTGGCGGGTTACGGGGATTTTCACAAGATGGGCGCCACCCTGGGCATGGAGGAGATCAATGCGGCCGGCGGCATCGCCGGCAACAAACTGGAGATCGAATTCCGGGATTCCACCCTGAAAACACCGGAAGCGATCCAGAATGCACGCTATTTCGTCGATAGCTGGGGCGCCGATTTCCTGGCCGGCGTGGACTCTTCGGGTCAGGCCCTGGCTCTGGCGCCGGTGATGGCCGAACTGGACAAGGTGCTCATGGTCACCCATGCGGCCACCGAGAAGCTCACCGAGGAGCAGGTGTTCAAAAACGGCGTCCGCCAGATCTTCCGCATCTGCAACGCGACTTATCAGGACGGCAATGCGGCCGCTTTCGTGGCCAAGGATCTGCCGGCCAAGACCTGGGCCACGGTCAGCCCCAAATATGAGTATGGCTACACGTGCTGGGAGATGTTCAAAAACACGCTCGGAAAGCTCAAAAAAGATGTCTCTTTTACCGCGGAGTCGTGGGCGCCTTTCGGGACCACGGATTTCCGGCCCCACATCAACACGATTATGGATGCCAAACCCGACGGACTCTATTCCACCGAATGGGCGGGGGAGTTGATCACTTTCGTCAAACAGGCCAACCAGGCCGGCTTGTTCGAGAAAATCAAGCACGTCATGTTCCCGGTGGGCGCGGCCATGGATGTGCTCGAAGGGCTCGGGGCGGAGATGCCCGATAACATCTGGATCTCCGGCCGCTACTTTTTCCTCTACCCGAACAACAGCCGCAACAACGAATGGGTCCAGCGCTTCCGCAAACGCTGGGACCATTTCCCGGCCTATGTCTCCGAAACCGGTTACTCCACGATGTTCGCCTTCAAAAAAGCGGTGGAGGCCTCCGGGTCCAAGGAGACCAAGGCGGTGATCCAGGCCCTGGAAGGCATGCAGATGGATTCACCGGCCGGTCCGCGCGTCTTCAGGAAAGAAGATCACCAGGCCATGTATGACGTGCCGTGGGGGTTGACGGTGGCGGATGCCAAATACCCCTTCAAGATCATGGGCAAACAGGTCATGGTGCCCGCGAAAGAGTGTTTCAACCGGCCGCCTTTCGAAGGGGACGCTTCCAAACCGCCGTTCTGATGAACGATCGAACGGGTTCTCAATGACTTCGCCCCGCCGCCGCGTTTCCACGAGATCGCGTGGAAACGCGGTTACCCTGGCGGTGGCCAACGGCAACGAGTGCAGAGAAGCGCCGGCGATAGTGTTCCCCTATTGAATAATGCCGGGAAGTGGAGGCTGTTTTGACACTGGAATCCATTGTGCACGTCTGTTTGGCCGGTCTCTCCACTGGGATGTTCATCTGGCTGGTGGCCAGCGGCTTGACCCTCATCTTCGGCGTCCTGGGCGTCCTCAACTTTGCACATGGCAGTTTTTACATGTTGGGCGCCTACTGCTGCTTCACGGCCCTGAGCGCCCTGGGCGGCAATTTCTGGGTCGGGCTGCTGATCGGCCCGATTCTGGTTTGCGCGGCCGGTTTCATCATCGAACGCTTTTTCCTGCGTTATGTCTACCACCTGGCCCTGCCGTATCAATTGCTGTTGACATTCGCCTTTGTGCTGCTCTTCGACGATCTGGTCAAGATCATCTGGGGCGGCGGCTCGTTAGGGTCGCCGAGCGTACCGGGGCTCAGTGGTTCGGTGGATATTCTCGGACGCTATTTTCCCACCTACAACCTCTTCATCATCATCGTGGGTCCGCTGGTGGCATTGGGACTGTGGGCGCTCATCGAGCGTACCTGGTATGGCCGCATCATTCGGGCGGCCTCCTCGGAACGCGAAATGGCCGCCGCCATCGGGGTCCCGGTGCCGGCTCTCTTCACATCCGTATTCGTGTTCGGCACCTGGCTCGGCGCGATGGGCGGCGCCCTGGCCGTCCCCTACGTCGGACTCCTGACGCCCGGCATGGGTGAAAGTATTATCATCAATGCATTCGTGGTGGCGGTGATCGGCGGCCTGGGCAGTCTCAAAGGCGCATTTTTAGGGGCCCTGATCATCGGCCTGCTCTCTTCTTTCGGCACACGTTTTCTTCCGGCTTTCGACATGTTTCTCACTTTCATCCTGATGGCCGCAGTGCTGCTGCTGCGTCCCCAGGGATTTTTCGGGAAGGCGACCTGATGAACCGATATCTCAACACCATCCTTGCGCTGCTCGCCATTGCCGCCCTGGTTCTTATCGGCCTCTTCGGCAGCCGCTTCGTGATCTATATCACTTCCCGGGTAATGATTCTTTCGATTTTCGCCATGGGTTACAATGTGCTTTTTGGACGGACCGGGCTGCTTTCCTTCGGACACGCGGCCTTCTACGCCGCAGGCGCATACGGCCTGGGGCTTTTCTCCCTCCACGTACATCCGCATCCGTTGGCCGGCATCCTGGTCGGGGTCATCTGCGCCGGGCTGCTCTCGGCGATGATCGGCTATTTTTGCGTGCGTCACACCGAAATTTACTTCGCCATGTTGACCCTGGCATTCGGCATGATGGTCTTTTCCCTCATCTGGAACATGCGCAGCGTCACTGGCGGAGACGACGGCCTGGTGGGCATCATGCGTGCGCCCATCGCCCTGGGGGTGGTCTCCATTCCGATGATCAAGCCGCAGTACTACTATTTTCTTATTCTTTCACTGCTGCTGCTGACGACATTTTTGATTTACCGGATTTTGCACTCCCCATTCGGGCTCGTGCTGGCCGGCATCCGGGAAAACGAGAAACGGGTCGTCTTCGCCGGCGTCTCGCTGAAAAACTACCGTTTGGGAGCGTTTGTCATTTCCGGGACTTTTGCGGGACTGGCCGGGGCGCTGGCCGCCCTGCTGGAGAGTCATGCCGAACCTTTTTCGGCCCACTGGAGCCATTCGGCTGCGCCGATCCTGGTGACGCTCATCGGCGGGCTGCAGACCTTCATCGGGCCCATCGTCGGCAGCGCGGTTTTCATCGTGCTGCGGGAAATGATCGAGCGTTTCACGCACAACTGGATGCTCTGGTTCGGGCTGATTCTATTGGTGATCATCATGGGCTTCCGGGGCGGCATCGTGGGCATGTTCGCCAGTCGGTCCAAATGAGGCGGGTGGATTGTCAACCAGTTGAAGATGGGGCTTTACCGACATCCTGGTCCAATCCGGGGCCGCCCTGTTCAGCGGGTTCTGGATTCCGGCGTTCGCCGGCATGACGCCTCTGAGGCTTTTTACAGGTCCGTCGCTGTTGAATGATCGTTTTCAATCTTCCGTTAATCGGGCAGGGAATCGCGATGACTGCTGAAATCTTGAAGATCGTCAACTTGAATAAGTCCTTTGGGCGGGTCAGGGCCGCCAGCGATGTCAATCTGACCCTGCACGAGGGCGTGCTCACTTCCATCATCGGACCCAACGGGGCCGGCAAATCGACGCTGATCAACATGCTCTCCGGATCAATTCCGCCCGACACCGGCCGGATCTATTTCCAGGGCGCTGACATCACCCGTCTGCCCGTACACCGGCGGGTGAAAATGGGGTTGTGCCGCTCGTTTCAATTGGTGAACATCTTCCCGGAGATGACAGTGGCGGAGAATCTCCTGCTGCCCGCGCTGGCCATACGGAATCTCACGAGGCGGTTGCTGCGCGCCATCCACAAGGAGACGGCGGTCCACGCGGAAGTCGCCCAGATTCTGGAGCGCATCGGATTGGAGAACGAGGCCCACACCGTGGCCAGTGCGCTATCGCACGGCGATCAGCGGGTCCTGGAGGTCGGTGTGGCCCTGGCCGCCCGGCCCAAGCTGTTGTTTCTCGACGAGCCCACCGCAGGCATGAATCCGGTGGAACGGGTGCGCATTCTTGAGAATATCCGCAGGTTGTCGGTCAACAAGGAGACCACCTTCGTCATCGTGGAGCACGACATGGATATCGTCTTTTCACTTTCGGAACGGGTCATCGTGCTGCATCACGGCGAAGTCATCGGTGACGGTACGACCGAAGCGGTCAAGAACGATCCGAGGGTGAGGGAAGTCTACCTGGGGCAAGAGGTGACGTCATGATGCTTCAGGTCGAGTCGATGAATACCTTCTACGGCAAGTCGCATATTCTTCAGGATGTCTCCTTTTCGGTGGACAGGGGAGAGGTGGTGGCCTTGCTCGGCCGTAACGGGGTCGGCAAGACCACCTCTTTGCGTTCGGTGATGGGGCTCACCACGCCGCGCAGCGGTGCGGTTCGGTTCAAAGGGGTGGACATGCGCGGCAAGCCCGCCTATGCCATCTCCAAGGCGGGCATGGCCTATATGCCGGATGACCTGCGCATCTTTCCAGACCTGACCTGCGAGGAGAACCTGGAGATCGCGCGGCGGCTTTCGGGCCGGGACGGGCACTGGACGCGTGAACGGGTGGAGGCGCTCTTCCCGGTCCTCGGCGAACGCCGCAAACAAATGGGAATTCTTCTTTCCGGAGGAGAGAAGAAAATGCTCGGCATGGGACGGGCCTTGATGGCCAATCCGGACATGGTCCTGCTGGACGAGCCCTCTGAAGGTCTGGCCCCGTTGATCGTGGACAACCTGGCCAGGGTGATCGAAGAGATCCGCGACACGGGTATGACCATCCTGCTGGCCGATCAGAATCTCAAATTCTGCCGCAGGGTGTGTGCGCGAGGCTATATCCTCGAAAAGGGGTGCATCGTGCACACGGACAGCATCGCGGCGATCTGGGACAACGAGTCGATCATCAAGCAATACCTCGCCTTGTAGCATACCACGGAACAGATGCGCCGCCAGGCGGCGCACGGGAAGGGCGACGATACCTCCATAAGGAGATCATGGGTATGAACCTCGATATGTTTTCACTCAGTGGCAAAGTCGCCATGGTGACCGGCAGCTCGAAAGGCCTGGGCCGCGCGGCGGCCATGGCGTTGGCCAAGGCCGGAGCGGACATTGCCGTGTGCGGCCGCAATCCGGACGATATCGATGCGGCGGTAGCGGAGGTCCGCAAACAGGGCCGTCAGGCTGCGGGTTTTGCATTCGATGTCACCCGTAAAGAGAGCGTGGACCAGGGTGTGGCGGAGATACTGGCGCGTTTCGGAAGGGTGGATATTCTCTTCAACAATGCGGGCACCAACTATCGCGTGCCGGTCCTCGACTATCCGGAAGCGGAGTGGGATCGCATCCTCTCCACCAATCTGAAAGCCTACTACCTGGTGGCCCAGGCGGTGGTGCCCCAGATGATCGAACGCGGTTACGGCAAGGTGATCAACATGAGTTCGATTCTGGGGCATGTGGGCCTGCAGAACCAACTCGCCTATGCCTCATCCAAGGGGGGCGTCGAGCAGATGACCAAGGTGATGGCCCTGGAGTGGGCCAGGGCCGGAGTGCGGGTTAACGCCATTGCGCCGACCTATTTTGAAACCGAGATGGTCAAGCAGATCCGGCATGACCGGGAGCGCTTCGACTTCATCAACGAGCGCACCCCCATGGGCCGTTGGGGCAAGCTCGAGGAGATCGAGGGCATCGTCATCTTCCTGGCCGCTCCGGCATCCGATTTCATCACCGGCCAGAGCATCCTGATCGACGGCGGCTGGACCGCCTGGTAGCTTCGCAAAGGAGTGGAGATGGACGACACTTTCTACGACGGCAAACCCTGGTTGCGGACCTACCCCGATTGGCTTTCCACCCCATTCCCGGGCAGCTATGAAACGGTTCTGGACAAATTCAGGCGGGCGGTCGATCGCTATCCGCAAGCCCCCTGCATGTTCTACTTCGAGGGGGCCGTCAGCTACTCGGAGACCGCCGCCTTGGCCGATGCCCTGGCGACGGCCCTCGACGACATGGGCGTGCGGCCGGGGGATCGGGTCCTTTTCGTTCTGCAGAACATTCCCCAGGCGATCGTTGCCTCGGTGGCGGTCTGGCAGCTGGGCGGGATCGTGGTGCCGGTCAACCCGATGTACACCGCCAGGGACCTGACGCACCTGATCGCCGACAGCGGGGCGCGCTTGGTGATCTGTGAGGACCTGCTCTACGAGAAGAGCGTGCGTGCCGCTGCGACCGAGTGTCAGGTGATCACGACTTCGGCGCTCGATCTGCTGGGGGCGCAGCAGTCCATGCCGGCCCAGCTGGCCGGCATTCGCCGGCAGATCTTCGCCGACACCGAGGATTGGATGGGACTGCTCGACAGGTTCGCCGGGCGCCGGATCGCCGGCCGTCCGCCGGGCCCCGAAGACATCGCCTACCTGGTCTACACCTCCGGCACCACCGGCCCGCCCAAGGGAGCCATGATCTCCCATGCCAACATCGACCACAACTGCTTCGTGTACCAGACCGCGGCCCGGTTGGATCGCAGCGACGTGGTCTGGGGGGTCGCACCGCTGTTCCACATCACCGGCATCGTGGCCCACCAGGCGATCGCTTTTCATCTGGGGATCCCGGTGGTGCTTCACAACCGTTTCGACGCCGCCGATGCGCTCCGGCTGCTGGAAACGCACGGAGTCACCTTCAGCGTGGCGTCGATTACCGTCTACATTGCTCTGCTGAACCATCCGGCGTCCAAGGCCAGCAACCTGGCCGCTTTTCAGAAGGCATACAGCGGCGGCGCACCGGTCTCTCCGGCAACGGTGGCCAAATTCAAGGAGGCCCTCGGGCTGACGATATACAACGTCTACGGTCTGACCGAGAGCGCCTCTCCGGCCACCATCACGCCCCTGGGAATGGAAGGGCCGGTCGACGCCGAGACCGGGGCGCTGTCGGTGGGCCTGATCATTCCCGGCATCGAGGCCTGGATCGTGGATGTGAACGACGCCGCCAGGCCCATGCCGCCGGGCCAGGAGGGCGAGTTGGTGCTGCGCGGGCCGAGCATCGTGCGGGGCTACTGGCAAAAGCCGGAAGAGACGGCCAGGGCCATCGTGGACGGCCGCTTTCACACCGGCGACGTGGCCAAGATCGACGAAAACGGGTGGTGCTACATCGTCGACCGCAAAAAGGACCTGATCAATGTGTCCGGATTCAAGGTGTGGCCGCGGGATGTGGAGGATGTGCTCTACCAGCATCCCGCGGTGCGGGAGGCGGCGGTGGTCGGGGTGCCCGACGATTACCGCGGGGAGACGGTCAAGGCTTTCGTCTCCCTGTCAGAGGCATTCAAGGGCCGCACCACCTCCGAGGAGCTGATCCAATTCTGCAAGGAGCGATTGGCAGCCTACAAATATCCGCGTATCGTGGAGATCATCGACGACGTGCCGAAGACCGTCACCGGCAAACTGCTGCGGCGCGAACTCAAGAACCGGTCGGTTGCGCCTGCCGGGAGCTGAGCGCCCCTTCGAAAATTCTTCAGCCACCTTTTGGCGTGCAACGGTCTGGAACCGCATGCGCCGTTATGGCATTCGGGGCCGGACCTTTGTCAATGCCTGAGCGGCCCGCGGTTCGGGGCCGCTATTCCCAGCGAACCCGGATGCGGTTGCGGTCGACCAGACGCAGATACTTGAGTTTGGGGTAACCGACGATCAGCACGCTTTGAATCTGATGCCCTTCGGGCAGCCCGATGGCCTCGGCCAGGGGCGGATACGACCGGGCGGCGATCTCCAGCAGCCCGATATAGGTGCACTCCAGTCCCAGGGTGCGGGCGAACAGTCCCACCGTGGTCGACGCGATGACGCAGTTGTCCTTGGGGGTGCTCGTTTCCAATAGGGAATGAAACATCAGCACCACCGGTGCGTGGTGGAAAATCGGGTCGTAGCCCACCGATTTGGCCTGCAGCATGTTTTCCCGGTAACGCACCAGCTTTTCCACCAGCAGCCGTGCCGGCGTGGCCGGGCCGGCCGGCATGGACTTGAGCGTTTCGGCGGCATTGGCGCCCATTTCGACAAAAAAGTCGATGGTGAGATCGGAGAGACGCTTTTTGCGGTCGTCGGTTTCCAGCACGATGATTTCAACGCTTTGCACATTGCTGCCGGTGGGCGCATATCGAGCCGCCTCGATGAGTTGCTGGATGGTCGTTTTGGCCACCTCTTTTTTCTTGAATTGGCGGTGGCTACGGCGTTCCCGGATAAAGCGCATGAAGGCATCGGACGGGAATTGCACCGGGGTGCCGACGGGTTCGAAGTTGTTCATGTCCATGCGGTGGTGGGTGATGGCGTCCGCGGGGCACAGGGAGACGCAGTGGCCGCAGACGATGCAGCATTTCTCGTCGGCCTGGACCGACACCTTTTCGTCTTTCAGGCTGAAACAGCGCGGGCAACGCAGGACGCAGATACCGCAAGTGGTGCATTTTTCCTGGTCGATGGTGACCCAACTCATGGATGTCCTCCTTTATGGCATGGCCGGTAGATGTTTGGGTTTTAGATGGTTGTCGGAACGGGCGGGCATGCGGGCGCAGATGGCGATACCCGCCGCAATGGCCGCCACCGTGATGGCCAGCGGAATGTCATACTTGCCGGTGGCATCGTAGAGCGCACCGGCCAGCACCGGGCCTGCGGCGCTCACCAGCGTGACCACCGGAATGGTCCAGCCCAGGATGCGGGCATAGTTGGCGCGCCCGAAATAGTGGCTCAACAGCTGGGGCATCAGAACGATCATGCCGCCGAAGCCGATGCCAGTCAGAATCGAATAGGCATAGATGAAAAGGATCGACCGGGCCCACATCAAGCAGAGCATGCCCAGCCCCATGCCGGTGAGAAACGCGGCGGCCAGCCGGCGGCCGTCGTAGCGCATGCCCAACACCCCGCACAGCAGCCGGCCGATGATACTGCAGCCGAGCATCGTGCCCAGGGCCGCGGCCGAACCGATGGGCGAAAAGCCCAGGTCCTGCAGGTAGGCAACCTGGTGGGTGCCCAGTATATTGGTCGCAAACAGGATGATCGAAAAAAGCGCGACGATCATCCACAACGCCGGGGACCGCAACGCCTGTCGGACGGTGTAATCGATTTCCGTGGAACTGAGTAACAATTCGGGCAGTTGCAAGGCATCATCGACGGGCGCGGAGGGGCGACGGCCGTCGACTTCCAGGCCTACGTCGCCGGGGTGGTTGCGGATGATCAGGCCGCCCGCGGCCACTGCCAGTACCAGGTGAAACCCGGCCAGCCAGGCCCAGGCCTGCTGCCATCCATGCGCGCCGATCAGCGCGCCGATCACCGGCGGCATGACAAACCCGCCCATGCCGCCCGCCGCGAAGAGCAATCCCATGGCCACGGATCGTTTTCGCACATACCAGTTGTTGATCACCGAAGTGACGGGAATGAACTCGCCGAAGGCGATAACGACCCCGATGATCAGTCCGAACCAGATATAGAGGTGCCATACGGTGGTGACTTTCGACATGCCGAAGAGGCCCGCCACCGCCAACAGGTTGCAGAAGATGATGTTCCTGCGCGCGCCGAAGCGCGAAATGGCCGTGCCGGCCGCCGGCCCGAGCAGGCCGCCGATGATGAAAAAGAGGGTGTATGGGCCGGAGAGGGCGGATCGGCTCCAGTGGAAGTGTTCGGACATGGCCGGAAGGAAGACGCCGTAGGCATAGGTGATATTGCCGCACAGGCTGCCGTAGACCAACATGAGCCCGACCAGATTGATCCACCCGTAATTCTGGCCGCATGATCGGCCGAAAGAGCGCCAACGCCCCGCGTTCATTTGTCGTCCTTTTTCATGGAAGTCGCCCACCCGTTTGTCATATGCGGCATTGTCGAACAAGATACGGCCATCATGCGTATCCGTTCCAATTGGAGCTCTATTCTATTGACCTTTGGGCCTCACGGCAATACAAGATTGCCTGTTTTTGAAATCGGATTTCGGACCATGGATTTGAAAAGGAGTGTACGATGAGCTTACGGCAATTGATGGATCTATCGGGGAAAGTGGCGGTCATTACCGGCGGATCGCGGGGGCTCGGCCTTCAGATGACCGAGGCGCTGGGTGAATTGGGTGCCAAGGTGGCCATCACCGCCCGCAAACAACATGAGCTGGACGCGGCCGCCGAGCAGCTGTCGGCCCAAGGCATCGACGTATTGACCTGTTCAGCCGACCTGTCCCGATACGAGACCATACCCACCGTGGTGGACCGCGTCATCGAAAAGTTCGGCCGGATCGACATCCTGGTCAACAACGCGGGAACCACCTGGGGTGCCCCGGCCGAGGATCATCCGGCCGACGCCTGGCACAAGGTGCTCAACCTCAATGTCAATGCGCTTTTCTTCCTGACCCAACTCGTCGCCAAACGCTGCATGATTCCCAACCGGTGGGGCAAGGTCATCAACGTCGCTTCGGTGGCCGGACTGATGGGCAACCCGCCGGGCATGGATACCATCGCCTACAACACCAGCAAGGGGGCCGTGGTCAATTTCACCCGCGCCCTGGCCGCCGAGTGGGGCAAGTACAACATCAACGTGAACGCCATCTGCCCAGGTGTTTTTCCGACCAAAATCGCCAAAGTCCTGGTGGACACCATGAGCGACATGATTCTGGCCACGACCCCGCTGGGCCGCATGGGCGGGCCGGAAGATCTCAAGGGGCTGGTGGCGCTCTTCGCCTCGGAGGCCGGCCGTCACATTACCGGACAGTGGGTGGCGGTCGACGGCGGCGCATCGGTGATTTAACAGAAAGGTCTGGATTATGAGTTACCCGCACGATGGCAATCCTGAAAATAGCGAGTCCATTCGACCCGAGCTGGCCGAGCTGATCGAGCGCACCGCACTGGGTCTCGATGAAAACCGGCCGGAGGCGGTCGCCCGTCGTCAGAAAAAGAACCAACGCACGACACGCACCAATGTGGAAGACTTTTGTGATCCCGACAGTTTTATCGAGTATGGCGGGTTGGCCATCGCCGCCCAGCGCATGCGCAGAAGTGAAGAAGAATTGAGAGTCAAGACACCGGCCGACGGCCTGATCGCCGGTATCGGATCGGTCAATGGCGACCTGTTTGGCGAAGAGAACTCCCGTTGTCTGATATTGGCCTACGATTACACGGTGCTGGCCGGGACCCAGGGCCATTTCAGCCACAAAAAGATGGACCGCATGTTGAAGCTGGCCCACGATCAGGCGATTCCCCTGATCCTGTTCGCCGAGGGCGGCGGCGGAAGACCCGGTGATGTGGATGCCGGCGGCGTGGTCATCGCCGGCCTGGATCTCTCCACCTTTGCCCTGTTCGGCGGGTTCAGCGGCAAGGCGCCGCTGGTGGGCATCGTTTCCGGCCCCTGTTTCGCGGGTAACGCTGCTCTGCTGGGTTGCTGCGACGTGATTATCGCCGCCCGGAATTCAAATATCGGCATGGGCGGACCGGTGATGATCGAGGGCGGGGGGCTGGGCGTCTTCCGGCCCGAAGAGGTCGGTCCCATGGATGTGCAGACGGCCAACGGTGTCGTGGATATCCCGGTGGCGGACGATGTCGAGGCCGTTGCCGTGGCCAAGCGATATCTCTCCTATTTTCAGGGTCGGACCAAGGATTGGCAGGCGCCCGATCCGATGCCCCTGCGCGACATCATCCCGGAAAACCGGCGGCGCACCTACGACATGAAGCGGGTCATCGAGGGCATCGCCG
This sequence comes from Desulfatitalea tepidiphila, assembly GCF_001293685.1. Lineage (NCBI taxonomy): Bacteria > Pseudomonadati > Thermodesulfobacteriota > Desulfobacteria > Desulfobacterales > Desulfosarcinaceae > Desulfatitalea > Desulfatitalea tepidiphila. The sequence continues at coordinate 118,080 of NZ_BCAG01000006.1, read as the reverse complement.
ATGTGGGGTCGTTCCTGCAGCTGCGACCCGACTACGGCCAGGGGATCATCGCGGGATTTATCCGTATCGAAGGCCATCCGTTCGGCGTCATCGCCAACAACTGCCAGCACATGGCGGGCGCCATCGAAGCCGAGGATGCCGACAATGCGGCCCGCTTGATGCAGATCTGCAATGTGCACGGCGTCCCCATCCTGAGCCTCATCGACACCCCCGGCTTCATGGTCGGTCCGGAGATCGAAACCCGGGCCCAGGTGCGACATGTGTGCCGCATGTTTGTCATCGGCTCCCATGTGTCGGTGCCCTACTTCTCGGTGGTGACCCGCAGGGGATACGGCCTGGGCGCCATGGCCATGGCCAGGGGCGGTTTTCACGAATCCGCCTTTACCGCCTCATGGCCCACCGGCGAGTTCGGCGGCATGGGTCTGGAAGGCGCGGTCAAGGCCGGGTTCAAGAGGGAACTCGAAGCCCAGCAGGACCCCCAGGCCAGGGAAGCGCTTTTCAATCAGCTGCTCAGCCAGCTCTACGAGCGCGGCAAGGCGGTCAACATGGCCGCCTACCTGGAGATCGACGCGGTGATCGATCCGGCCGATACCCGCCGGTGGATCATGAAAGGGTTCATGTCGGCACCCAGTCGAACGGCCAAGGAAGCCAATCAACCCTATATCGATCCGGTTTAACCCGTCTATTTTATAGGACTGTCATCCGTTCATAGACCGGCCGGTGTCGCTTTTGCCCTCATGGCGCCACCGGCCGGTTTTATTTTTTTGAGATACCCGCTAAAGCATTTCCCCAACCTGCCGATGAGATGAGTGCGCTTTTCTTGCGCGTTTTTGGGTCTTCATAGTCGGTCCCTCGCCGGTTCATGAATCCAGAAAGTCGATCGTTCACACCCAATACCGAAAGGAATGGAAAAATGCGCAAATGGATGGTTCTGATGTCATTGGTGCTGATGACTGCGCTGGCGGGCAATGGTTCGCAGGCCTGGGCGGCCGAAGGGTTTTATGCGGGAATTCAAGGCGGGGTGGCGATGCTGGAAGACGCTGAAGCGGAACCGGCCAAATCCGAAATGGAAACCGGTTATGTCCTTTCCGGCCTGGCGGGATATGATTTCGGCCCTTTTCGCTTTGAAGGGGAGATCGCCTACCGGGAAAACGACATCGACAAGGTCACCGTCTTAAATAGCGACACGGATTCCAGCGGCGATGTGAGCGCGTGGGCATTCATGGTCAACGGGTATTTCGACTTCGAAAACCGCACCGCTTTCACACCCTATATCGGAGCCGGCATCGGATATGCCCGCGTGGAGATCGACGGGAAGGCCACTTATGGCGGCAGTACGACCGTCAAGTGGGATGACCACGACAGCGGACTGGCCTACCAGTTGATGGCCGGCGTCGCCTGGGACCTGTCGGATACGATCGTTGTGGATATGTCCTATCGCTACCTGGATTGCGATGACATCGAAATCGCCGGAACATCCAATTGGGGTTTTACTGTTGAAGATGAGATCGATTACGAGAGCCACAATTTCATGATCGGTCTCAAGTGGTTTTTCTAATTGGGAAAACCGGTTCGCCGGCCAGGCGATGAAGGCTATAAATCGTCGGTATCGAAGGTGTTGCAGGCGCCATAGCTGCCGGTGGTGAATCCGCGCTTGAACCATTTGACGCGCTGGGCCGAAGTGCCGTGGGTAAAGGCGTCGGGCACCACATACCCCCGGCTTTGCATCTGGAGACGGTCATCGCCGATGGCATTGGCGGCGTTGAGCGCCTCTTCGATATCCCCTTCCTCGATGATCTGCCGCGCCCGATGGGCGTGGTGGGCCCACAGCCCGGCAAAGCAGTCGGCCTGGAGCTCCAGCCGCACCAGCAGTTCATTGGATTGAGATTTAGGGAGCCTCTGGCGTGCGGTCTGAACCTTGTTCATGAGCCCCGTCAAGGTTTGTACGTGGTGCCCTATCTCGTGGGCGATGACGTAGGCCTGGGCAAAGTCGCCGGGCGCCTGGAATCGCTGCTTCATCTCCTGGAAAAAGTCCAGGTCGAGATAGACCTTCTGGTCGGCCGGGCAATAAAAAGGTCCGGTGGCCGACTGGGCATAGCCGCAGGCGGATTGTACGGCACCCGAGAAGAGCACCAGCTTGGGCTCGATGTATGAATGGCCGCTTTTGGCGAAGATGGCGTTCCAGGTATCTTCGGTATCGGCCAGGACAACGGAGACGAATTCGACCAGCTTCTGTTCCTGGGCGGTCTGTTCATAAGGTGCGTTCTGGGACGAGGTGGAACTCAGGCTGCCGGTCTGCTGCAACAATTCCGAAGGATCCATGCCGAAGTAGAGTGCCACTAGAACCAGGATGAGGGTGCCGATGCCGCCGCCCGCCACTTTGCGTGAGACCCTTCCGCCACGTCGGTCCTCGACATTCGAACTTCTGCGACCGCTCGTCCATCTCATGGTTTTCTCCTTATTGGAGTCTCGTCTTTCCCCGCATACGGTCTGAATAGCAAACGGGATTCGTTTTAACAATGGGATGATTCGGAGCGCTCCAAATTGTCTCAGCACCCAGCGTGCACGCTGTTCGGGAAACGGGATTTATTGTTTTCACCGCCTTTCGAGTTGCGGTTTTTTATGAAATCTGGTCTTTTGAAACGAGTGATTCACCGGATAAAAACGGAATTTGTATGATTCCTAAGTCAAAGGAGGCGATTTCGATGAATAAAACCTTAAACGACGTGGTGGTGGTGGACGCGGTTCGCACGGCATTCGGCCGGGCGGGCGAAAAAGGCATTTTCTGGACCACGAGGGCCGAGGATCTTTGCGTGCCGTTGCTTCAGGCGCTGATCCAGCGAAACCCCGGCCTGAAGCCCGGCATGGTGGAAGACGTGTTGTGGGGTGTCACCAATCAGGTCAAGGAGCAGGGGGGTACCATCGGCCGAATGATTTCCATGCTGGCCGGTTGGGGATGGGAGGTGCCCGGATGTTCCATCGATCGCATGTGCGCCAGCGGCCTGACGGCCGTTGGACTGGGCGCTTCCTATATCGCCGCCGGCATGGCCGACGTTCTGGTGTGCGGTGGAGTCGAACACATGGGACACCTTCCCATGGGATACATGCGTGACGCGCATCCGCGCTCCGAAGAGGTGATGGGGGATGCGTCGGCCTTCAACATGGGCATGACCGCGGAAAATATCCACGACCGCTTTCCAAAATTTACCAAGGAGATGGCCGATGCCTATGCCGAAGAGTGCCAGCGCAAGGCCGACGAGGCCATCAAGGCCGGGAAGATGAAGGAGATGATCATTCCCGTGGAGGCAACCCTGGCCGACGGCACGCGGCAGATCATGGACAAAGACCAGCACCCGCGGCCGGGTACCGACATGGCCGGTTTGTCGACCCTCAAAACCCCCTTCCGTGAGAATGGCGGCCGGGTGACGGCCGGCAATGCCTCAGGATTGAACGACGGTGCGGCCGCCGTGTTGGTGACCAGCGCAAAAAAATGCGCCGAACTGGGACTCAAGCCCGCCATGCGCTGGATCGCAACGGCCGTCGCTTCGGTGGATCCCCGGGTCATGGGCATCGCCCCGGTGCCGGCCACGGAAAAGGCCCTGGCCAAGGCGGGTATGACCATCGACGATATGGATATCATCGAAATCAACGAGGCGTTCGCCGTTCAGGCCCTGTACTTTCTCGATCACTTCGGCCTCAAACCCGATGAACCCAGGGTCAACATCTGGGGCGGGGCCATCGCTTACGGCCATCCCCTGGCCGCTTCGGGCCCCCGGCTGATCGCGTTCCTCAAAGGGCTTTTCAAGGAAAACCCCCAGGCGCGTTACGGATTGACCACCATGTGTGTGGGCCGCGGTCAAGGCTACACCATGATTTGGGAAAACCTCTTGCGATAGAAGACCTTCTCGTTTCGAACCGCGTCGGGGCGGGCCGTACCTCCGCCCCGTCCTCCCCATCTGTGCGGACTTGCGTGAATCGCTGACCGCCGGCGCGTTCCGGATGCTTGATATGCCCCCCTTGACACGGCCATCTACAACATTACTGTTTTTTTGTCCTGTAAAAAGTAATGAATCATTATCACAATTATCGACGACAGGAGGCGAAAATGAAACTTTGGGATAGAGTTCAAAGAGGCATGGAGGCCGGTTTCGACGCCGCCATCGCGGCCGTGCACACCATCACCGAAAAGGCCGGTGAAGGGATCGAACTGACCCGTCTGCGGCGCGAAAAGGCGCGGTTGGAGACACAAGTGACCCGACGTTTGGCCGAACTGGGCAATAAGGTTTTTGAAAGCATCTCCGCGAGCCAGAATGACGAACTGGCCAAGCAACTGGGCGTCAAGGAGATGGTCTTTGACATCGCCCAGGACGAGGCTCGAATGGTGGATGTGGACATGCGCCTCAAAAAAGAGATGAAGGATCGGGAATAGAACAAAGGCTGACCTTAAAAAAGCGGAACCGGAGCTGAGGTGGTGCGGGGAACCGATCACTGGGTGTGACCAGCCGGACATCTGAGTGTCCTTCGCGTTGCTCCGGTTTAAACTATGATAAGCACAGTCCTGCCAAAATCAAGGCGTCGAAGGCATTACGACTGCGGCGATCCTGCGACATCGCGGCCTGAGGATGCCGTCGTATACCTCATACATCCTCATGGGACCACGGGTAAAGCGGATCAAGATGGATGCCCCGGATGCAGGAAAACCCGGCCACCTATCCGACCGTCCGTACCCCATCCCTTGACGCCACCGTAAAACGTCCGATATCTGCGTTGTGCTCATCCCGTCGTTATTGCGGCGTACGACAAGGACGCCTCAGGACACGGAATTTCGCACGCCTTGATCTTGAACTTCTTACGGCGCCGTCCGACAGCGACTTTTTACATAACCATCATCCCTTGGCTCAACAAAAAAACGATAGGCATTTGATTGCCGGTTTCATCTCGGTTATAAACAACTGATCCATGAACCCGGCGTTAGCAAAGCTCCAGGACTCACATGCCTACGGAATCCGTATGATCAACCTTTCAGAGTTTGTCCGGGCAAATAAAAAAGTGGCCATTTGGGCGGCTTTTTTCGCTCTCCTGTTTTTAGTGCGCGAGGTTTTCGGACTCGTCTTCCTGACCTTTATCCTGGCCTATATTTTCAACAATGCCGTGGTCAAGCTGGAGAGACATTTTCGCCTGAAACGATACTATTGGACCGTGGCGGTCTATCTTTTGTTCGTATCTGTGGTGACCAGTCTGATGATCATGGTGATGCCGAGGATCATTACCGAGGCAAAGGATTTTTTCAACAAATTACCGGAATTGATGAGCGCGATACGGCTTTATCTGGACGAGTTGGCTCACAAACAGCCTCAAATGACGCCTTTTTTGGTAAGCGTCAAGGAGGCCATTACCCTGAAAAATTTGTTGGGACTGAGCAATGAGGGCCTTGTGGGTCTGGTGATTGGCTTTTTCAACCGCATCTCTCATTTTCTCACCTATTTCCTGCTTGCCACGCTGTTCAGTTTTCTGATCGTTCTTGACTTGCCCAACCTTAAATCGCGCGTTCTGGCATTGCGGCAAAGCCGGTTCAAGGAGGTTTACGATGAAACCGCCGACAGTGTCGCTCAGTTCGCCATGGTGGTCGGTTATACGTTCCAAGCCCAGATACTCATCGCCATCATAAACACCATTTTCACCGCTTTAGGCCTCTGGCTCTTGGGGATACAACCCATTGCCCTTCTTTCGAGCATCGTTTTCTTTGCAGGTTTGATTCCCGTCTGGGGCACCTTCATTTCATCCGTTCCAATCCTGCTGCTGGCCTTCAATGACGGAGGCATGGTGCTTGCGGGCCAAACCGTCATCATGATCGCCTTCATACATGCGGTCGAGGCCTATATCCTGAACCCCAATATCGTTTCTGCCGTGCTGAAGATCAATCCCCTTTTGACCCTGATCATTTTGTATTTAGGTCATACCTTGTTCGGACTCTGGGGGGTCTTGTTGGGCGTCCCAGTGGCAGTTTATGTCTATCGCTACATCATCATGAAACCGGCGGACGATACGCCCGGGATGACCGCACAGGTCGAAAAAGGCAAGGAGACGGACAGACCCCAACAGCAATGACCATGGCTACCCGATTGTTGACGGGTGTGGATCGTGATCGGACAGCAACCACTTCTCCCCTCCCAAAGGGACCGATTCGATTCGCGAATCGTCCGACGGCCGGGATCACTTTCATAGAGAGCAGTGTTTTGAGGTGACTGATGACGCTAATCAAAATTGATGAAACCAGATGCAAAAAAGACGGGTTTTGCGTGCAGGCGTGTCCAGCCAACATTATCAAGCAGACAGATGAGGACCGTATTCCCTTCATGATCGAGCAGGGCCGCCAGATATGCCTTCGGTGCGGTCATTGCGTGGCGGTCTGCCCCCACGATGCCCTCGACCACCAAGAGGTGCCCATCGAAAACAGCCCCAAAATTCAAAAGAACCTGGCGATCGACGGGGAGCAGGCATTGCAGTTTCTCAGAACCCGGAGATCCATCCGGCGGTTCAAGAATAAGCCGGTGGCCAAGGAGACGATTCAAGCGCTTATCGATGCGGCCCGGTACGCTCCCACCGGCGGCAATTCACAGTTGGTGACCTGGACGGTTCACGCGGATCCGGCCCATTTGACACATATAGCCGACTTGACCATCGGATGGATGAAAGCCGCGCTGGCATCGGATGCAGGCAAACATCTGCCACCCTATTTTCCGAGGTTCGTCGATGCCTACGAGGCTGGAATCAACTCCATCACCCACCATGCACCGTGCCTGGTCATCGCTTCTGCGCCGGGATATTACGACAATGGCATGGTGGATCTGTCCATCGCCCTGTCCTACTTCGAACTCACGGCCGTTGCCAGCGGACTTGGCACCTGTTGGATGGGATTGATCGCCCGGGCCCTCAGACAGGATTCGCAACCGCTTCGACAGTCGGTCGGCCTGCCCGACGGCCATACCTATTTTTATCCAATGGTGCTGGGGTATCCGAAATTCAAATACCGCCGGCTTCCGGAGCGGAAACCGGCAACGATAATCTGGAAGTGAAGTAAAACAAGTTATACTGTATCACAGCGCATGTACCTGCTTTATCGGATATCTTGACCGCTTGGCGTGTGGCATCGGCACCTGTTCCACCCGGACCGAATTTGCTGGCTGGTATTCAGTTCGAACCCTGATTTGACCCATTCACAGAAAAGGAGAGCTCAATGGGCGGTTTTAAGGAATATGGCCAATATGATGCGATGGGCTTGGCGGAACTGGTGAAAAGGGGCGATGTCACCGCGAGTGAACTTTGTGAGGCGGCGATTGAACGTATCGAGGAGGTGAATCCGAAACTGAACGCCGTGGTGACACCTATGTTCGATGCCGGGCGCAGCGCGGCAGCCCGGCCCTTACCCGACGGGCCTTTCGTTGGCGTTCCATTTTTGTTGAAGGACCTGCTGGCCGCCTATGCAGGCGTCCCGATGACCGGCGGCTCCAAGGCCTACAGAAATTTCGTGCCCGATTACGACGCTGAAATGGTGAAGCGGTTTAAAAAAGCGGGTCTGGTCATCCTGGGCAAGACCAACACGCCTGAATTGGGCCTGATGGGTGTCACGGAGCCGGAGGTATTCGGAGCCTGCCGCAATCCCTGGCACACCGATTACACGCCCGGCGGTTCGAGCGGGGGATCCGCAGCGGCCGTGGCGGCAGGCATGGTGCCCATGGCGGCCGGCGGCGATGGCGGCGGCAGCATTCGGATACCGGCTTCCTACTGCGGCCTTTTCGGCCTGAAACCCTCACGCGGCCGGAACCCCAGCGGCCCACGCAACGGGTGGTCGTGGCAGGGAGCTGTACAAGAACACGTCATCACCCGGTCCGTGCGCGACAGCGCCGCCGCCCTGGACGCCACCCAAGGTCCGGATACGGGCGCTCCCTACGAAATCAGTCCGCCTTCGGGATCCTATCTCGAAGCGATTGGAACCCCTCCGGGGAAGCTGACCATCGGCTTCAGCGTGACCTCACCCATCGGGGCATACGTTCATCCCGAATGCGTCAAGGCCGTTGTCGAAACGGCCAAATTGCTCGAAGAATTGGGGCATCGCGTCGAAGAAAAACAGACGGGCGTGGACGGCAAAGCGGTTGCCAAAGGCTACCTGACCATGAATTTCGGTGAAGTGGCCGCCGACCTGGAAGAGATGCGGGCAGTGCTGGGAAGAAAAGTCACGGTCTCGGACGTCGAGCCGACGACTTACACGCTGGGGCTTCTGGGGCGGGCCGTTTCGGCAGGAGAATTCGTTGCGGCCATGCGGGCGTGGGACCGCTCTGCAAGACAGATGGGAGCGTTCTTCCAGGCTTATGACTTGTACATGACACCCACCACAGCGAATCTTCCGGCCAAGATCGGTGCATTACAACCGTCGCCGGTCGAAAAAGCTTTGATGAAAGTGGTCAATACGTTGGAGATTGGACGGCTGCTTAAAGCCACGGGAATCGTCGACCAGTTGGCCGGCAAGAGCCTCGAACGCACGCCTTTCACCCAGGTGGCCAACCTTTGCGGCCTGCCGGCCATGACCGTCCCCCTGCACTGGACCCCGGACGGCCTTCCCTGCGGCACGCACTTCATCGCCCCGTTCGGCCGTGAAGAGAGACTGTTCCAACTGGCGGCGCAACTGGAAGCGGCGCGGCCATGGGCCGGCAGAAAACCGCGAATATGGGCGGATTAAAAAATCAGAAGATGCAGATCAGAATATGACCTTATCTTTTTTCAACTTGTCGATTTCATCCGATGACATCCCCAGATAGTCCCTGAAGATTTCTTCGGTGTGCTCCCCTATCCTGGGACCGCACGAACGGATGGCCGCCGGCGTCTCGGAGAATTGCCAAGGCGGTGCAATGACCCAGTTTTTACCGATGACGGGATGATCGACCTGCCGAAAGACCTTTCTCTCTTTCAGGTGAGGATCGTTGAAAAGCGCCTCGCTGGACATGGACGGCGTGGCGGCGACACCGGCATGTTGCAGCATGCCCATCACGTCATAGGGATCCTTGTCCCCGGTCCAGGCGGACATGATGGCGTCCAGTTCGGCCTCGTTCGTCTTGCGACGGGCATTGTCGGCAAACCGGGGATCGTCGATGAGGTCGCTTCGGCCCATCGCGCGGCACAGGTTTTCCCACTCCGCCTGGGTGGCCACCGCAATGCTGATCCATTTATCTTCGCCCTTACAGCGGTAGCAGTTATGCGGCGCCATGACGGCGTTTTGGTTCCCCTGGCGCATGGGAACCCGCCCGTTCATCACATAGTCCAGGAAGATATCGCCGGCATAGGTGGCGATGGCCTCCTGGGAGGCCAGATCGATATACTGTCCCTCTCCGGTCTGCTGATGATAATAGAGCGCGGCCAGGATGGCGAAGGCCGATGTGCACGCGCTTCTCAAATCGATGGAGCCGAGAAAGTTGCTCGGCGGCCAATCAGGATAGCCGGTCACATGGGGTAATCCGGCCAGGGCGGCAAAGGTCGGTGCATAGCCGATATACTCCCTGTCCGGTCCTGTCTGGCCGCACGCCGAAGAAGAGATGTAGATAATGTCCGGCTTGATCGCTCGGGCCTCCTCATACCCCAGGCCGAGACGCGGCACCACACCCGGCCGCATATTTTCCATGACCACATCGCTGACCTGGATGAGGTTTCTGGCGATCTCCACCGCTTCGGGCATTTTCAGGTTCAGGCAGACGCTGCGCTTGTTCAGATTCAAATTGTTGAAGACTTCCGATTCATCGAGGGTTTGAAATGCCTTGCCCGTCGTAAAAGAGATGATCCTGGAATGGTCCGGTCGCTGCCGGCTTTCCACCTTGATCACTTCGGCGCCCAGAAAGCCGAGCAGACAGGTGGCGTAAGGACCGGCCCAGGCCGATGTGAATTCAACGACCCGGATACCCGTCAAGGGGCCGCTATTGTCCATGAGTTCCCCTTTTTGTCTTGTTGTCATAGGATTCCCGCATCTTTAAAAATTTTCAGATCTTCGGTGGTGTAGCCGAGTTTTTCCTGAAAGATCATCTCGTTATGCTCTCCCAGGCGTGGGGCCGGTCTTGCGACCGCCCATGGCGTTTTGGAGAACCGGTAGGGAGAAGATGGGAATTTCTCCAGTTTTCCCATCACCGGATGGTCGATTTCCACGAAAAACCCCCTGGCATTGAAATGGGGCGAGCACACCACGTCTTCGGCCGTGTTGACCTGTGCCACCGGCACGCTGAACGCCTGGCCTTTTCTGAAGATCTCCTCCTTGGGTTTGTCCTTCATCCACTCCAGGATATAGGCGTTGATTTTCTCCGCATGGTTGCCGCGCTCAAATCGGTTTTGACACCAGGGCTCCTTGGACCATGGGGGATCGCCGATCAGTTTCATGAAGTTTTGCCACTGGTGCTCTTCGGGCGTCACGATGGAGACGAATCCATCCTTGCACGGAAATATTCCGTTGCCGCTCATTCGCAGAGATTCCCCCTTGCGACTCATATTGATGCCGCTGTTGGGAAACGTCACGCTTTCCACACGCTGCATGGCGATCAGGGCTTCCATTTTCGACATGCCGATGTATTGCCCTTTGCCGGACGCTCCCCGCCAGAACAGGGCGGCCATGACCGCAAGGGAAGCCGTCAGCCCGGCATCGAAGTTGCCGCTGTTGCCCCCGATTTGCACCGGCGGACGATCCAGGTCCGGCGCCACCAGCGGCAGCAGATAACCTTGCCCGCTCATGTGCGAGATGTTCAGCTGGTAGGCTTTATAGTCCTTGCAGGGGCCTGTTTGCCCAAATGGCGTAATGGCCATCATGATGAGACCGGGATTGGTTTTTTTCAATGTTTCATACCCAAGCCCCATCGCTTCCATCTCGCCGGGTCGGTGATCTTCGATCAGGATGTCCGCCTGGCGGACCAGCCGCTCAAAGATCTCTTTACCTTTGGGCTTCGACGGATCGAGGGTGATGCCGAACTTGTTGGTGTTGATATACAAAAAGAGCCCTGATTTTTCGGGGTCCGGGTCATCGTTCTGGAAAGGCGGCCTTCTTCTCGCTTCGTCTCCGGTCACCGGCGGCTCTATCTTGATCACTTCCGCCCCGAGGTCGGCCATCAATTTGCTGCAATAGGCACCGCTGATAGTGGTGCAGAATTCGATGATCTTAACGCCGTTCAGCGCGCTGGGTGCCATAGCTGTTTTTCTCCGATAGAATGTGGTGATAACGTGGGAATGTTCAAATTGAGAATCCGCCCAGCTTGGTCTCCAGATACTCCTCGATGCCCTCGATGCCGCCCTCGCGGCCCAGCCCGCTCTCTTTCATGCCGCCGAAAGGCGCCGCGGCGGAGGTCGGATTGATGTCGTTGATGCCGACGATGCCGAAATGCAGGCCTTCGAACAGGGTAAAAGCGGTTTTCAAATCACGGGTGTAGACATACGAAGCCAGCCCGTAGCGGGTGTCGTTGGCCATGGCCAGCAGGTCGTCCTCGTCGTTGTAGGAAATGATGGGGGCCACCGGACCGAAGGTCTCCTCCCGATAGATGGTCATATCGGGGGTCACGCCGCTGAGAATGGTCGGCGCATAAAAGAATCCCCGCTCCAGACCGTTTTCCGTCAACCGTCGGCCGCCGGCGATCAGTCCGGCGCCCCTGGCGATCGCATCCTGGACTTGTCGATCGACCTTCTCCAGGGCCGCATCGTTGACCAGCGGACCGATGCGCACGCTCTTATCAAAGCCCGAGCCGGCTTTCATGGCAGAGACGCGCTGGGTCAACTCACCGATAAAGGGATCGATGATATCGGCATGCACGTAAATGCGATTGGGGCTGATGCACGCCTGACCGGTGTTGAGATACTTGACCAGCGCCAGTCCCTTGGCCGCATGCACCGGGTCCGCATCGCGGCACACGATAAAGGGAGCGTGGCCGCCGAGCTCCAGAGAGACCCGTTTCATCTGGGCCGCCGCTTCCCGGGCCAGCATTTTGCCCACCTCGGTCGATCCGGTAAAGGTCAGCTTGCGGATTCTGGGATCTTTCAGGAACGTGTCGCCGATGGGACTCGGCGCCTGTGCCGTCACCAGGTTGACGACGCCGGAGGGCATGCCGGCGGCCTCGAAAATCTCGAAGACCGCCTTGGCGCACAAGGGCGTGGCTTCGGCGGGTTTGAGAACGATGGTGCACCCTGCCGCCAGCGCCGGTGCGACCTTGCGGGTGATCATGGAAATGGGATAATTCCACGGGGTGATGGCGCCGACTACCCCGACCGGCTGACGCAGCACCATGAAACGCTGGTCCGCCCTGGACGAGGGAATCGTCTGGCCGTAGATCCGCTTGGCCTCCTCCGCATACCACAGCAGAAAGTCGGCCCCATATTTGACCTCGTTACGCGCGGCCTGGAGCGGCTTTCCCTGCTCCTCGGTCATCACTGCCGCCAGATGGTCCAACTTCTCCATCATCAGGGCATGGGCCCGGTACAGGAACTGAGAGCGTTGGTAAGCGGTCTGAGCCGCCCAGTGGGGAAAGGCGTCGGCCGCAGCTTCGATAGCCTTGGCCGCGTCATTGGCGTCCCCCGCCGGCACCTGTGCGATGATGTCGCCAGATGCGGGGTTGACCGATGGAAACGTACGACCACTTTCTGCGTTGACCCATTTTCCATTGACGAACATCGTAAGTCCTCCATTGTTGATGCATTCGTTCGATGTCTGCCACTCTGGACGTGCCGGGCTCGCACCCTCATGCAGATCAGTTCGAAGATCGCACTGCCAAGCCCGCCGGCATCCATTGCGAAGAAGGTAGCTTAGCATAAGGCGGCGCATTGTCAAAGTTCGATCAGGTCCGGCACGGCCCCCGGGAGTGAGTCGTCGTGAGCCATCTGCCGGTAGGCCTCCTCCCTGGCCATGAACCGGTTATCGTTACAATCGTCGCAACGGTTTTTCATGGAGAAAAGATGTCCAGAGTCCGGGGCCACCCAGGCGGGTCTGTTCGGCCGGATGGATCTACCCGCGCATGGCAGCCGCCAGGTGGGTGGCGTTCCCCAGAAAAAGTTCGGCTGCTTCCGATTCGGTTTCCGACAGCGTGGGATGTGGATGGAGGGTCAGGGCAAGGTCTTCCGCCAGCGTGCCCATCTCGATGGCCAGCACGGCTTCGGCGATCAGGCTTTCGGCGTGGCGGCCGTCATAATCCAGAATGGACAGGAAGGTCACTTTCTCGGGTGGTGTGATCTCCGTTCGCGGCAGGAGCGGCTCCTTTGTCTCGGGCATGACGTTACAATAGTGTTGACCACAGACGATGGCAAGTTGCAGGGATCGGGATCAACGACTCTATCTGAATGCCATTCATTATACCCGGGCCAGGCCTAACGAATGGCGTAATGAATTGGGGGTGCTTTTCTGCAGCGGTATCACACGTTGACGATCTTCCCCGGATTGAGGATGTTGTTCGGGTCGATCGCCTTTTTTATGGCCCGCATCATGTTGATCTGCGTCGGACTCATCACCAGGTCGAGAAAATCCCTTCGTTTGTGTCCGATGCCATGTTCCCCGCTGATTGTTCCCCCGAGACGTGCCACAGCCCGGTAGATGTCAGCGAGAAGATGCGGCAGCATCGAATCCCAATGGGAATCGGATTGCTGCGGGCTCTTTACCGGCGTGGCGTGCAGATTGCCATCCGCCGCATGGCCATAGACCGGTATATGGACATGATACCTTTCTCCAATATGTTCCAGTTCGGTTAAGATATCGGGGAGCGCCGCTATGGGAAGTGAGATATCTTCTACGCTCTCTCGTGGAAAGCGGCGCCTTAGTGCCCATATGACGCGTTTGCGGATCTTCCAGAACGATTCCAGTTGAGATTCGCTGTCGGCCGGATACAAACCCACGACATGCTTTCCCCTGCACAGGGTTTCGATAATTTCCGCCTCACGCGCTACTTCGTTCGGGTGTCTGCCGTCCACCTCGAACAGCAACGCAGCCCGCGTGCGTTCATATGGAAAGTCGTGCTTCAACTCACGGGCGGCGAGCGAAAAGCAAACGCCATCCATGAACTCGACGGCGGAAGGTATCAGGCGCCCTTTGAGCATCACCTGGGAAATCATTTCAACGGCGCTTTTCACATTGTCGATCAGCACCAGTAATCCTTTTCGGTGGGTGGGTCTAGGCAGCAGTCGAATGAAAATTTTGGTAAATATGCCTAATGTGCCTTCGGAACCGACCATCAGTTGGATCAGATCGTAGCCGGTGACGTCCTTGACCCGTTTGCCGCCTGCCTGGAAGATTTCCCCGATCGGCGTGACAATTTCCAAGCCGTGAATGTAGCGTCCAGTCACGCCATATTTCACGGCGCGGCCTCCCCCGGCGTTTTCGGAAACGTTCCCGGCGATGAAACAGATCTCCTCGCTCATCGGATAACCAGGGAAAAAGAGGCCGGCCTCTTTCAGAGCAGCATCCAGGTGATTGGTGACCACACCGGGTTCAACGACAGCCATGAGATTGGCGCCGTCAATCTCAAGAATTCGGTTCATGCGATCAACGCATAGAACAATACCGCCGAAGATCGGGATGGCACCGCCTGACAAACCGCTGCCGCCCGCCCGCGGGGTCACCGGTATGCGCATTTCATTGGCAAGTCGCATAATGGCGGCCACCTGCTCTGTTGTGGATGGTGAAACCACCACCTCGGGGGGATGAGCGAATTGTCTTTCAGCCACCGCATCGTGGGAAAACCTCTCAAGTTGCCTGGCATCTCCAAATAGGACAGCCCCCTGGCCGCATATCTTCATGAGTGCAGTGACGATATCTGGTGTAACCGGGTTGTAATGCAAGTTGTTCGTTTTCATCATCACCCTCCTTGAGTTGGGGTGTTTTTCGCCTAAGATCCGAACGGCTGATTGAACCCCTCGACCGACCGGCATCCATTCCGCCTGAATAAGCATATATTATCAGCTTACAACTTAATTTTTGCACCCAGCATTTTCTTGCCGGTCGGCTCTGGACTGCCGCCAAAAGGCTCGACTGTGACCCCCAGGCCATCGAAATCTGTTAACGGACGATCGGCTGCAACCACTATTCCGGCCATACCCTCGTCAGAGACGGAAAATACGCCCCCGCTGACTCGGCGGCCATTTTTTATCAACCAAAGTTGATACTGGTACTGCGGCTGAAGCGGCTTCAAGGCGTCAACCATCAGCAGAGCCCGGGATTTGTCCGGGCTAAAAACAAGGATCCCGCTCGCGCCGGTCGCCTCTGCGGTGGCCTGCAGCCAAACCTGCCTGACATCTTCCAACCTGACATCGTCCAAATCGATAATTGCGCTACGATCGATCCGCTGCCACAAGAGCAAGGTGGACAGGCCCAGAACAATGACAAAAATGAGACCTGACAGGGCGCTGGCCGTCATCGCTCGAGGCCAGGCGGCGACCCTTCTTTGCAGCCAGCTGACCGATCTTGGAGTGGAGCGCTCCACACCCAAGTGTGCCAACAACCGGCGCCTTATGCTTTCCGGCGGGCGGACCGGCGGGGATCCGAACGCCAACTGGTCGGCGGTATTTTGAAAGAGGATCAACTTTTCCCGGCAGTCCGTACAAGCCCTCAGGTGGTGAAGGACTATTTCGCGTTCCCTGTCTTCCAGAGATCCCAGAGCATATGCCGGCAGTAAATCAACCGGATGGTGGTTGCTCATTCCTAATTCCTTTTGTCGTGTTGACGCTTCTCATAATTGTACGCAGCGGGTGCGGTTTTGGATGTCAAATTTTTCGATTCAAGACTGCGCGCAAGTGCTGCATTGCACTGCGGATTTGCGTTTTCACCGTCCCCAGCGGCCGGTTGAGCATGTCAGAGATCATGCGGTGTGAATACCCTTTAAAATACGCCAAAGACAAAGCTTCCTGTTGATCGGTCGGCAAGGATGCAATTGCCGCCCGCACCTGGAGCTGCATCTCTTCGAGTTCGAGGTGGGCCGCCACATGATCTGGATCTTCTGAATCGGCCGACTGAAGGTCCGCCCATTCTGGAACTTTCGGGACGGATCGGATGCGTTGACGACGCAGTTCGTCAATGGCGCGGTTACGTGCGACGCGTGTCATCCAGGTTTTGACCGATGCCCTACCGGCGTCAAAAGCGCCGGCGTGCCGCCAGATTTGCGAGAAGACATCGATCAGCACATCTTCAGCCACCGAGTGGTCGTCGACGATATGCAGCGCAAGACCGAAGATAATGTCCTTATAACAGTCATATAGGTCCTCGAAGGCCTGCTCATCACCTTGGGCGATCAAGGTCATCAATTCGGCCTCGGAACGGTTTTGGCGTGTCATCAAAAGGCCTCCTGATTCAGCTGTTTTTGAAAAAATAGGAGGTGGGAATACATCCAAAAGGGGCTGTCCTGCGTATATATTCCTAAAAAGCCCAAGCGTCATCAAAAACCGAGGCTCGTGACCGATTCGCCGCCACCTCGGACCGAAAGGAGAAACCTATGAAAAAAATAATCCTCATCCTGTTGGGCATCATCCTGCTGTCAGCTTCGGCCGGTCCAGCCGCAGCCGACCATCATGCCGTAAAAATAGCTGCCAGGGACGGCATTGGCCAATATCTGACGGATGCCAAGGGAATGACCCTGTACTGGTTCAAAATGGACGGTAAAAACCAAAGCGCCTGCACAGGCGACTGCCTTGAAAAATGGCCGGTCTATTTTCGTGAGGGTATCGCCGCCCCTCCGGGCGTCGATACCAGTGACTTTGGGACGATCACCCGCGCCGACGGCAGAAAACAAACAACGTTTCGGTCTTTTCCGCTGTATTACTTCTTTAAGGACAAAGATCCTGGAGACACTTTCGGGCAGGGGGTCAAAAATGTCTGGTATGTGATCGATCCGGCCTCGTTTCCCCCCAAGTAACAGAGAAAGCTTCGCGTATCGATGCCTGCAAACTCATGACGCAAGCCAGTCTTCAGCAATCGCCCGATAAAATGCCACGGAGTGAAGAATCTTTTCGAGATCGCAGTATTCATTGGTCTGATGGGCCTGAAACGGTTCGCCCGGACCAAAAATCAGAGTGGGCGGGTTTTTCAGTGCGGACGTCAGGACAGAAGCATCTGTGAAATAATTGACATAGCCCGGATCCGGCCTATGGCCTTGAAGCTTCTCCAAAATTTCAAAAATACGGGCGATCCAGGGATCGGCCGCCGATGTTAATATTCCCGGCAGGTCGATCAGGCGCTCCACCTCAATATCCGAGCCAATGTGTCGCTTGATGTCCTCAAGAAGACGCGGGTGTTCTATGCCCGGGACGCTGCGGAGATCGACTCGAAACCTGGCCGAATCGGGCACCATGTTAATCTTGGAGCCGCCGACGAAGGTTCCCACATTCAATGTGGGCTTGCCCAGTTGAGGGTGGGCCGGCGCCGAGGAAAAGAAATGCTCGAGGCTGGCCGCGGCCCGTGCAGCCTTGTAGATGGCATTTTCGCCAAGATCCGGCATGGAGCCATGCGCTGATTTGCCCCTTGCCCTACATTCCAGCCACAGGGCGCCTTTATGGCCTAGAAAAGGTCGGTTGCCGGTGGGTTCCGCCACCACAAGTGCACCAGCCTCGCTTGGCAGAGCACCGCTTTTCTCCATCTGCAAGGCGCCCTCGCAGCCGGTTTCCTCCCCTGCGGTGAATACGAAAACTGCGCCGCCCCGTCCTCTGGGTGCTTCAGATAGATGAAGGGCCGTGACGGCCATGGCCGCGACGCCGCTTTTCATGTCGCTGGCGCCCCTTCCCCAAATGCGTCCGTTCTTGATCTCGGCATCGTGAGGCGGGCTGTCCCATGGCATATCGCCTATGGGTACGGTATCCAAATGACCTGTGAAAACCAGGGGCAATTTCGAGGTGCTTCCGGGAACGACGGCAATGAGACCCGTCCTGTTTTCACCCAAACGGGGATATGAGACCTGGAGTCCCGCTTCTTCCAGAAGCCGGCCGAGAAGGCGTGCTGCAGGCTCTTCGTTTCCGGGTGGATTGATGGTA
The DNA here is from genome assembly GCF_001293685.1 of Desulfatitalea tepidiphila. Taxonomy (NCBI): domain Bacteria; kingdom Pseudomonadati; phylum Thermodesulfobacteriota; class Desulfobacteria; order Desulfobacterales; family Desulfosarcinaceae; genus Desulfatitalea; species Desulfatitalea tepidiphila. The sequence goes on along the minus strand of NZ_BCAG01000006.1, from coordinate 100,065 downwards.
TCCATGCGGACAAGGATCTGGGTCAGCTCGACCGGATCGGGTATAGGTGTCATATTTTCTTCCCTCAGCGGATGGTTTCACTGTTCATGACTTGATCTTATCGGAATACGGTTGATGCTGCGGCCAACCGGCGGCCGTGTCTGGTTGCAAGTATGTTATCCGAAATAGGCCTGCTGAACCTCTATATTGTCGCGAAGGGTTTTGGCATCGCCTTGGGCCACGACCCTGCCTTTGGAGAGCACGTACCCGTAGTCTGAAATGGCCAATGTCTGCCGCACGTTCTGTTCCACCAGAAAAACCGTGATATTCTGCTTTCTAATGTCCTCAATGATACGGAAGTTCTCCTTCACCAGCAAGGGCGAAAGCCCAAGGGAGGGCTCGTCGATGATCAGCAGTTTCGGCGCACCCATCAGACCGCGACCGATGGATACCATGGCCTGTTCTCCCCCCGACATGGTGCCGGCGAGCTGGGTCGCGCGTTGCTCAAGACGGGGAAAAAGCTCATAAACTTTTCGCAGACGCGTCAGCAGCACCTCCTTATCGTCTTCCTGATATCCCCCCAAGCGCAGATTCTCTTCCACGGTCAACCCGGGAAAGACCTTGCGGCCTTCGGGAATAGAGGCCAGCCCCTGACGCACGATTTTGTGGGTGGGCAGGTGCGTGATATCGGTGCCGTGGAAGAAAATATGCCCGGCCCGGGGAGGTGTCAGTCCCAGGATGGACCGGATGACGGTGGTCTTTCCCGACCCGTTGTTTCCCAGAAGGCAGGTAATCGAACCCTCGGGAACCTCGAGGGAAAGGTTTTCAATGACATCGGCCCGGTCATATGCGGTATAAATCCCCCGAACGCTCAATGCGGATAGGCTTTTTCCCATCAATCCACCCCCAGGTAGGCCTGCTGGACCTCGGGATCGGAGGCAACCTGCTGGTAGGTTCCCTCGCAAATTTTCTGACCGAAATTGAGCACCGCGCAGCGATCGGTAATGCGTTCCATGACGGACATCTCGTGTTCGATGATGATGATGGTCAGATCCTCGATTTTCTCTTTGATATGAAGGATATCGTCGATCAGCCGGTGGGTTTCTTCATGGGTCATTCCGGCCGAGGGTTCATCCAGTAGCAGTAGTTTCGGATTGGAGATCAGGGCACGACAGATTTCGATGCGGCGGCGCGATATCATGGGCAGATTGACCACGGGCTCGAAGATGCGATCCGCCAGATCGGGATCGAAAATGGTAATCAGCTCCTTGGATTTGTCCAGGAGCTGTCGGCACTGGGCCGCCAGGGCCCGCCTTCTGAAAAGGTTGAAAAAGAGGCCGTTTTCAAGTTGGCTGTGATCTCCTAGTATGATGTTGTCCAGAATGCTCAAGGGTAAAAGCAGGCGTGAGCGCTGAAATGTACGCGCTACTCCGGTCCGGTAGACTTTCTGAGGAGAAAAGTTGGTGATCTCTTTATTTTCGAACACCACCTTCCCGGACGTCGCCTGATAGATGCCGGTGACCACATTGAAAAAAGTGGTCTTGCCTGAGCCGTTGGGTCCGATCAGGCCAAGGATCCGGTTCCGTTGTACGGAAAGGTTTAGATCCACCAGGGCGGTCACGCCGCCGAAGGTTTTTCCGAGATTCGAGATGCTCAGCAACGGGTTATGCAATGTAAATCCTTCGTTTCAACTTTTGCCGAGAAGCGATTTCAGTGTTCTGTAGCTGCGCAGGGGGCGCGGCAGAAGGCCCTGGGGCCGAAACAGCAGGATGGCGATTACCAGGGCGGAAAACAATAGAAAGCGATACTCTTGCAGGACCTGGAACTTTTCTGGGATGATGATGACGATGCCTGTCGCGACCACCGTTCCCCACATGGAACCCAGTCCGCCCAGGATCACGATGGACAGAAGGATCAGCGAGTCTCCGAACGTGAAGTTGGTGGGCGCGATGTACCCGAGCATCATGGCGTAGAAAGCACCCGCCACCCCACAGTAGAAGTTGCCGATGGTAAAGGCTGTAATCTTCCACCGGGGTATGGACTGGCCGAAACAGGCGCTCACCGTCTCGTCCAGGCGCACGGCATCCATGTTGAGCCCGACCCAGGAGTCCTCCATGCGCCGCGCCATGATGAACCCCAAAACGACCAGCAGCAGAATCACGGCGATGTAGCCCAGGTAGAATGATCCTTCGAAAGAACCGATAGCGATATCCTGACCGACGTCCCACCCGAACAGGTTCAGCCCGGCGGCCTTCAACCCCTGAGGCCCACCGAGGGTGTCGTTGACTTCCAGAAATGTTTTGAACAGCAGCGCAAAGGCAATCGTCACCAGCGCCGCGTAATGGCCCCTGGTCTTGAGAACCGGTATCAAGATGACAAAGCCCAGGAGAGCCGCCATCAAGCCTCCCATCAAAATAACCAGCAGGTGGGGCACCGCCGTATGTCCGGTCAGAACTGCGGCGGTATAACATCCGACCCCGAAGAAAGAGGCCCCCGCAAAGTTCATGACGCCCACGAACCCGAATTGAATGTTCAGGCCCAGACAGGTGAGCACATTTACCAGGACCGTACCCAGGAGAAAAAGCACAAACGGGTCATCGTAGAAGTAGAGGGATACCGCAACGACTGCGACCACCACAGCTATGGAAAAAGCGCCCTGGTGGTCCCTGGCGCTCTGTCCGATGGCATCCAGGATTCGCCAATACTTGAACGCCGCTAATCCGAGAACCGCCCCCACAAGGAGTCCGAAGACCATCATCTGAGACTCGCCCGAAAGAAAGAACACCATGTAAACAGCGCCGCACAGGACGGCTGCGGCAGAGGGGATAAAAGAAGAAGGTTTTTTCGACGGCTCGGGCATCTGTTTATACTCTTTCCGTTTCTTTTTCGCCCAGAATGCCGGTCGGTTTGATGGCAATCAGGACGATGACCATGCCAAAGGCGAACACATCCTTGTAGGCACTGGCAAAAGGCAGCGCTGCAGCCCCAATGGATTGAAGCATGGCGAAGAGAAATCCCCCGACAATGGCGCCGTAGATATTGCCGAACCCCCCCACTGCGGCAGCGCTGAAACCGATGGCTCCCAACAGCAGCCCCATATTGAAGCTCAATTCGTTGTAGTACAAGACATAGATGACGCCGGCAAAAGCCGCCAGGGCGGAGCCGATGGCAAAGGTGACATACACCACCATATTGAAGTTGATTCCCATGACCCTCGCGGTTTCCTCGTCCTGACTGACCGCACGAATGGCCATCCCCAGTTTGGTGCGCTTGATGATCATCTGTACCAGCACGATCATCAAAATGCCGGTGATCAGCATGAGCACATTGTCGAACCGCAATGTGAAATGCCCCCAGGAATGGCTCCAGTCGGGCAAAAGCGCCGGGAAGTGCTTGGGATTGGCCCCGTCCGGATAGAACAGGCGGATCGACTCTCGAAGAACGGTTCCCAACATCAGGGTGATCAGGAGGGTGTTCAGCGGCGGCGCACCTTTGAGGGGAAGGATCAACGCCTTGGCGATGACGGCGCCCAGGAATCCGATGGCCGCCATGGCCACCAGGGCGACGGACACCAACATGAAAGCAGGAGAGGTCAGGCCGATCATCGTAAGACCGAGGTAAACCGAAAAGGCCGTGAAAACGCCCCAGGTGAGCATATCGCCGTGGGAAAACTTGATGACATCCAGCACACCGAAAAAAAGGGTGAACCCTACGGCGACCAGGGAATAAATCAACCCCAGCATCAATCCGTTTACAGTATGCTGAGCGATCAGGGCAATGTCCATTGGGGCATATCCATGTGTCAGTCGGAATCTCTCGAAAGGATCGCGCTGGGGAGTCATTGATCAGAGCCCTGCATCGGGCAGAACAGACGACCCGCCGGGGTCAGCACGCGCTCGGTTTTGCGGACAGGGGACAAAACGGGTGAAGCGGACCAGAAAGCCGCTTCACCCGCGTTGATCAGCGTCTTTTCAGCTGGCGTTTTCCGGAAGCATATTCGGAATTCTGCCACGGCACCCACTTGCCGTCCTGGACGATGTACTTGGTAATGGCCGGAGAGATGTTCTGGCCATGGTCGTCGAAGGTGACTGAGCCGACGATGGATTTATATTCCTTGATATTTTCCATGCGTTTCACCACCGCCTTGCGGTTCGGTCCGACCTCTTCGATGGTATCCAGAATCAGGTGCATGGCGGCGAAGGCAAAGGGACCGAAGGCATCAGGTGCTTCATCGTAGCCCGCTTTGGTGTATTCTTCCATGAACCATTGGCCGCCGGGGAGATTCTCGACAGGCTCGCCTTCCCTGAAGGCGATGGTCCCTTCGGCAAGGTCGCCCGTTCCGGTGACATAGGCATCGGAAATGATGCCTGAGCAACTCTGAAACTGGCTGGTGATGCCCAGTTTTTCCATTTGCAGTCGGATCCTGACACCCAGCGGCGTCAGGCCGCCGAACCAGATAACGTCCGGGTCGAGTTTTTTGGCCTGGGTCAATTCGGCCGTAAAATCCTGTTGATCGGCCGTGACGCCGAAACTGCCGAGGATTTCTCCGCCGTTTTCGGTCAGGTATTTGGAGAAGTACTCATTCATGCCCTTGCCGTAATCGGTGGTATCATAAAGATTCACCCAGGTCTTGTATCCGAGCTCCCTGACGAATTTGGCGGCCACCTCATTCTGATTGATCATCGTGCCGTTGATCCGGTGAATCTCTTTGTAGGTGTTTCCGTAGGTGATGTCGGGATGAACCGCACCCCAGACCACTATGGGTAAACCGAATTTGTGGTAAACGTCCACGCCGGCCAATGCTACTACAGAACAATAGTGCGCCGCAGCCGCGATGATCTTTTTGTCTGCGGACGCCTTGGTGGCCACCTGCACGCCCGAGTTGGGTTTGCACTCATCATCCAGGACCACCAGCTCATACTCATATTTGGATTTCGGGTCCGCGTTTCTCAGCCGGACCGCGAGATCGGCCGAGTTCCTGCCCCCCACGCCGATAGCGGAAACCCCACCGGTCAGGGGACCGATGAAGGCCACCTGCACTTTGTCCTTTGCCCAAACCGGTCCGGCCACGACAATCAGAAGCAACCACAGGGTGAGACTTGTCCACGTTTTCATTTTCATGCAGGTTTCCTCCCGTTGATCGATACACACTGTTTTCCCATTACCGATTCTATAGCGATTTACAGGTCGGTAGGTGTTTTTCAAAACCGCTGCCTTTTACCAACAAGGTCGGGTCGATACCATGAGCCCATTTTTAGGTGAAAGCTTGGGCACCTGTTTTCGATTGAGCCTACATGTCAAAAAGGTGCTCGCGTGTCAATAACCAGCTCGATGGCAGGAGGCGCTCCCGAGGTGCAACACATTGAGCCCTGCGATGGCACACAGAAACCAGACAGGTTGCGATAGACGAACCGATTAGGTTCGCCCAGTTGAAGAGGACAGATCGATTAACAAAGCCCTCCCCCTGCACCGGGAGAGGGCTCTTGATTACGCCAAATCAAACAAATACCGTTTAGCGACGGCGCCACTTCCCGATGTCGGATTGGGCGGCCGCTTTTTTCGTCTCTTTTGCATCGAAAGCTACGATGTAGCCATTGGCAAGGTTATAATTCACCTGCTGGACCACCTGAGAGACATAGCTGCCATGATTCGGATACAGGCTTTTTAAAGTGGCCTCATCGAACGGCTCGTAGGAGCCGAAAAGCCGGCAGAAGCCAGGCCCGCCGTTGACCCCGGTGTTGGTGGCCGTCGGCACTGCATGTTGCGACAGTTGGATGCCGCCAAGGCCGTTTCCGTATACGTCTCTGAGCACCTCGACCGGCGAAGTAGAAATAACCTCCATCAGCGGAGCCGTAGGCGGCTCCATACCCTCACCAATCCAGAGCGCCAGGTGATCGAAGGCTGCATTGACGACATGTTTCGTAGGAATATGGCTCAGGGCGGGGCGGGTACATGCTGTGGTGTCCGCTATCGGCAAGCCGTCGCGAACGAGGAGTTCACCTCGCAAATTGGGGTCGGAAAAACCGACATGAGATGCTCCAGCGACCTCGTAGGTGCGCAGGTGATCCGAGTCCGGCTGTCGTGCAAAATACTCTCCGAGAAAAAGGATGTCATTCTCAGTGTTGACCTTGATCACTTTGGTGTCGAGGTCGGTGCGAAGTAGCCTTCCCACGCCGAGATACAGCAAGAAACCGTCGTACAGGTTCACCGATGGGTGGACCGAGTTGTGATACCAGACGAGAAAGTACTGGGACTGTGATGCGCCGGTTGCGAGCACCATGTCCGGCACCAGTTTGCCCAGCGGGTTCACGTCCTGGGGCTCCCAGATCGCCTTTGCCGCCTGGGACCAGATGTCGAACGACAGCGAGTCATCGGTAATCGTCCCACCGTCGGTCACATCAAGATCACCGTACCTCACCGGACTCCAGACCCGAAGGCCGGCCGTTGCCCCATGAATGCCCACCTGCTGAACCGACACGCCGACCCAGGCATAGCCTTCGCGCATTATGTGAGCATAGGAAGTCAGCCACAGGGCGTCCAGGTTGTATCCGCTGGTCACGTTCAGCCATTCGACCAGGACGATGCCGTTGAAGTCTTTTTGCTTGACCGGACGGCGCACAATCATGCGGGTTTTATAAGGATGGGATGAAAGAATCGCAGCCGCAGAGGTCGATGGCGGCATGGCGGGCCCGATCCGCGGCACGTCGTACCTGTCCGCGGTGCCTTCCATATAGAACTCTTCTTCCACATAGCCGTAGCTTGCAAGGTCGAGCTGCGTGGCCATTTGGGGGTAATCGTGTGACGGGTCCCCCAAAGGTACGGTCACTGGAATCGGGCCTGTCAGGATGGGGTTGGCGACTTCTGCCATCGCAGGCGCAACGACAATGGCAAGAATGAACATTGCAACAAAAGGTGCATGATGAAACTTGATTCTCATGTCGTCCTCCGATTGCCGTAAAGATCCGGCAGTTGTGGTTTAATGGAACTATCAATGTCTCGAATTAACTCATCACCTCCTCAATCAAAAAAGTATGTTTTCAAAAAAGGAGACAAGCGAGAACCCGGCGGAAAATGGATTTCCGGACCGGAGAATATTCCGGCCTGCCGCCCGTCGATATATATGAGGTTTTGGAGACAGAAGGTGCAAAGAAATAGGGGTGCGATGGCTGTCGTACAGTCCTGGTATGGGATTAAAAAATATCAGAGCCTTTGTCAAGACGAAACGTCGTTTGACAATGTCGAATATTCAAAATACGAGAATAAGTGTTGGTGCAAATTTTTTCGGTTTGGCAAAGGGGGGCCGCAATTCTTATGCAAACTTGGGGTATTCGGTGAGTCCCCATTAAACATCAGCCATGACGCGGAGGGAGCAAGAGGGGCCCGAGCGTTGTCCTGGAAGGATGCCTTTTACTACATCACCGCTCTGGTGATTTGGATGCTGGCGGGGCTCTGCCTTTTTCATTTGAAAAGTTCCATTCGCTGATATCAGCTTCAATCAGGTTAAGCGTCAAACTCTCATGCACATCAGTTCGAAGATCGCACCGCCAGGTCCGCCGGCATCCACATAAGCAAAGCGGCCTGGGTCGTGAATGAGCAGGTTGGCGCCGGCTTTGACCAGTTCAGCCACTTCAGCATCCACATCATCCACGTAAAAACCGATGTGATGGACGCCTTCGCCCCACTTGTCGAGGAACTTCGACTGAAATATTCTTCCTTCGATGCACTGGACCAGTTCAATTTCGGTGGGGCCCACGTTGGCAAACGCCATCCGGATTTTCCAAGGACGGGCTTTGACGTCCTTACCGCCGCTTTCGGCAAACCGCCAGGGGCCAAGCCCGTAAAGCCGCGACCAGGCCTCGGTCACCTTGTCAATGTCTGTCACGGCATAGCTGATATGGTCGATGGATTGAATCTTCATAGGGCCCTCCAGTGGGGGTGTGATGCTATTTCTTTTCCAGCCACGACGGTTCCCCGTGAACGCGTCCGCCGTCGATGACAATGGTTTCGCCTGTTATGTAGCTGCCGGCCTGGGAGGCCAGAAATACGACCACACCCCCCAATTCATCCGGCTCACCCAGGCGGAGCATGGGAATTTGGGAGACCGCCTTGGCATTGACCTGCGGGTCTTTCCACAGGGCCTCACTCAGCCGGGTCTTGATGATACCCGGCGCAAGCGCGTTGACCCGGATATTGTACTGGCCCCACTCCTTGGCCATCACCTGGGTCATCATGATGACGGCTGCTTTGCTGACGCAGTAAACGCCAAGATCGCCGGCCCTGATGCCACCGATGGAGGAGGTGTTGATGATGGAACCGCCTCCCTGCGTCTTCATGATCCTTGCAGCCATCTGGCTCAGAAAAAATAGGCTCTTGAGGTTCACGTTCATCGTGATGTCATAGGTCTTTTCATCCTGATCCATAATTTTGCCGAAGTATGGATTGGTGCCCGCATTGTTGACCAGAACGTCGATCCGGCCGAACTCCTTCATGACTTGGTCCATCAACGCACGGGAGTCTTCCATTTTGCCGACATGGGCTGCAATGGCCCTTCCTTTTACGCCCTTGGCCGCTATCTCCGCGGCGACAGGTTCAAGACCTTCGATTTTTCGACTGCTCACAACGACATGCGCCCCGGCATCGGCCATGGCCAAGGCGGCAGAACGCCCAATGCCTCGACTTCCTCCGGTAACGACGGCGACTTTACCATCAAGGGAGAACTGAGAGAGATCCATGATTCTTTCCTTTCGAGTGTGTATAAACGCGCTTATCCTGCCATCTTCATAGACCGTCGCGAGGCACAAACAGGCTCCATTGTGGTCAATTATTTCAATGCCTATTTTACCGTGACGACCGGGCAATGGGCGTTTAAAATCAGGTACTGGGCTGTGGAACCGAAAAACAACTTGCTCACCTTGGATCGCTTTCGAATTCCGATGATGATTTCATCGACCCCCTTTTCCCTAGCATAGAAGACCAAGTCCTCACCCGGCGTCATTCCGCGCACCAGTAGTTGCGTTTCGCATCCGATGCCTTCACTGGTCAATTTATCTTTTCCGCTTTTCAACCCGGTCTCGAGATTCTGAATATCTTTTTGCTCGTCTTCGGTCCTTTTCTCTAAGGAAGCCACTAAATATATCTTCGCTTTAAATGCATGGGCATACTTGATTGCTACATCCAACGCTGCTCTCGATCCATCGGAGCCATCGTAACAAACCATAATTTCCATAATCGCATCTCCTTAGAGTTTTATGAGGCCTGGCCGACCGCTTGAAATCTACAAGGAAATTTAACAAGTAAACAGCAACGGGTCGAGCCCCGTGGGCTGTTTGCATGCCTCAGGGCGTATAGGCGCTATTTTTTTTGCAATTGGTACGGTTTTAATGCAGATCAGATAGGTTAAATCCTATCCTTGAGGTTAAGCTGCTGTCAATCACAAAACGAACGATCGTTTTTATTTTTTAGGATGGTGCTGCATACGGATTATTATACACACCCTAATAGAGCAGTTTTGAAAATACGGCCATTGAACTGTTTAGAAAATAATACCCTTATGGATCTTCAATTATGATATGGCTTAAATCAAGCACCTTTGATATTCAGACCCTCAGGAAGTGAGTTCATAAAAACAACTACACGGAGGCGGGCTATATCTGAACATAACGGCCGCATCTGGTAGGAAGATATGTCTGCTTCAACACATAAAAGTAGTATTGCATTTTCAGTGGGAAAATATAATAGGCATTGATGACCTATTGAGTGCCACCATCACAAACCGCTCTCGCCTAAACCCTCCGCGCCAACATCATGCAGATTACCGTTGCTAAAATCAAAATTGGCCCACCTATCTGTCTCGCTGAGGTGAATGGCACTGAAGTTTAATGCTCGACCGGCTCGAAGCTGGTTATCGGTGGATGGGCTTCAGGGTCTATTAGGATATCAATAACCACCAAGCCTTTTTCTTGCATGGCATTCCTCAGCGCTGGCGAGATTTGGTCCGGCGTGTGTAACCAATTTATCCTATCATTTAGGAATGACCATAGATCAGAGCTGTCAGCTGATTGTCTGTACCTCTCCAAAAAATACGCACAGAGCACTTCATGCGACACAGTCAGCCAGCCTGCCTATTTATATTCTTTTAGATGTGACTCGATCCATCCCGGAATTGATGCACTCTCCTATATGGGCACAACATCAAATCCCCTTCTCGATGCCTTCGATATCCTGAGGGACCCGTCATCTCCATCCTAATCCATACATAGTAGGCAAGGTCGCATTTTCAATCCCAAAAATATTACTTTTTTATGTAAGTTTTTATATAAGTTTTTGTTACTTTCAATCATTAATTTCCCATAATATTACAAATGATAGTAACTTTATATAATATTTAAGTAATATTGCGTAGGCATTTTAAGTTCTATATCATGTCAATCAAGCTGAAAGTTTCTGAACAAGATTCATAATTTTAATCCGTAACAGGAGGGCAAAACAAATGAAAAAGCGGTTTGTCTCGTCGGTGCTCGCGCTGATAGCAGTTCTTTGTCTAGGAGTGACAGTCCACGCGGCAGAAAAGAAGCCGATCGTGATTGGTCATATTCATTCGATGAGCGGCGCGTTGTCGATGTATGGAATAAGTTCCGAGGCAGGCGGAAGTATCGCCATTGAGGAGATCAATGCGGCTGGAGGTATCCTGGGCCGCCCCCTGAAGATGATCACCCGGGACGACAAGGCAAATCCCGAGGTAGGGTTGCGGGAAGCCAAGGATCTCGTCATAAGCGAGAATGCTGATTTTTTGACAGGTACGGTCAGCAGTGCGGTGGGGATGGCTGTGTCGAGTTTTGCAAAGAAGGAAAAAATCATTTTCATGCCGAGCAATGCACAGTCCTCCCGCATGACAGAGGATGAGTTCCATCCCTACATTTTCCGTATTGCGACCAACTCGGTGGTTTACTGGGGATATGCCCCGGCGATCGCATTGGCCAACACCAAAAAGGTTAAAAAGATAATCAGCCTCGGTTGGGAGTATGAAACCGGCAAAACCGCACTCAAGCAGTTCAAGGAAAAGTATTTGGAAATGGTGCCGGACGCGCAGATCATTGACGAACTCTGGGCGCCTCTCGGCACCACCGACTATACCGCCTATATCAACAAGATCAAGAATTCCGGGGCCGACGCTTTCTACTTGGCCGCTGTTTATGGCGGTGGAGAATTGGCGTTTACCAAACAGGCTGACTCGTTCGGTCTTTACGATCAAATGCTTGCCATTCAGCCGTGCGCCGGAGATATCGAGTCCTGGTATACCGTGACTAAAGGCGGACCCTTCCCTAAAGCGGCATTGGCCACTACCAGATATCCTTTCTGGGCGATTGACAACCCTCGCAGCAAGGTTTTTGTCGAAAAGTACAAAAACAAGGTCGGACAATATCCCTCCTACGGGGCGATGAACCATTACAACACCATTTATGCTCTTAAAGCGGGTATCGAAAAAGCCGGTGCAGTCGATACAGAAAAAATCATCAAAGCGTTAGAGGGATTGACACTGGACACGCTGATCGGGAAGGTTCAAATCCGAGCCTATGATCATCAAGCGATGATGCCCACGTGGTACGGCACCATGGACTACGCAGAAGGGCTCCCATTCCCCCATGTGGTCAAAGTCACGCCCATCGGTGAAGAAGGATACCACACGATCGAACAGATCAAAAAATTGCGAGAGAGCAAATAATCGTCGGATGCAACACGGTTGCCTGTGGATCCCGGAAATGTCGGATGTTTTCCGGGATCCGGGCAGCATGGGGGTGATTCTGTGACGTTTGTATCGTTTTTCAGTCAATTCATCAGTGGTATCAGTGTGGGGTTGGTCCTTTTCCTCATCGCCGCAGGATTGTCATTGATCTTCGGGACAATGAGGGTTTTGAATCTGGCTCACGGGACTTTTTTTATGGTGGGCAGCTTCCTGTGTTTTGCCTTTTCTTCCCTGTTTGCCAACAGCTCGGGCAGCTTCTGGTGGGCGCTTCTATTCGCTCCCATCGGGGTGGCATTGATAGGTGGAATCCTCGAAGTGCTGCTGCTACGACGCATTTACAACCAAGACATGCTCTATCAGTATATTCTGACGTTCGCGCTGATTCTCATTTTGGGCGACGGCCTGAAATATTTTTTCGGCGTATCCTTTAAGACGATTGAGGTTCCTTGGCCGTTAGGGGGTAGTGTCAGCTTCTGGGGGATGTCGTTTCCGATATACAACCTTTTCCTTATCGTTTGCGGTATCGCAATTTTCATCTTCATGCTTGCCCTGATGCGGTACACGAAGCTGGGTCGGATCGTCCGGGCGGTCACCCTGAACCGCGACATGGCCAATGCCTTGGGGATCAACGTGCCTCTGGTGTATACGGGCGTCTTCATGTTGGGCTGCTATTTGGCAGGACTCGCGGGTGCTCTGATGCCTCCCATGTCTGTCGTCGCCCTGGGGGCGGATATGCACGTCATAATCGAATGCTTCATCATCGTCGTGATCGGCGGTCTGGGAAGCCTGTCCGGTGCGTTCATTGGTGCCGTAATCCTTGGATTTTTAAATTCTTTCGGCATATTGGTGATGCCCAAGCTGGCCGTTGCGTTTCCCTTTATGCTGATGATCTTCATTTTAATCGTGCGACCGCACGGGCTGATGGGGAAACCGGAATAATGAGGGGCAAAGTGAAAAAAGATTTCCTTACGTATTTGAGCCGAGCCGATCTCTGGCTCGTTTTAGCTGGCATAGCGACGCTTCTGGTTTTGCCATCTGTTCTTTCCAAAAGCTGGGTGAGCCTGTTGATCGAGATGATGATCATGGCCTTGGCGGGCTGCTCTTTGAATCTGATTGTGGGTTATGGCGGAATGGTTTCTTTCGGACCGGCCGGCCTTTACGGTGCCGGCGCCTATACCACAGCAATTCTTTTATCGCGCTATGGGCTGCCATTTCCTTTGGCTGTGTTGGCTGCTCCGATTATGGCCGGTTTAGTCGGCGCGGTCGTCGGGTGGTTCTGCGTAAGGCGCAACGCCGTCTATTTTGCCTTGTTGACGCTTGCATTTTCTCAAATCATATGGACCGTCATTTTTCAATGGTACGATTTTACGAATGGAGACAACGGAATCATCGGTGTGCCGATTCCCGACTATGTCTCTTCCATCACCCGATCCTACTATTTCATCGTGGTCATAACATTGTTTTGTATCTTCCTGATGTGGCGGATGGTCAATTCCCCATTCGGCATCACGATCCAGTCCATCAGGGAGAACCCCTTGCGTTCGGAGTTCATCTCCGTGGCGGTCAGACGCTATCAACTTTCTCTATTTGTGGTTTCAAGTGTCTTTTTGGGCGTTTCAGGGGCGCTTTACTGCGTGTTCGCCGGCAGCGTCTTTCCGGATTACGCCCACTGGGCCAAATCCACTGACATGCTCATTGTTTGCCTTCTCGGCGGTCTCCACAGTTTTGCCGGACCGATTGTCGGCTCGATCGTCTACATTTTTTTGAGCAAGACCATCGCCAAAGGCACCACCTACTGGATGTTCTATTTAGGTATGATCATCGCTTTCCTGGTGCTTTTCATGCGAGGTGGCATTGTGGGATTTGCGAATGAAAAACTGGCTTGGATTCTGAATCGGCGCAATGGTGCCAGGAGGGGTGGTGAGCGATGATATTCGAGGCAAAATCTCTTCTGAAACGGTTTGGCGGTATCACAGCGACCAACAGGGTCAGTTTTCAGGTTCAGGAGAACGAACTGGTATCGGTCATTGGACCCAATGGGGCAGGCAAAACCACGCTGTTCAATCTGCTGACGGGACATATTGTCCCGGACTCCGGCAAGGTGTTCTTTAAAGGCAAGGACATCACCGGCGTCGCCCCCCATGCAATTTCCCGAATGGGCATTGGCCGCTCTTTTCAGCGCATCAATATATTCTCAAAATTGAGCACGTTCCAAAATATTCAAGTGGCCATACTTTCCGCTCAACACAAAAGTCATTTGTTCTTCTCCAGCTCCCGTAATATGGCCGTTCACGAAACAGAGGAAATATTGCAGAGCGTCGGTCTTCTTGAAAAGAGCTCAACCAAGGGCGGCCTGCTGTCGCATGGCGATCAGAAGCGCCTTGAAATGGGTATCGCTCTGGCCACCCGTCCATCATTGCTCCTGTTGGATGAACCGACGCAAGGCATGAGTCCCCAGGAGACGAACGAAATGACCGAACTGATCAAGAGTTTGGTCAAGGATAAGGGGCTGGCCCTTATCTTCGTCGAGCATGACATGAAAGTCGTTTTTGGCATCTCCGACAAAATCATTGTGCTGCATCAGGGCGCGGTCATTTTCAGCGGCACACCGGCAAGCGTCCGCAGCAATGAGGATGTTCAGAGGATCTATCTGGGGGAGGGGAGCAACTGATGCTGCTGGAAATTAATGAAATCAACACCTTTTACGATCTCAGTCACATCCTGTTCGACGTGTCCCTCCAGGTTGCCGAAGGGGAAACCGTCTGCCTTCTGGGGCGCAACGGGGTGGGCAAGACAACCACCTTTCGCAGCATTATGGGGCTTGCGGCCCCGCTTTCGGGGAGCATAAAGTTCACCGGCAAGGAGATAACGCAAAAGCCACCATTCAGGATCGCGCGTATGGGCGTTGGGTTTGTACCTGAGGATCGTGAAATTTTTTCGAATTTAACCGTGCGGGAAAATTTGGAGATCGCGATCAAGGCCAGCCCCAACGGCTCAAAGGCCATCCCCTGGACGCTGGAGAAGGTGCACCGCCTGTTTCCAATTCTGGAAGAGCGCAGCACCCAGTGGGCCGGATTTCTATCGGGCGGTGAACAGCAGATGCTCACCATCGCCCGTACCCTGATGGGGAACCCTCTTTTGCTGCTCCTGGACGAGCCCTCTGAGGGCCTTGCCCCCATGGTGACCAAGATGATTGAAAGACAAATCGTAGCACTCAAAAAAGAGGGTTTGACGATTCTACTTTCTGAACAGAACGCCAGTTTTGCGCTCAACGTTTCCGACCGTGCCTATATTTTAGAGAAGGGCCATGTTCTCTGGCAGGGGGCCGTTTCCGAATTGAAAAACAGGTCGGATATCATGAAAACCTACCTCGGTGTTTAAATCAATCAATTAGCGTTTAAAAGGAACCATTCATGGACTGGAATGCCTATATCAAGGAACGCTCGATCTCTGTTGATGAAGCCGCCGGATTGATAAAATCCGGAGACAGAATTATTTCCGGGACGGGCGGAGGAACTCCTGAAGCGGTCTACGATGCCATCGTCCAAAGAGCCGCTGAACTTCACAATGTCGAAATTGTGCACATGGTTTCGTACGGAAAGGGATTGTACTGCCTTCCCGAATATGAGAACTCCTTTCGTCACAATGCCATGTTCGCCGGCCCCAAACAACGGGCGGCCATTCAACAAGGCCGAGCGGATTTTACGGCCGCATTTCTCAGCGATTACCCCAAGTTAATACGTAAAGGCGTACTTCCCATTGATGTGGCCCTGATGACGGTATCCCCGCCCGATAAAGTGGGAAATGTCAGCCTCGGCATTTCCGTCGACTATTCACTTGAAGCCGCATTGAACGCTAAAAAGGTGATCGTTGAAGTGTCGCCGCTCATGCCGAAAACATACGGAAACACTTTCATCCACGTTACCCAGATTGACCACTTTATTCTCAGCAACCGTCCGATGTTGCCGCTGCCCGCCAACAACATTGGAGTGGTAGAAAAAACCATTGCCGCAAACGTCGCCGACCTGATTCAGGATGGCGATTGTCTGCAACTCGGATTCGGACAGATTCCGGATGCCATACTGCAATTCATCGAAGGCAAGCAGGACCTGGGCATCCATTCAGAAATGATCTCTGATGGCGTCATGAAATTGGTGGAAAAAGGAATCGTTACCTGCCGCAGAAAAAATTTTCATCGCGGGAAAATGATTTTTACTTTCGCTTTGGGGAGCGCTGATCTGTATGAATGGATGAACGAAAACTCGATGATCGAAATGCATCCGGTTGACTACACCAACAACCCTTGCATCATTGGGAAAAATGACAACATGCTGTCGGTAAATTCAGCCCTTGCAGTCGATCTCCTCGGGCAAATCGCCGCGGACGCCATCGGCCCAATGCAGTTCAGCGGCGTTGGCGGCCAAGTTGATTTTGTGCGCGGATGCAGAATTTCAACCGGTGGCCGGAGCATTATAGCGATGCCGGCAACTGCGGCTTCCGGCACCAAATCCAGAATTGTCGCCGCTTTTGAAAAGGGCCAGGCCATTACGACCACTCGCGCCGAAGTGGATTACATCGTTACCGAATACGGTGTTGCCAATATTTGGGGCCGCAAGCTCAGTGAGCGCGTAGCAGCGCTGACCGCTATTGCCGCACCGCAATTCAGAGAAGATCTGCGTCGTGAATTCAGCGCAATCTACCGGTAACATAGCGAGGTATTCTAAGGCCTTGCCCGTATAACTGACAAAAGGAGCGAAAAAACCATGATGACAGCGGGGCAGTACGAGCAGAGCCTCAAACGTTTAAATCTGAAAGTCTACATGTTCGGCAAGCGCGTCGATAATGTGGTGGACGATCCGATCATTCGTCCCTCCATGAATGCCGTGGCCAAGACCTACGAAATGGCCATGCGGCCCGAGTACGAAGATATCATGACCGCCACGTCGCACATCACCGGCCAGCGGATCAACCGTTTTACCCATATCCACCAGAACATCGACGACCTGGTGAAAAAGAGCAAGATGGGCCGCCTGCTGGGACGGGCCACGGGTTGCTGCTTTCAGCGCTGCGTGGGCATGGACGCGCTCAACGCCTTGTCCATCGTCACCTACGACATCGACCAGAAGCACGGGACCTCCTATTGCAAGCGCTTCATCGACTATCTGACCTATGTGCAGGAAAACGATCTGACCTGCGACGGCGCCATGACCGACCCCAAAGGCAATCGCGGCCTGCCGCCCCACAAGCAGACCGACCCCGACATGTTTCTGCACGTGGTCGAGGAGCGTGCCGACGGCATCGTGGTGCGCGGTGCCAAGGCCCATCAGACCGGCGCGGTCAACTCCCAGGAGGTCATTGTCATGCCCACCATCGCCATGCGCGCCGAAGACAAGGATTACGCCGTTTCGTTCGCCCTGCCCAGCGATGCCGAAGGCATCATCTATATTATGGGACGCCAGTCGTGCGACACGCGCAAATTGGAAGCCGGGCAGCTGGATCGGGGAAATCCCTTTTTCGGCGGTCACGAGGCCCTGGTGGTCTTCGACAATGTCTTTGTACCCTGGGAGCGCGTGTTCATGTACAAGGAGTATGAATTCGCCGGCAGCCTGGTGGAAAACTTCGCCGCCTATCACCGCCAGAGTTATGCCTGCAAGGTCGGGGTCGGCGACGTGCTCATCGGAGCGGCCCAGACCGTGGCCGAATATAACGGCGTCGAGCGCGCATCGCACGTCAAGGACAAGATCATCGAGATGAACCATCTCAACGAAACCCTCTATTGCGGCTGCATCTCCTGCGCCAGCGAAGGGCATAAGGAGCCGAGCGGCACCTATGCAGTAGACAAGCTCCTGGCCAACGTGCACAAGCAGAACGTCACCCGTTTTCCATACGAGATCGCCCGCCTGGCCCAGGATATCGCCGGCGGCCTGATGGTGACCATGCCGGCCGAGGATGATTTCAAGGCGCCGGCGACTGCCAAGTGGTTGGAAAAATACTATGCCGGCGATTGCGACGTGCCCACCATGAACCGCATGCGGATCCTGCGCTTGATCGAAAACCTCACCCTGGGAACGGCGGCGGTGGGCTATCTGACCGAGTCCATGCACGGGGCCGGATCGCCCCAGGCCCAGCGCATCATGATTTCCCGGTTGGTCAACCTGGCCGAAAAGAAGCGGGCGGCCCAAAAGCTCTCCGGCATCGAAGATTTTTTGTGAGGTTGATTGACGCTACCTGCCCTTAAATACGGGGATGCGTTTGTTTAAAAATGCGTTTAGCCCTTCCTTGGCGTCTTGGCTTTGACTGGCCAGCTTCTGGTATTCTGCCTCCATTTCCAAGTAGTCTGTCAATGACATTTCTGATGCTCTGTTCACGACATACTTGATAATAGATTGACTGTATGGTCCCTTGACGATACTTTCCGACAGGCACGCGACTTCTTTTTGCAGTTCTTCAGCCGGCACTACTTTATTGATAATCCCGCAGGCATATGCCTGGCTGGCATCGATTCGTTCCCCGGATAGCAAATAACCCAACGCTAATTTAGGCCCGGCCAGCCGGCTCAAAAAGAAACCGGCACCGCCATCGACGGATAGTCCGATTTTAACGAAGGGAAAGAGAAAATATGCAGTTTCAGATGCAATGATAAGGTCGCAGGCCAGAACGATACCTGCGCTGGCGCCGGCGCACGGCCCATTCACCGCAGCGATGACAATTTGGGGAATGCGTCTGATCGTTTCAATGATTGGATTGAGTTTTTCCTTTATTACATCGCCCAACATAGCTGGCGCGAACGTTGTCTCACATTCCTTCTGATCGATGTGGGCGCCAGAAGAAAACGCGGCTCCTTTGCCTGTCAAAACAACGCACCGGATTAAGGGATCGGCGCCTGCATTGCCCAGAGCCCGCTTGAGCGTTTCATAGCATTGAGGAGTCAAGCTGTTGTAACTTTCAGGGCGATTGAGGGTAATGGTGGCGACCTGATGATCGACGCGGTAACCGATTTCATTCGCCATACGATATCCTTGGGTTGGTGATGGTATTGATGATCGCGCGGCCATTGTGCCCTGGCGTGGTCAAGACAATCTATGGGTCGTTCCAGTTTCCGGTGAAGGTAATAAATATCATGGGGCAGAGGCAAAAAAAATATATATAGAGTATAATAATTATTTACAGTTATTTGTAATAAATTGGAATGGGTCAAATGAAAGATATCAAGGATCTATTACAATTATGTACCTAAAATTGTAATATATAGATAGTAGTGGGCGGGGAAACGAATGGAATTCGTTGCCAGTCATTGGGGGACAAAGTAGACGCTTTCGATGCTCGCACAGCGAGTGCTTTTCAGGCGAGATTTGAAAGGTGCGCTTTAAGATTGGCTTTTTTTCGCGTAAGGCCGAGTTTGTTTCTGAGCCTGTAACGGTGAATATCCACTGCACCCTTCGAAATGTTTAGGACCGAGGCGATCTCCTTGCTTGTTTTTCCTTCTTTTATTAGGTTGGCTATCATGATCTCTTTAGTGGTGAGACGCATGTATTTCGAGGACAGTTTCTCTGAAAAAGGTGAAATGATATCTTTAAGGTTGGATTCCAGAATACTCAAATATGCCTTGGTCCTTTCGTCTATTCTGCTATTTTTGATGGTTTCGATGTACGGCAGAACAAGTTCTTTCACATTGGACAGTATTTTCTGCTCCAGTTCTTCCCTGTCGTTTTCCCGCTGTTTAAGCAATACCCGCAGGGCGGCGTTCAATTCCTCAAGGTTTGTGGATTTTATCTTTAAGGACTTTTCAGCCTCCTTGAGTGCCGTTATGTCGGTGAGCGATGCGACGCTCTTTTTGGTGCCCGGTATCATGCTGCAAGTGACAAGGATGTTGCGGATGCGTCCGCGGCTATCGATCATGTCGTGCTCATAATTTCTGGGGGCCGCATTCGGGTCTATCCGCCGCAAGGTGTGATATTCACGGATCATGGGAATATGTTCGTGAACAACATATTCTGTCCACTGTTTTTTGCCTTCCCATTCCCCTTTGGCATAGCCGGTCAATTTCTCAAATTCTGAATTTATCAAAGAGATAGTCATATCCTCTTCGATAATGATGGTAGCTGTGCCGGTGGTTTCAAAAATGGTCCTGTAAAAATTTTCAGCCTCCTTCAGCCGTTTTTCAACAATTTTTCTTTCGGTGATGTCCATGGCATTGCTTAGAATCGCCTTTTTCCCTTCATATAGGATGGGGGTGACGGTTCCAATGAGCCAGCAAATTTCATTCCGTTTGTTAATAATCCGGTACTCGTAGGGGGTCGAGCGCTGTCCGCTGAGCATCGCCTTGGCGTTGCGCTTCGTTTCCTCCAAGTCCTCCGGGTGAATGATGCTGTCGGCTTTTTTACCGATCAGTTCCCTCCTGCTGTACCCAGTATAAGAGGCCGCCACAGAATTGAGGTAACAATATTTTCCGTCCTGAATAACATAGATGCCAGATAAGGCGTTTTCCATGCTCGCTACGGAAAGATTTTTGCTTTCGGTTCGCTCGGGGAGATTTTTCCCGAAGTTTCGATTTTTGATACGATTATTGCTGACAGTGTTTATTGCCATATTGCCCCCCTGACACCCCTACTGAAGCCCCACTGCTCCAATCCAAGCGGTCGCTTGATTGTAATTAGCTCCTATATGATTCACAATAAACCAATAAATATCATATAGGATTTAAATCGTCGAGGCGCTCAATGCCCGTGGCCTGAGAACGGCCACCGGTCTGGCGTACACTTATAGAAACCTGAGGAAGATAATACGCCGGAAGAGCTATATACCTCCACGCAAAAAACCGGGCGATGATAAAGCCATTGTCCATGCGCTGTTCAGCCGGTGCCAATCCGAGGGGCTGTCGTCCCGGCAAGCGATTGAGAAAGCCATCGCCGAGGGCGTTGTCCCGGCCGATGACACCATTGCTCGAAAGCGCTTTTACGATCGTTACCGCCGCTTCAGTGTCAAAGGTGCGATGATCGAGAACATCCCCGAGGATTTTCGCAACCGGATCGATTTTCTGGTTGCTCAAGGACTCGATGGCCCTCGGATCGCAGATGAGCTCAACCGGCTTGGCCTGAAACCTTGTCCGGGAAAGCATATCGGCCACATACCGTGCAGAAATACTGCCGTTTACCTGGCATATCGCTGCGACCGAAGCGTTACCTGGATGATCCAGCACTGAAAAAAGAGGTGATGGTCTATCCTAACCAAGTAGGATGCTTAACTCGGCCTTCAGGCGTTCCTTCTCTTCGATGAGGCGCTCAATCGTGACTCTCATCAAGGAGCGGTTGATTTCATTGTGCTGGGCAACGTCCAGGTCTTGCCCCACCTTATATCCCATCCCTGCAAGGATATCCTCCAAGGCTCCTGTAACCCATGGCGAGGCGCCAGCTTGCTGGCCGATCTTAACTGTAGCGATATCGGCGAGGAGGTGACCGAAGACATGGACCAGATCAGCGGGGGTCTCTGCTGAGGCCAACTGGCCCGAAATGTGGTTGTGAAGGGAGATTGATTTGAAAATTTCAATGATATCGTTGATATAGGTGCTGTCGAGTTTCATCTTATCGCGATTCTCCCGCAAGAAGGTGAACAGTTTCTGAGTAAGGCCCGCCATCAGCCGAGCTTGCGATTTCGCATGACCGAGATACCCTGTCTTAAGGCTGTATCGCAATTCTGTTTTTTGAACAATGGGCCGGAGGTCCGGGGGAACCTTCATTCGGAAACAGTAAGAGTAGCGATTGAGGATGATGTTAGACTTGGAGGGAATGGAATACGTCATTTCGGTCACCTCTGCCACCAAAAGTGTGTAACAAAAAGGTGTAACAGAGGATTTCGACCAAAAATGACGATTTCTGCTGAATAATCAGCATATTATCTTGATTTCGTTGGCTAAAAAAACAATGGTGGAGGCGGCGGGAGTCGAATCAAGCTCCCTAACAAAACCGCAAGTGAGTGATTCCTCGGGCTTTTCCTCTAATTTCAGCAAGATACAGCTATTTTGTGACTGGCTCAATAAATGCATTCAATGCATTATTTTCAACCAAAATGAAAAAAAGTGATCCCATAAGTGATCCCATACAAAGGACTTCGAATTCAATGACTGACAACGTTTTTAAGAGATTTGGACGTGCGCTTATGCGTATCAAAACGATGGCGTTAAAACTGTCACCCTTCCCAACCATCGACATACAAAAACTGGAGGAGTCCATTGCCAACACTATGGCAAACATCGAAAAGGCCAAAGCCGAGTATAACGCGATGGTAGATTTTATCGAGCTCACGCAGAGCACGATGCACGGTTCTGGTGCATTTTTCTGGTGTAAGGACCTATCGGGCCGATACAAATTTGCGAGTCGCGCCCTGGTCAGCAGGCTCCTTCTCCCCCAAACAGCAACTGAATGCGACGATACAGATGTCCCCCAACTTGTTCTGGGTAAAACCGACCAAGAGCTCGCGGCCGAATATAAATATTCCCATAATGGCTACAGCACTTTTCTTAAAACCTTGTCGATCGCCGATCAGCACACGCTGCAATGCCAGAAGCCTTCGTCATTCTACGAAGCGGGACTGGTGGATGGAACGCCGGTCTGGATGCGCTCCGGGCGCACGCCGGCATACGACCAGGATGGCAATTTAACTGGGATTAGCGGTTGGGGTATTGACAGTACCGAAATTTGGTGTCACTCGCTTCCCGATGTTCAAGATTGGGCCCGCAGTGGCAAGGCTGTCGAGCTTCATCCGTGTGTTTATCTAAAGACCGCCCTCCAAGGGACCTGACTCGTCAAATATGCCACCTCCCACTTGCCTGGAAGAAGCCAACGATATCGATCAGCCGTTTGGTCCGTCTATCTATCAAATCGGGTTTTGTCTCCTGGTGATATGGTTGCACAAGGAGCAGGTCCGCACGCGATGGCCGGCCGCGCCGTTTTTTCACCGAAGCCAAATACTGCGAGAGACCGCATGCGCGGTGGCGAGAGCTGTAAGCCTTTCCACACTCCTTATTCAAAACCCCGACCCTCGCCCTTTTCCTCATAGGTCACCCCGTCGCGGATGTGATAGATGCGTTTGAAGGTCGGGATGATTTTTTCATCGTGGGTGACGACGATGATGGCGGTCTCGAACTTCTGAGCCATGTCGTTTAATATCCGGATCACCGCAAGGGCGCGTTGACTATCCAGCGGAGCGGTCGGCTCGTCGGCCAGGATCACCGGAGGCTGATTGACCAGGCCCCGGGCAATCGCCACCCGTTGCTGCTCTCCGCCGGACAGTTGCGCGGGCATGGCCCTGGCCCGGTGATGCACATCAAGTGCCCTTAGAAGGTCGATCGCACGGCTGCGTGCATCGGGGTTGGATTTTCCGGCCAGCATCGATGGCAACGCGACGTTGTCGGTGACATCGAGGAAGGGAATGAGATAGGGCGCCTGGAATACGAATCCGATCCGGTCGCGACGCAGGGCGCGAATGTCTCGGACCTTCCAGGCGTCGTCATAGATAAGCTCGTCGCCCAGGGCCATCTGCCCGGCGGTCGGTTCGATCACCGCCCCCAAACATTTGAGCAGCGTACTTTTGCCCGACCCCGACGGCCCGATGAGTCCCACCACCTCGCCAGGGCCGACGCTCATATCCACGGTTTTCAAGGCATCCACTGCGGTGTCGCCACTGCCATAACGCTTTTTCAACCCCTTTATGAGAATACCTTTATGCGTCATGTCAGCCTCCGATGGCCTCGGCGGGATCCACCTTGAGGGCGGCATGGATGGCCACGATACTCGACAGGATGCAGATGGCGACCACCGCCGCAACACCGGCGACCGAATCTTGGGGCACAAGCAGGACATGTTTGGGAAAATAGGGCGCTCCGAATGTGGCCGAGATTTTGCCGACCACAAATCCGATCGTGCCCAGGGCGATCGCCTGCTTGAGGATCATGGCGGCGATGGTTCGATTCCTGGTCCCGATCAGCTTCAACACGGCGATCTCGCGGATTTTGCCGATGGTCAGGGTATAGATAATAAACGCCACGATTGCGGCGCTCACCACCGCCAGGATCACTAAAAACATGCCGATTTGTTTGGCCGAGGTGGCGATCAGCTTGCCGACCAGGATGGCTTCCATCTGGGCACGGGTGTACACCGTGAGGCGCTGCCACCTGCGGATGGCCTGGGCCACATCCTCGGGGGCATGGGTACGAGCGACCTGCACCAGGACCGCGTTGACATAGGGACTGCTGGTTTGGGACGCGATCACCGCCTCGAGCACGCCGGGCGTCCCCGGGTTGTTGAACACCGGGTTTTCCGACGTGCGGCGGCGCTGCTGCCAGATGGCATCGTTGTCCTTGAGAAATTGGGCCTCTTGCGCGTCTTTTAAGGGAATAAATACCATGGGGTCTCCGTTGGATGAGACCATTCGGCGGGTCAATCCGACCACGGTGTAAATGTTGCGGCGTATCTTCAATCGGTCCCCGAGTTTGAAACCGGTGGCCATATCGGCCACGGCCTCATAGTGGCCGCGTGTGATCTGGCGGCCGCCGACCAGATAGGGGGGCCAACCAGGCGTTCCAGGCCCGTCCGCGCCGATACCGGTCACCATGGCCCGCACATCGCGCTCGCCATGGCGGACCTGCATGGTCAGGTAGGTGACGTTGGCCGCGTTGGCCACGCCCGGAATGCCGCGGATGCTGCGCCACAGATCGTCGTAGACGCTCGACGATTCGGCGTACGGACCAAGGGTGTCCTTTTGAACCACCCAGAGGTCCGCCCCGCTGTTGTCGAGCAGCACCTTGGCATCGTCCACCATCCCGCGATAGACGCCGGCCATGATCAGCGTCACGCCGATGAGCAGACCCAACCCCACACCGGTGAAGACGAATTTTCCCCAGGCATGCAGAATATCTCGTCCTGCCAGACTGATCATGGCGCCACCCCCGGCAATCGTTCCACGACGTGAATCCGGCTGTGCCCGCTGATGGCGCTCTGGCTATAGGCAACGACCCTGTGACCGGGCTCGAGTCCTTTTCGAACCAATACCCGCCCGTCCAGATCCGAGGCTACCGATTCAATGGGTTTAAAAGCCGGTCCGCCATCGGTGACCTGCCACACCCCCAGTCGGCCATCGATGCGCTGGATGGCGGCATTCGGTATAACCGGCCCCGACGGTTGGGCCGGCAGCTCGACGGTCACTTCGGCCAGTTCACCAATCGGCGGCAGAGGATCGGGCAGATGCTCAAAGACCACCTTGGCCAGAATTTCCTCGGTCACCGCATCGGCCAACGGCTCCACCCGAAGCACGCGTCCTGTGCTTGAGACGCCCGCCCGGGATCGCAACACAATCTGTGCCGGCAGACCGGCTGCAAGCCCCTGCGCACGGATCTGGTCAAAGCGGACATCGATCCACAACGAGTCCGGATCGATCAGTTCCACCACGGCCTGACCGGCCACCACGGTGGTGCCCGGGTCGACATCGCGGGCGACGATGAGGCCGTCGACCGGAGCGATCAGCAGCAGGTGCCGACGCTGTGCCGCAAGGCCCTCACGTTCGGCTCGCGCGCGAGACAACGCCTCTTGTGCAGCAGCGAGGGCGGCCTGGGCGACCTGCAGTTCCTGATGCTTGGCAGCGGCCGTCTCTTCACTGGTGGCGCGGCCTTTCAGCAACAGGTGATAGCGCTGGGCCTGGGATTGGGCATAGTCCTTGCGCGCCTGGACCTCGCGTAACTGGGCAAGCACCTCTTTTATGGCGGCATCCTGGGCCGCGATGCGCTCATCGAGATCCACAGGGTCCATTTCGCCGATCACCTGCCCGGCCCGGACGCGGTCTCCCACATCAAAGGCTACTTGCTTCAGGCGGCCGGCAAAGGTTGGGCCGATCTTGTAGGTATAGCGCGCCTCGACCGTGCCGATACCGAACAGTGCCGGCGACAGGCTCATGTTTTCAACGGTGGCCAGGACCACGGGCACCGGGGCGAGCGGCCCCGAGCTGAACGCGACGTAAATAAACAGGGCAAAAAGCGGGACCAGTATGGCCATCAAGGTCAAGGTACGCTTTTGAAAAGGCAGTCGTTTCATGATGCGCTCCGGATTCCCCGCAGGTAAATGGCAAAAACTCTGTGGGCATCGCGCCGGATGCGGTCGATGTCTCCGGCCAGCAGCGACTGCATCACCAATCCCTGGATCGTGCCGATGAACAGGGTGGCTGCTGCATCGAAATCCAGACCGGCATCGAGTTCACCGCACGCCTTGCCCTGTTGGAACAACCGGTCCAGACGCTCGCCGTAACGGCGGACGAGCGTTTGCGCCATGCGCTTGGCGCCGGTTTCCGCTGCGTGCTGTAATTCACCGAACAACAGTCGGGGGATGCCCGGGTGCTCGGCAATAAAGTCCACATGAGCCATAAACATGCGTTCAAGGGCCGCGAGCGGTGATGAAGCAGCCTGCACCGCGGTTTCGATCCGCGACATCAACCGGTCGGCCACCCACTCCATGACGGCTTGAAGGATGGCATCTTTATTGGGAAAGTGCCGGAACAAGGCCCCCTGGGTCAGGCCCATGCGTTTGGCGATGGCCGCCGTGGTAATTCCGTGCGGATTCTGTTCGCCCGCCAGCTCGACGACGGCCTCTATGGTCACTACCCGGCGTTCCTCTGCCGGCAGATGCTTGATCGGTGTATCCATGTGTGCCTCCGTTAAAGATAGTAATTAATTACTATCATAAACTTCGACACGGTTTTGTCAACATGAAAAGGCAAGAGTTTAGACGAAAGTTCGTCAATATCGAAAATTCAGATGTGTCAGCCTCAACGTGCTGCATTATTTTTCTATTTAATTCTTGACCTTTAGCTCATATGGCAATACAAACCCGGCATCTCACCATTGACCATTACCGTTGGAGCACGCATGAACAAACTCGAATTGATAACGAAGTTGGCAGAGGAGCAAGGGCTTTCCAGGGCGGAATCCAAAAACGTGGTCGACCTGTTTTTCAACCACATGTCCGACGCACTCTTCAACGGCGACCGCGTGGAGATCAGGGGGCTGTGTTCTTTCAAAGTCAAAGAGTATGACAGCTACAAGGGGCGCAACCCCAAAAGCGGGGAAATGGTCACGGTCAAGCCCAAACGCCTGCCGTTTTTCAAGGTGGGAACGGAACTGAAAGAACGCGTTGATGGTGAATAGCAGTTCCGACACTATACCTGCTGTTCGGGACCCGTACCCTAAAAATTAAGTGAATTAGCTAAGATCTTCCCGGACACTTTACCGAAAAAAAATAGTTTGGAACTCGGTGTAGGGGCGCCATAGCCGGGGGGACCATAAAATCCCCCCGGCTATGGCGGCCCGGTCGCTCTCTCGGTTATAATCGTTGTTGCCCAACAACCAACCGTAACCGAAAGGAGCCGACCATGACCGCCAAATCCAAATTAGCACAGAAACGATTAACCTTGCTACAGCTTGCCGAAAAACTGGGTAATGTATCCAAAGCATGCCAGATGCACAAAGTCTCTCGAAGCCAATTTTATGAATATAAACGATCCTTTCAGCTTCACGGCATGGACGGTCTTATCGACAAGCCGCCGATCCCGGGATCACACCCAAACGAACTGACTGATGAGCTCAAGCAAAAGATCATTGATCTGTCCATAAAACATCCAGCCTATGGCCAGCAGCGCATCGCCGACCAGCTGGCCCTTGAAGGGGTCTCGGTTTGCGCCAGCTCGGTGCGCAACCTATGGATCAAACAGGACATGGAAACACGTTACAAACGCCTGCTGCGCCTTGAACAGGTGCATGCCGAACAAGGCTTCGAATTGATCGAACAGCAGATCCGGCTGATCGAAAAGGCCAACCCATGCTTCAAAGAGCGCCATGTGGAGAGCAGTTATCCTGGTCAGTTGTTGTGCCAGGATACGTTTTACGTTGGTCGCCTAAAAGGCGTTGGCCGCATTTACCTGCAAACGGTGATCGATACCTATGGCAGCTTCGGTTTTGCCAAGCTTTACACCAGCAAACGCCCTGAAACGGCCGTGGACGTGCTCTATGACCGCGTTCTGCCCTTTTACCAACAGCACAAACTGCCCGTGGAGGCGATCCTTATCGACAACGGCACCGAGTATAAGGGCCGGCCGATGATCCACATGTATGAGATCTTTTTGGAATTCAACGACATCGATCACCGCCATACAAAAGTGGGAACCCCCAGGACCAACGGTTTTGTTGAACGGTTCAACCGCACTTTGCTCGATGAGTTTTTCAGATCCTGCTTTCGTAAAAAACTATATGGGTCAGTTACGGCATTGCAATCGGATCTGGACGAATGGCTGCATCAGTACAACTATGAGCGGCCCCATCGTGGATATCGCAATTTGGGCCGCAGACCATTTGAAACTATCGAAACCGGCAAATTGGAGCGTGAAAAATTGATGGAAAAAGCAGCTTAAACTTGTCTTCCCGAGAGGGCGATCTGTCTGGGAAGTAATTGACTTTTACAAATTAAGACATGCCTGGCACACGAAAAAAGGCAGAGCCTCAATCGAGGCCCTGCCTTTTTTTATATGCCGTTTTGATTAGCGGACTATATCTGTTTGCCTATTTGATGAAGCTCTGCCTTGAACCCTACCTGGCTAGAGTTTGCACGCTGCCACGGCCACTCGACCGTTAATGCAGTGATTGATGAAGTAGCCAAGAACTATTATCGTCAGCATGATTCCGATCATAAGGCACCTTCCTTTTACTTATCCCTGAACGTCGATTCCCATGTCACAGCCCAGATGCTCGTCAGGGTTATCGCATTTAAAATTGGCTTCACGGGTGTCCACGTGTCCCTCGCTTTTGTCGTCAAAGTAGTCTTGCATTCTATTGTCGGCCATATGTCACCTCTCCGGTTGTTTTGTATTTGTTTTTGGTTCGTGTTTCATTTGTCAATAAGATGCGGCGGCGTGGGCGTTATGCAATGCGGACCGATTGGATGGACATTGGTAGGATGAAACCACCATCATGGCGATTGAGGGCTATTTGATCCGGATTAATGGCTCAAATAATTAAATTATACCACTTTACCCGGCATACAGCCACGTGCAATCCATCAAATCCCCAAGGAGAACCAAATGACCAAAAAATCAAAAACAACGCAACAGGCCCCCGAACGAGCGCCATACCGCTTCGAAGTCGTCGACTGGAGGCTCCTCAGCCGCATCGAGATCTGTCCGACCGAGAAAAAGGACCCGACTGAAGCATCGCTTCAGGAAATAAACAAGTTACTCCTGATGTGCAAATTTATGTCCCCAGAAATAAAAGGCATAGACTAGGTCCAAATAAACCTGTTTTTAGAACCAAAAATGGAGCAAAGTCCGTATAAGCCCGAGGACGAGGCATTTCTCAGGGTTGTCGGCGGAATGCTGATAGGCGACGCCAATGTGTTAGGCCTGGGATGCCAAATTCCACCGCGCATGGCCATCCTGGTGCAAGGTGCAGTGGCTGCTGACAAGGCCAATCACGTCCTGGTCTACGGCAGCCGGCTGAAGAACCGGCACGCATTGATTTACCACATTTCTCTGTCTTCCACATTGATTTCTGATACCACGTAATGACCAACAATCGCGACAGGCGTAATCGCCTCGCAACGGTTTTGGGGGGCTGTCTCCGTCGGTGGCAAAGCTGCCGGCGGGGGCAGTATTTTTTCCAGGAGAGGAATTTTTTAGCCCTCGGGAATAATTGGGTGCCAAGCGGGGGACCGTCCCGCAATCCCTTTCGCAAACATTGCTGAGAATATTTCCAAGCTTGAAGTTCTTGGGTGAGCCTAATGGTGGTGAATGTCAGGTAAGAATATATAAGAATTCCAAGTTTATATATACTCTAAACTACCATGGGGTGATCGAAACATAGGCGGAGTATATGACGAGCCTTAAAATAAAATTGACAAGGATTGTTGAACAATGTTATTCAACATTTCAAATAGGTGGCAGGTATCTTCGTTTATATCTCCACTTCCCCCACATATACACTGCTGCCTTTACTAAAGCTCCTCTGTTTCAGATCCAATCTATATACAAACAGGGACGTTCCTGATTCAGTCAAACCCTGTAGCAAGAAGTACCACTATGGCATTTGTTTGCTATACCTTTATTGATGCTTGATGGTTCTGAATCTCTAAAATTTTCAATTTGAAAAGTCAGGAGGGTATCGCTTGGCCCAATTGGTTCGCACAAGAATCTATCAAGCCATAAGAGATCAAATCATGTTTGGCGAGTTGATGCCCGGAGAGAGACTAACTGAAAAGGAGCTTTCAGACGCTCACAGAGCGAGCCGAAACACCATTAGGGAATGCCTTAGGCAGTTAGAAGGGGAAGGGTTGCTGACCTTCGAAAACCACAAAGGCTACAGGGTCTCAAAATATTCGACCAAACAAGTCGAAGAAATTTACAATCTCAGATGGCTCCTGGAAAGTTATGCTACCCGACTGACAGCTGATAAAATCTCTACCCCCCAGATAGAAATTTTAGCAAAATTTCAAGAGGGTTGCATTAAAGCTGCATCTAAATCAGATCTTAAATCATGGTTAAATCATAATACTGCCTTTCACCGTTTTTTTTATGATAATTGCGGTAATGATAATCTTAAACTTCTGTTGGACACACTGAAGCGCCGAATCTATCGCTACCAATACATCATTCTCACGATTCCCGGTCACTTCGGAAATTATTTGAAATCACATGAAAAAATTATAGATGCATGTCGCCTTAATGATGGAAATGCTGCTGAGAAACATATGAAAACGCATCTTAATGGGGTGAAAAAGATTCTTTTGCAGCATCTTAATAATTTTCCTGCGGTGCACCCCGTATAGCAAAAGATTCTTTTTTTACTTAATTTTGCGCCTCAACACGAGGTACAGGAGTCAGTAAATGACATTATCAGGAAAAGTGGCTGTTGTGACCGGTGGTGGGAGGGGTATTGGAAAGGCCATCTGTTTGATATTCGCAAAAAAAGGTGCCGATGTAGCGGTTGCTGATATCGATTCGGCAGCAGCTGGGAAAACAGCTGAGGAAGTCACCGTATTGGGTAGGCATTCGCTTTCACTGGAGATGGATGTCACGCGAGAAGAAGCGATACACAGTGCCGTAGAAAAAGTCATCAAGGAATTTGGACGCATCGATATATGGGTCAACAATGCGGGTATTGGTAGTCGGGCCATGTTGCATGAAATGAACCCAGCCAATTGGGATCGTGTACTGAATGTCAATCTTAGAGGGGCTTTTCTCGGGACGCAAGCCGCTGCAAGAGTGATGATGAGACAAAAACATGGCCGCATTATTAACATGTCATCGAGGGCCGCCAAAGGAGGCAGTTACGGTCATTGCAGTTACGCCTCATCTAAGGCCGGGATGATTGCACTGACCAAGAGTGCGGCGCGTGAACTCGGAGCCTACAATATCACAGTCAATGCGATCATGCCCGGATTCATCGCCACCGATTTAACTAAGAATTTGTCTGACAACATCACTCAGCCCGAGCAGCGCGTTCTCCAGCGTCCGGGAAGACCAGAGGACGTTGCCTATGCAGCTGCCTTTTTAGCATCTGACGAGGCGGAGTGGATCACCGGCACCAGTATCGAGGTGACCGGCGGAACTGGAATGTTTTCAGGCTGAAAGGAGCCCGTGAAAAATGAGATTTAATGGTAAATCAATAGTAATTACAGGTGGTGCTGGGGGTTTGGGCCGCGCATTTGCTTTGGGATTCGCCCAAGAAGGCGGCAACATTTTGATAGCGGACATCAATGAAGAGAGGCTGGCCCAAAACGCTTCAGAAATCAATGCGGTGGGTGGGGGCCGTTGCGAAACCGCAATATGCGATGTGACTCAGCCGCAGGAAGTCGAGGCGACGATATCGCGATCCATTGCGTGTTTCGGATCAATCGACATCCTTATTAACAATGCGGGGGGCAGCCTCGGCGTGCCTAAAGTGCCAATCGACCAGGTGGACGAACAGGATTGGGACCGTGTTGTAAATTTGAATCTTAAAGGCACCTTCTTGTGCACCCGTGCCGCTGCTGGCCACATGAAAAAAGCTGGAAGAGGAAAAATCGTCAACTTGAGCTCCATCACCGCACGCGTCGGTGGGCAGCTCACCCCTGTACATTATGTCAGTGCCAAAGGAGCAATAATCGCTTTTACCCGCCATGTGGCCCAAGAGTTAGGACCACATGGCATTAACGTTAATGCCGTGGCACCGGGTATCGTTCTAAGCGGCGAGCGCCTTGAAAAAATGTGGTACGAACGCAAAACAGAACAGGAGCGCAGTGACTATTTAAAGCAGGTTCCCCTGCGTCGACTTGGAAGCCCAGAGGAAATCGCTCAGGCGGTGCTCTATTTATCATCCCCAGCTGCCGATTTGATTACTGGCGTAACCCTTGACATCAATGGTGGACTGTTTTCGGCATAGTCAATCGGCATTCTACCAATGGACAGAACACCTTCTCTTTAGATTATAGGAATCGAAAAACAAATGTTGCACATCCACATAAACCGGAGATAGCTCCGGGTGATTTCAGCACCCTAAACTTGAGGAGGAGACCATGCAAATTTGTAAAAAGGTTTTGATCTGCGCGATAGTGGCAAGCATATTCCTGGCGCCACCGGTTCAGGCAGAGGCTGAGGACGTAATCAAATTGGGAACTATCTTCTCTCGTACGGGCGCGCTGGCAAATTTGGGATTGGACAGTTGGCGTGGAGCAGAGATGGCGCGTATCATGCAAAATAAAAAAGGTGGCCTGCTCGGAAAGCAGATCGTGTTCATCAATGGTGATGCACCTGATCCCAAAGCAGCAGTTAATGAAACTGAACGACTATGTACGGTTGAGAAAGTTCCAATCATCTTGGGCAGCTTTTCAAGCTCAATCAGTCTGGCAGCAAGTGCTAAAGCGGACCAGCACAAAGTTTTGTACTGGGAGCTCGG
Source organism: Desulfatitalea tepidiphila (assembly GCF_001293685.1). NCBI lineage: Bacteria > Pseudomonadati > Thermodesulfobacteriota > Desulfobacteria > Desulfobacterales > Desulfosarcinaceae > Desulfatitalea > Desulfatitalea tepidiphila. The sequence goes on along the minus strand of NZ_BCAG01000006.1, from coordinate 67,384 downwards.
AGCGGTTGGAGATAAAATTACCGAGCGCGGTCTTAAGTATGTCTTTCGGACATGTCCGACCGGTTCCGACCTGGGGCGTGATCAGCTGCGTTTTGCTATTGGACAGCTTGCTGAAAAAGCCGGCAAGGATTCAAAATCGATCCGCGTCGCCAGTATCTATGAAGATTCTGCCTACGGAACTGCTTGTGCCGCTGGCATTCGAGATGAGGCCCAAAAACTCGGTATCATACTAGTCGCTGACGAAGCCTACAACCACAAAGCTACGGACTTATCTTCACTTGTCATGCGAGTGAAGGCCGCCAAGCCAGACGTGATTCTCGAATCTTCCTATGAAAATGATGGCATCATGTTTTTCCGACAGGCCCAGGAAGCTGGCCTGAAGGTTCTGCAACTCGTCGGTTCAGGCGGTGGCATGAACCTGCCCGGGTACCGCAATGCGCTGGGAGATGCTGCAGATGGATATGTTTGCAACGTGGGATATCCCGGCTATAATTTGAATCCGGCATACGCCAAGGGCATTGATGAATTAGAAAAACTATATATCGAGACCTTTGGCCAAAAGCCAAACAGCGTTTTCTCTGTAATCAACTACATGGGCACCCTGGCCCTTTGGGATGTCATAGAGCGGGCAGGCAGCCTCGATCCGGAGGATCTGGTTAAAGCTGCTAGTGAAACCAATATTTCTGCAGATCAAACATTACTGCGCTTTGGGATAAAATTCGCAGGGCCCGGCGAACCCAACATGGGTCAAAACACCCTTGCTCGTTATTTCATATCGCAGTGGCAAAACGGGGCGTTGTGGATCGTTAGTCCTCAGGAAGCAGCTTCACCCGGACATAATCTCCAGCTAAAATAAAGATATACCAATGGATGCAATAAAAAGCCGCACGCTTTATGAATAAGACGGCCTAATGAAAATAGGTGCACTGGTGCTGGAGAAGACAACTGGTAAGCAGTTGCTTTCTCCAGCCCGCCGCGTAAGCAAGAGTTAGGTTGGACCCTTTCTCAAGGGAGCTACCAAATGGTTTTATTGCAGGTGCTAATCAACGGTTTGTTTTTAGGTGGCGTGTATGCCCTGATAAGCTTGGGTCTTACTCTCATTTTTGGCGTGATCCGGATTATAAATTTCGCCCATGGTGAAATTCTGATGATTTCAATGTACGTCTCTTATTTCTGCTTCACGATTCTGGACCTCAACCCTTATGTGTCAATGATTATCGTTCTGCCGGTCATGTTTATTATTGGAGTGTTTATAGACCAAGTGATCATCCGCCCCATCCGCAATGCCCCCTCCTATATGCAGATCTTCGCCACCGTTGGGCTCTCTGTCGTGCTTATCAATCTTGCCCTGTCATTGTTCACAGGGGATTACCGAAGCATCAATATGGCCTTTTCAAAGGAGGTCCTGCAGGTCGGTTCGATCAGTCTATCCTACGCACGCATGATAGTCTTCGCCGCGGCCATAGGGGTTGCGTGGATTCTGTTTCTTTTTCTGGGTAAAACCGACTTGGGTAAACAAATCCGTGCTATTGCCCAAGACCGTGACGCTGTTCGGCTAATGGGCATCGACCCCAACAAAATCTATCTGGTCACATTTGGCCTCGGTACCGCGCTGGTGGGGCTGGCAGGCAGTCTTATTTTACCTCTATATTATGTATTTCCATCGGTTGGTGCTTATTTCGTTCTATCGGCATTTGTGGTGGTTGTTCTTGGGGGATTGGGCAACATGATGGGCGCCCTGATAGGCGGTATGATCATCGGCATCATCGATTCACTTAGCGGTTACTATATTGACCCAGCGCTGAAGGAGATGGTCTACTTCATTGTTTTTCTGATGGTGTTGATATTTAGACCTTCCGGCCTGATGGGCATGGTCGGTGCCGAAGAGATGGGACTCAAATAATGGTGGCTTCCTGCTTTAAACGCCTGGGCAAGCCCGAAGTCTACTTGCCTTCATTGATTTTTATGACGGTTTTGGCGCTGGTTATTTTTACCCACAACGCATTTTATCTCGACCTGCTCTTCATGATTTTCGTGTTTGCCGGGCTATCAGGGGCGTGGAATATTATTGGTGGATACGCCGGCCAGATATCTTTAGGTCATGCCGCCTTTTATGGTGTGGGCGCATATACAACCGCGGTTCTTTTTGCCAAATTTGGGTTACCACCCATTTTGGGCATTTGGATCAGCATGGCGGCTGCTGCCGTTCTCGCGGTCGTTATCGGTTATCCCTGTTTGCGCCTCAAGGGTCCGTTTTTCACATTAGCCACATTGGCCGTCGCGGAAGTACTTCAATTGTTGGCTGTATACATGCGAGGCCTCACCGAAGGCTCAGAAGGACTGTCCATCCCCTATCAACCCTCCTGGATGAACCTGATATTCGAATCCAAAAATAGTTATGGGATCATGGCGTTTGGATACATGCTATTGGTCTTGGCAATTAGCCTAAGATTGGAACGAACAAAATTGGGATTCCATCTGACCGCTTTAAGAGAAGAAGACCAAGCCGCTGAATCATTGGGCGTCGATACCAGCAAAGCCAAGATCCACGCACTGTTATTGAGTGCTGTATTGACTGCCATGGGAGCGGTGATGGTCTCCCAATATGTCCTTTTTCTTGAACCCCATTCAGATTTTTCCGTCAATCTATCGGTGCAGTTTGCCCTGCTCCCAATGGTGGGCGGATTAGGTAGCGCGGTGGGGCCATTAATCGGGGCTGCTATTCTTATACCACTAGGCAATTTTCTAAGAAGCTGGATCGGAGGAGGCATTCAAGGACTGCATTATATCATCTATGGTTGCATTTTAATTCTGGTGGTCATGTTTATGCCACACGGCATTAAACATCTTCTCCAGAGCAGATATCAGACCCTCCTCTCGTTTCTCCCTCGTTTTGGATCTGGTAGTCCCAACGCAAAAGATATGGTATCTACACACAAGGTTTTTCGTTCAACCGCGGCAACAGCTCAGAACACCACTTCGCATCAAGCCCCGTTGCTGGAAGTTAGAGATCTTGGGAAAAGTTTCGGGGGACTTAAGGTACTCTCAGACATCAGTTTTCTGGTTCATCCAGGTGAAATTGTAGGCATCATTGGACCCAACGGCGCTGGTAAAACTACGCTGTTCAACATACTTTGCGGTATCCATGCCCCTTCATCGGGAATCGTGCATTTCTGCAACACTAATATTGCACGGATTGGTAAGGTACACCAAATATGTAAGCACGGCATGGGCAGAACCTACCAGATCGTGAAGCCCTTCGGCAGCATGAGCGTATTGGATAATGTAATCGTAGGCGCTTTCTGTCACGAAAGCACTTATGCCAATGCTCGCGCAGTGGCCTTGCAAGCCTTGGATCTGGGTGGATTGATAGAGAAAATGGATCAGCCGGCAAGTTCGCTGACATTGCCCAACATGAAACGTTTGGAAGTGGCGCGTGCTCTGGCCACCCGACCGCGGTTGTTGCTGCTTGATGAAGTCATGGCTGGCCTCAATTCGACTGAAATTGAAGAGGCGATCCAGCTCGTCAGGCAAATACGAGACGCCGGGATTACCGTCATGGTAGTCGAGCACGTAATGCGTGCAATCATGTCCGTATCGGAGCGCATCCTGGTGATTGCCCAGGGAGAAAAAATTATGGAAGGGCGACCGGACGAGGTGATTGCTGATTCAAGGGTCGTCAAGGCGTATCTGGGGGAAGGCTTTGAGCTTACTTGAAATCAATCAGCTGTCAGTCAAATACGGAGATGTCGCCGCTCTCACCGATATCTCCTTGACCATTGAACACGGCGCAATCATTTCCCTGGTGGGTTCCAACGGGTCTGGCAAATCCACGCTGATCAACGCTCTTTCCGGTTTGGTTCCCACCCATGCAGGCAATGTTAACTTTAAAGGGAGCCCCATCGCACACATTCCGGCCCACAAGCGGGTCGTAATGGGATTGGTCCAGGTGCCCGAAAACCGACGCTTGTTTCCCCATATGACCGTTCTTGAAAATCTCGAAATGGGTGCTATGCATCCTCGCGTCAAAACCAAACGCAAGGAAAACATCGATAAAGTACTCCATCTATTTCCTGCTCTTGCAGAGCGCACAATGCAAACGGCAGGCACCCTCAGCGGTGGTGAACAACGCATGGTGGCCATTGGCAGGGGGCTCATGTCCGATCCAGAACTGCTCATGTTGGATGAGCCTTCCATCGGTCTGGCACCAATCATTGTGAAAGATATTTTTAATACTATCGTCCGTATCAATGAGCTGGGCACCACCATTCTCTTGGTGGAGCAGGATATCCACGTCTCTTTGAAGATTTCCTCCTATAGCTATGTCTTGGAAAATGGTGCCATGGTCCTTTCAGGGCCAAGTGCTGAAATATTGGCTAGCGAGCAGGTAAAAAAAGCCTATCTGGGGATGTAAAAAGGAGCGACGCATGGTTATTGATTTTCACGCCCATCTTTTTAATCGTGATTGGTTGCCGGAAAAATTCTGGAGTGATCTTACAGCGCGTGCGGTAGCGGTTCGACGGCGCAGCGGTCAGCCCGCCGACCGTGAGGAAATTGCCGGAAACCTATCTAAGGTATTCTCGGACCCACATGGAGATGTTCTGACTGCCGAAATGCAAAACGCAGGTATTGATTACACGATTATCATGCCTCTTGATTTGGGGCTTGAGCTTGGCGAATGCCCAGTGGACATCGAAGAAAAAAATCGCCTGATCGCGGAGATTACCCGGCACCACGCGGGTGTCATCGGAGCATTTTTCGGTATCGACCCCCGTCGAAAGGACGGTGTGGAATTATTTGAAAAGGCCGTACGTCAATGGGGGATGAAAGGTCTTAAATTGGACCCTGCGGCAGGCTACTATCCCAATGACCGCATCGTATACCCCTTTTATGAGAAAGCATGTGAATTGGGGGTACCGGTACTGTGTCACACGGGTGCAGCCATTCCACCGTTTCGTAATAAATACTGTGACCCCATTTATTTGGATGATGTAACACTAGACTTTCCTGATTTGAATGTGGTGGCAGCTCACATGGGTTTCGGTTGGTGGCAACAGACAGCTTTCCTAATCAGTAAGAAAACCAATCTGTGGTCCGATATATCCGGTTGGCAGACGGTCGCCTCAAGGGATTACGGCCTGTTTTGTCGTTACCTCAGGGATTTTCTAACCATCGCCGGTTCGGACAACGTGCTGTTTGCCACCGATGGCCCGGCTTTCCGTCTCTATGGGTTGAACAATCGGCAATGGGTAGATCTTATTCAGAATCTTCCGGAAAAAGCCCCGCCGGGAATCACCTTCACCACCGCAGAGATCGATGCGATTTTGTCGAAAAATGCTATGCGCCTGATTGGCAAGGTATAAGGAGGCAACCCATGAAGCAACGAATGATACGTGAGCCATTGGAATTTTCAGGGACAGTAGCCGATGTTCTGGCCAAGGGCCTCTTGCGTCACGGTGTGTCGGTAGTATTCGGCCAGAGCTTGCCGACAGCACTTCACCTGGCTGCTAGACACTATGGCATCAGACAGGCATGGTACCGCACCGAAAACGCCGGCGGTGCAATGGCTGATGGATTTGCTCGCATTTCTCACCGGGTGGGGGTAGTTACCGCACAGAATGGACCTGCAGCCACTTTGCTGGTACCGCCCTTGGGTGAAGCCCTGAAATCATCAATACCCGTCGTAGCCCTAATTCAGGACGTGGCCTTGACTCAAACCGATCGCAACGCTTTTCAGGAGTTTGACCATTTGAATATGTTCAGTGCCTGCTCCAAGTGGGTTCGACGGTTGGACCAAGCTTCACGAGCAGACGATTATCTGGACATGGCGTTTCGTGCAGCGGCGAGCGGTCGACCAGGCCCTGCAGTGCTACTACTGCCGGCCGATTTGCTGATCACTCAAAGTCAGACAGGGCTTGTACAGCGACGCTTGAACCTCGGTCATTATCCTTTGACGCGAAGCATGCCGAAACGATCGGAAATTGAGAAAGCTGCCGATCTGATTATCGAAGCCGATCATCCCTTTGTTATCGCCGGCGGTGGAGTTCACACATCCGATGCGTGTAAAGAGTTGGCCCTTCTCCAAGAGGCAGCAGCACTGCCCATTGCAACCACTGTCATGGGTAAAGGCTGCGTTGATGATGCTCATCCATTAAGTGTGGGGGTTGTTGGCTATTTTATGGGAACTGGTAGTGCTACCAAGTTCCAGCGAGATCTGTTGACCCAGGCTGATCTTGTGGTTTTGGTGGGTAACCGCACGAGCCAGAACGACACTGATAGTTGGTCCCTTTATCCTACTCAATCCCGTTACATCCACATCGACGTCGATCCCATGGAAATTGGGCGTAATTACGAAGCACTGCCACTCCTGGGCGATGCCAAACTGATCCTGCAAGAACTATTTGAAATTTTAAAAAACAGAGATTTGTCCAAACGTCAAAACACTCGAGCCGATTTCGAACGCCGTATCGAGCAGGGAAAGGCGGCACACCAAAAGGAACTAGAACAGCTTGCCTTTTCTTCTAAAACCCCCATACGACCTGAGTACGTCATGGCCGAAATTGACCTCCAGCTCAACCCTGGAACAATAGTGGTTGCCGATGCCAGTTACGCCTCCATCTGGGTTGCAAACTACCTGAGAAGCCGTCGACCCGGCATGCGCTTTTTGACACCTCGAGGCCTTGCAGGCATCGGCTGGGGGCTTCCAATGGCAATCGGCGCCAAAGTCGCTGAACCAGATACGCCTGTAATTTGTATTGCCGGTGATGGAGGCTTTGGCCATAGTTGGGCGGAGATGGAAGCGGCCAGACGCATGAATCTCGATTTAACCTTGGTTATTCTTAACAACAGTATTCTCGGATATCAAAAACATGCTGAGGATGTAAAATTTGGTAATCATACGGATGCCGTCGACATGGGGGCGGTCGATCATGCTAAAATCTCTGAAGCATGCGGATGTAAAGGCATCCGGGTACACACGCCGGACCAAATCTCGCCAGTGCTGAGGAATGCCATGCAAGAAAAAGGCTTGGTGCTTATTGATATCCTAATAGACCCTGAAGCCCATCCACCGATAACCAGCTTCGAACCGGTCGGGGATTAAACTTCAGTACCATTCACCTCAGCCGGGCCTCCATGTGGGCCAATTTCCATTTTGCCAATGATCATCTGCAGGATGGTGGTGCGGAGAGCCCAGCAGGCGAGAGCGGTTTGCAGTGGCGACACTCAATAGGTCATCAATGCATTTTATATTTCCCGCTGATAACGAAATACCCCTTTTATGGGTTGAAGCCGATATACCTTCCTTTGATACGTAGCCGATATAATCAGACACAGCCCGCCGGCGAGGAGTTATCCTGTTTTATGACCGCCTGAGAAGCTGAATATTGAACGATCTTGATTCGGGCCATATAACGGTATTGCTTTTTGGCCCTTGTTTTTGAAAATTGTGCATCATCTTTTTCAATAGAAATGAACGGTCGATGAAGAGGGCAGGGTAGCCCACCTCATCGACCATCATCGCCACCAGATCACGCGTGTTCTTGAACCTGCGGGACAAGCCCATCAAGGTGTTGAAGCAGTAGCTCAGCACTCTTGACTGGAATATAATAGAGGTTCTCTTGCATCACCCTCTTGCGCGGAAGGGTGCTGTGACCGTTATAATCTCTTTTCACCGGAGTGATGATGGCCAGCTGGCTTTGATAGCTGTGAACGCCGTCCCGGGTTTTACTATCTTCAACTGAAATCCTAAATTTGGCCAGCTTTTCCATCTCCTCGTTGATTTTGGTGACCATGGCCCATCTTTTTTCTCCATAGGATTTAACCTGCCTGTCCCGAAGCAGTTGCATGGCCGTCACGCTGGTCTTAAGCGAAAGCGTGTTCTATAAGGATCTGCCGGTGAGGATAAAACTACCTGGCAGTAGATCGGTGTTCAAAATGGCCTTAAAAGCCGGGTACATCGAAAAGGATCCCATGTCGCTGATCAGCAATTTAAAGACCCAGAAGCCGGAGATCATGCCCCTGTCGATGGAAGAGGTGAGGCTCTTTTTGGACACGGTGACGCCCCGGTATCGGGACTTTTTCACGATCGCGTTTTTCACGGGAATGCGTTTCGGTGAGATGGCCGCTTTGAAATGGCGCAACGTGGATTTTAAGCTGGGTGTGGTTAGGGTACGGGAAACATTGGTAGACGGCGAAGAGGGCCGGCCCAAGACACCGAGTTCGGTCAGGGACATCAAGATGCTGCCGCCGGTCATCGAAGCCTTTCGTAACCAACGCAAGGTGACGATGGGTAAAACCGATTATGTATTTTTGAACTATTACGGCCGCACCTTGTTCCACCACTCGGTGAACATCCACACCTGGAAGCCCGCGCTTAAGAAATGTGGTCTTGCCGAGCGTCCCTTGTACCAGACGCGGCACACTTTCGCCACGCTGATGCTCGATGCGGGGGAACAGCCGGGCTGGGTGGCCAGGATGATGGGTCACTCCAATCTGAAGATGATCCATGAGCGTTATTATAGTTACATCAAAAACTACCAGCGTGACGATGGGGCGGCTTTCATGGCAAATGTGTACGCATCAGGAGACGCTCCTGAGACGCAAAAAATTGAACCCTTCGATGGGGTCCAGAAGGTGGTCGGCGTTCAAAACTGATCCCAAAGTGATCCCATTGGGGTAGGTCAATTTGAACCAGCTATATAACTATCTGTAATTTAAGGTTTCTTGGACGCAAAAATGGTGGAGGGAACGCCGACCTACCGCAAAACAGTCTCAAAGCCCGCGCTCCTCGTAACGCCTTGATAATATGCGCCGAAGTCATCTCACACAACCATTTTCCGCCAACCAGACCAGAGAAACGATTTTCTACCCTGATTTCCCGGCACCGGACGAGGGTGACGGGTTTGCAGTAAAAACGGATACCTGGCGTCGAGCCGCAACAACTTCGAATCCGGTTTTCGGACGCCGGTTCGGTTCCCATAACCGAATCGAATTGACCTACCTGCCCGGCAGTTCCGTGCCGCGACTCATGATCTCGATATAGCCCGCATAGCTGAACAGGCGGTTGCGTTTCTGGGCGGTCAACTCCTTGACGATGCCGAGCTGCTCCAGATGACCGAGCGCCTTGTTGACGGTCGTTGGGGTGATGCCGGTTTTCTCCACCAGCGAGCCTGAGGTGGCGATGGGATGCTCCATCAGCGCCCGGTGAATCTGCAGCGTGGATGCAGCCGCCCGGCCGAGACCGCTGATCTTGTCGCGGTCCTGGTTCGAAAGGTCGAGAAGTTGCTGCGCCGTTTCCACCGCCTGGGTGGCGGTGACGATCACCGCCTCGGAGAAGAAGTCGAGCCAGGCTTCCCAGTCACCTGTCATACGCACGTTGTTGAGCAGCTCGTAGTAGTACTGGCGATGTGTTTTGAAATAGAGGCTGAGGTAGAGCATCGGCTCCCGCAGCACCTTCTGCTCGCACAAAAGCAGCGCAATCAGCAGACGACCGAGACGGCCGTTACCGTCCAGAAACGGGTGGATCGTCTCGAACTGCACATGGGCCAGCGCCGCCTTGAGCAGCACCGGGGTCGGCTCCGGCTGGTCATGGAGGAAGAGCTCCAGCTTGCTCATGCACTCCAGTACCTCTTCGGCCGGAGGCGGAACGAAAGCCGCATTGCCCGGCCGGGTGCCGCCGATCCAGTTCTGGCTGCGACGAAACTCCCCCGGGGTCTGATTGCTGCCACGCCCCTTGGTCAGCAGCACACCATGAATCTCGCGGAACAGCCGCAGCGACAGTGGCAGCCCCTCCTCCAGCAGGCGCAGACCATGGTCAAGGGCCGCAACATAGTTGCTGACCTCCCGCACGTCATCCAGCGGCACGCCGGGTTCCTGATCCAGCTCGAACAGCAGCAGGTCGGACAGCGACGACTGGGTTCCCTCAATCATGGAAGAAAGCACCGCTTCCTTGCGAACATACATGTAGAGGAACAGCGAGGTGTCCGGCAGCGGGGTCGAAACGCTATCCAGCCGCCCGAGCGCGAGCAACGCCTGGTCGAACTTGCTGCGCAGCTCCGGCGTCCAGTCGATGGGTGGACGTGGCGGCAGCGGCGCGGGCACGAAGGCCTGGGCCTTCTCACCCACCGTCGATATGGTCACGTATCTGCCTTGGAGTTCTCGCTTCATCCTGCCTGCCTCGAACCTAAAATAAGATTCGTCTTTATTTTATTTTAACCGAACATCCTAAAATAAAGGGCCGGTAAGGAAAAATCAAGCGGATTTCCTGAACGGCCACTTCGATTTCCTCAGACGAGCGTTCGACGTCGCAACGCATTTGCTAAAGGGCAATTTCGTTCCGTTCGGCATAGACGACAGCCTTGGCCTGGTCGCTGTGGCCATGCCGCTCAAGGAACGCATCAAAACGGCCCTGCATGGGGCGATAGTAATTCTCAAGCCAGCAATGCACTGGCAGTACAAAGTAGGTCTCGGGGCTGTAGCTATCCCTCTCGAAGAGCCAGATTTTCGCTGAAGCGATATCGATCTCCGGGTACTCCGTCTGCCAATGGGACTGGAGCTCCGCCGCTCGTGTGGAGCAAAGCCAGGTGATCTCGGAAAAGATGAGCTTTCCACGTTCTGGATCTTTCCATCCTTGCCGTGGATGTAGAACTCGGTGCCTTGATTCTGGCTGATCTTGCGCCCGGCATCGACGGCATCCTGCTTCTCGTTTGACGAGCGGAGGGTTATGCCCTCTGCCTTCTGACCGTCAAATTCAGCAATGCTGCAGGTTACATGCCGACCCAGCGCTTCATCTGCCGCGTCTTCTCCCACAGTCCCAGGTTGGACGCCCAGGCCCTCCATTTTTCGACCTCCAAAGACGTGTAGGCGTTGAAAGAATCCAGTTCGCGCGGCCATGCATCGGGAATGGCAAATCTTCGAGCGGTCTTCTGCGCCGGCTGTGTTCCCACCTCGCGGTCCACCTCTTCCCGTGCGGCTGTCACCATAAAATGGAGGCGGTTCATCATGTTGACCTCGCTTGCCCCTGCATCCATGTCCAGTGAAAGTAGGTTCAGATGAGGAAACATCTCCCTGAGTTTGTTTTCCATGCCCCGCCCGGTGATGTGGTTGGCAATGCAGCCGAAGGGCTGGAGACAGACGATGTTGTCGATTCCTTCATTGAGCATGGCGATCATTTCAGCCGTAAGAAGCCATCCTTCGCCAAACTGATTGGCCAAACTGACTACCTCGCCGGTTATCGCCGCCAGTTTTCTTAAGTCATGAGCCTTTCTGTAAAAACGAAATCCCTGCATAATCCGCTCGATTTGGCCGACATGGTAATTTGAGTATATCTCCAGCAGCCTGTACTTGATACGATCCGCCAAAGAACGTTTAAAAAAGGCCTTTTGGTCGTAGGTCTCATTGATAAAGCGCTGGGCGAAAAAATTCTGTATAGGAGGAAGAACCACTTCCACCCCCTGGCCGGACAGCCAGTCGATGATATTTCCGTTGGAGAAGAAGTTATATTTAACGAAGATTTCTCCAACGATCCCGACTCTTGGGACAGTCTTGTCGTTGATCTCAACCCGGTTGAAGTCCGCCACGGCCCTTTTCAGAAGATTGAGAAGATAATAATAATCTGCATTCTCGATACCTGTTTCCATTTCAAAGAGATATTTTTCATGCAGGTTCTTGGATGTCCCGGGCACCTTTTCCCTGACCATTGTTGATAAATACATCCTGGCCAGGGGATCGGCGAAAATAATTCCCAAGCCCATCCGTTTTATCAGCCCCATTTTATCTATTTTAAACCACGGTTGTGCATTGATTTCCTCATTGGATATAGCGATTATCGGAACCTCATCCAGGCCGGCGGCGGCCAGTGCTTTTTTGATAAGCGACACGTAAGAGGATGCCCGGCATTGACCGCCGGTTTGGGTCATGACGACAGCGGTTTTTTCAGGATCGTACCTGCCTGATTGAAATGCCTTGATAATGTCGCCGGCTACCAGGACAGAGGGGTAGCACATATCGTTGTTGATGGTTTTAAGTCCCCATTCAACCGACTCCCTGTCCTGGGGCGGAAGGACTTCAACCCGGTGACCGAAGGGCCTGAAAGCCGACGGGACCAGCGGTGAATAGAAGGGTGAAAAATAGGGGGCGATCAGGGTTCTCTTTCCGGACTTGCCCACAACCGCCCGGCCCGTTTGCATTGTGCCGCCCCCTACGGCTCTCGTTTTGCCGTTCTTTTCCTTCACCGCTTCCAGCATGGAGCGCAGTCTGATCCTGACGGCGCCCACGTTGACGATTTCATCCATTTTGATCAAGGTATGAATCTTCCCGCCATGGCGCAGAATTTCTTTGACCTCATCGGCCGAAATCGCATCCGGCCCACAGCCGAAAGAGGTCAACTGAACCATTTGGGCATTCGCCGTGTTTGTTACCCACCTTGCCGCTGCGTACAGCCTGTTGGCATAGCTCCACTGGGTCAGGACATTGACATCTTCCAGAGCGACGGTATCTGCATTCAGGGGAAGCGCGGTTTCACTGACGACGTCCACGCCGAGTTCCGTCAATACATCCGGAACACCGTGGTTGACAAGCGGGTCTGCATGGTAGGGTCGGCCGCAGAGGACAACGGTTGTCCGTCTCTCGGCCTCCGACCTGACCAGCAGCGTTTTCGCCATGGACCTGAGTTCCGTCTTGTAATTCGATTGCGCCTTGACGCCCTTTTCAACCCCTTCCGATATCGTGCGGTAATTGATTCCAAACCGCCTGAAGAACAGATAAAGCTGATCTTTCAGCAAACCGAAATCCTTAAAGCTGACAGATGGATTGTCCAGGGGGATTTTGAATTTTTTCTCTGGATTGACAGCACTCTTCAATAGATCGGGATATCCGGTAACCACCGGGCAATTATAACTGTTTAAGGCATCTGCGTATTCTTCTTCCTCATAGACGACGGTCGGATAGAACAGCCTGTCGATGTCTTTCCCGGCAAGATCGAAAATATGCCCATGGGCAAGTTTGGCGGGGAAACAGATGTTTTCCGACATGACAGTGGAAGACCCCTTTTCATATAATTGGAAATTGGACTCGGACGAGAGAACCACCCTGAAGCCGCATGTGGTCAAAAAGGCGCACCAAAAGGGAAAGTTTTCATACATGTTCAGGCAGCGGGGGATACCGTAGGTGAAAATCGGTTCGCCTTCGGGTTCCGTGTTTCGCTCAAACAGGAGCCTTATCTGATCATCAATCAGGTTCCTTCCTTTGCGTTGAGCATCCGGATTGTTGCTGAAGCGCCGCTCGCATCGGTTCCCTGTATAAAAATGGTTTCCGTTGCTGAAAGTCAGCTTCAAAACCCTGCACTGGTTTTCACATCCCCGGCAGCGGATTTCCTTTTTTGAAAAACCACTTCCCATCACCAATTTCTCAAAAACCAGGTCGTCGGTCTCCCGTCCCGGCCGATCCGGACCTTTCAGCGCTTCTTGCTGCGGAGCAACGGCCGCCACAACATGCGCACGATGATTGGCAAGGGCTGTCAGGGCCGCACCGTAGGCTCCCATCAGCTCGGAAATATCCGGTCTCATAACCTCCTTGTTCAGAAGCACCTCCAAGGCGCGTAATACGGCTGGATTTCGAAATGTTCCGCCCTGAACTACGATTTTGTCCCCCAGGACATCGACGTCCTTCAGCTTCAGCACTTTGTACAGAGCATTTTTGATAACCGAATACGCCAAACCTGCCGAAATGTCGCCGACCGTCGCCCCTTCCCGAAGGGCCTGCTTCACTTTGGAGTTCATGAAGATGGTGCAGCGGGTTCCCAGATCAAAAGGTGATTTGCTATCGCATGCAATCTCTGCGAATTCCTGGACACTATACCCTAGCGAACGGGCAAACGTCTCAATAAAGGAACCACATCCCGATGAGCAGGCCTCATTGATCTGAATTTCAGCCACGGCGTTGTCATGAATATAGATCGCCTTCATGTCCTGCCCGCCGATATCCAGAATAAAGGATACATCCGGCTCAAAGCGCCGCGCCGCCCGGTAATGCGCCATGGTCTCAACCAGGCCGTCGTCCAACCCGAAGGCGGTTCTTATGAGACTTTCACCATAGCCGGTGGCCGCCGTTCTGGTGATCCGCGGGGCAAAGCCGGCAGAAACAAACTTTTTTCTGAATTCAGCCAGTCCCTTTTTTACCGCCTGGATGGGATCGCCGTTGTTGGGGCCGTAATAGCTCAGAACCAGTTTGCCTTTCTCATCGACAAGGACGATCTTGGTGGTGGTTGACCCCGAATCCACACCTAAAAAAAGATCTTTTCCTTTTGCCTCAGGCAGGTCAATCCTGGGAACCAAATTTCGCTCATGCCTTTTTTGCCATATTTCAAATTCGTAATTGCTTGCAAACAGGGGGGGCAGCCTTTTGGTGCCGCTGTTGGTTGCACGGCTGACACCTCTCTCGGACATGGATAAAAAATTGCTGATCCGGCCCCGACATGGTTTGCCATTGCGCACCATGGCCGCTCCCATGGCGGGAAGCAGTTCCGGATGATCCGGAAGTACCAGGTCATCCGGATGCTCAATGCCGAGCAGATTTGCAAAGGCTTTCCGCAGGATTGGATAAAATGTCAGCGGCCCGCCTCCGATCAGTATTTTTCTTTCCATCTCCCGTCCACGGGACAAGGCGGTTATCACCTGAAGGGCGACCGAATGAAATATGGAAGCCGCCACATCTTCCCTGGATACATGGCGGCTCAGCAGGGCCTGGATGTCGGTTTTGGCGAAAACGCCGCACCGCGACGCAATCGGATAAATATTCGTGGCTTTTCCGGCCAGAACGTTCAGTTCCGCTACATCAACACCCAGGAGAACCGCCATTTGATCGATAAAAGCACCGGTCCCGCCGGCGCAACTTCCGTTCATCCGGATATCGGGGCGGCCACTGCCGTCAAAGAATATTATTTTGGAGTCTTCTCCGCCGATTTCGATAAATGTCCTGGCTTCGGGGAAAAACTTTTCGATGACGTGCGCGGAGGCCACCACTTCCTGCACGAACGGCAGGCCGAAGAATTCGGCCGCACCCATCCCCGCCGATCCGGTAACCGCCAAATCAAGCTCCACGTCGCCAAGTTTCTCAAGGGCGTCATTGAAAATACGCCGTGTTGTTTCCACTGTTTTGCCCTGATGACGACAGTAGCGGAAAAATACCATGCCACCCTCTTTATCCAGGATAACCGCCTTGGCTGTAGTTGAACCGATATCGATCCCGGCAAAATAGAGACTTTCTGCATGGTTCTTCATCTTTTTTCATCTCCCGGTTCCGGATGAACGCAACGGGAGGCCGCCTCTGTGGGTTTGTCTTGTTTCTTCATGCTCAGATAGTCCCTTGCAGAGCAAAAGGTATCCACCAGAGAAACCACCAGCGATTCCATATGGCGCGGCGGTATAACAGTAAGCGGCCACATGTGTTTTTTAATAATATCCGCTTCTTTTTCGGTAAGACCGGTGATGCTGCGGGCGTTCTCAAGAGCGATAGTATGGTGCCGGAAACCGTGCAGCCTGGGTCCGTCATGCAGCCAGTCATAGTAGAAAAGATCGTGCAGCAACGCACCCCGGATAATCGCCCGGGTGTCAAGGGAAAGTCTTTTTCCCCAGCGAAAGCTCAGGCAGGCCACCTCCTCCACATGATCCAATCGGGTTTTCCCCCTGTGATGGTTATACTGCGCCAGTTTTGCAACCTCCGGCAGATCGAGAAGCGGCCTTGCCGTGTTGACGAATTCCGCCTCCATCAGAGTTTTCTCTTCCGGCGTCAGGCGGAGGAAACGCCCGGCTGCAACCGCCAGGAAATCCATCGACATGATTGAGATCGTTGCTCCGGCCACTATCCACTTGAAGACCGGTGAAAGCAGGACGAGCATGCTTTGATAGGGGGGCAAAACGGCATATTCAAAAGCGAAGGCCAGCAGTATCCAGTACAGGGAGAATTTTAGACAGATGTGCCCCCTGTAATTAAATCTTTGGTCCGAATAGTCCCACAGACGGATCTGGAAAAAGTATTGAGCAACCAATCCGGAGCCGAATTCGAGTCCGGTTGTGATTATGAAATAAGCGAAGGCCTTGGTTCCCCAATTGGATTCCTGCAGCAATGAAACCGCTGCCATAAGCATCACTGCGCCGGCACCGTAAAGGATGAGATACGGCCCCTTCAGGAGGCCGGGATTGACGAACCGCTTGTCACGCACGGAACGATAGGAGACCTCCAGCATCCATCCAAGAATGGAAAAAAAGGAGAAAGAAAAGAAGAAGTTTACAACATCGGCCGTCATTTTGCTTTACCCCGGTGAACCAGCGAATACATTAGCGGCACCAGAATCAATGTCACAAGGCCGCTGACCGACAGTCCCCCAATGACCGTGATGCCCAGTGCATTCCATATTTCAGAGCCTTCCCCTCTGGAAAGGGCTAATGGGACCATGCCGAATATGGTGGTCAAACTCGTCATGAGCACCGGCCTCAGGCGTGTTTTTCCGCCCGTGACCACCGCTTCGTTTAGCGTCATCCCACCTGCTCTCAGTTGCTTGGTATAATCCACGAGCACAATGGCGTTCTTTACAACAATGCCCATGAGCATGATTACCCCGATGAAGCTCATCAGGTTGAGCGGAGTGGCCGTGGCAACGAAGGCCCATATCACTCCGGCGAAGGCGAAAGGAACCGAAAACATGATGATGAATGGATCAACGAAATCCTCGAACTCCCCTGCCATGACCATGTAGACAAGGACTATTCCCAGAATCAAAAGGAGGGTCAGGTCGCGGAACGCTTTTCGCTGTTCCTCCACCTCCCCGCCCCATTCGATGGAAACGCCGGGAGGCAGGTCAAGAGAGGCCATCTTTTCTCGAACATCCCGTACCACATCCCCCAGAACCCTGCCCTGGACGCCCGCCTGAACCTTTGTGACGCGGGTCCTGTTTTTCCGGTCGATCTCCACGGGCCCAAAGGTTTCCCGAACAGACGCGACGTTCCGGAGCTTAATGGTCTGACCGGTCAGGGTGGTGATGGGGGTTTCCCCGATTTCACGAATCGTTTCCCGCTGGTCTTTTTTCAGTCGCAACTCGATGTCGAAGTCGTCACCCGCCTCCCGGAACTTCGTATCATCGAATCCATAGTAGTTGGTCCTCAATGCGTCGGCGACAAGCGCCACATTCAATCCCAGGGATGCCGCCTTATCCCGGTCAAGACAAATCCGCACTTCCGGCCGTGGTCTCTTTCTGCTGACAGAGACATCCACTGCGCCGGGTGTGGTTTCCACGATGCGCTGGATCTTTGCGGCGGCTTTGTCGGTCGTCTCGATATCATGGCCCAGAATATCGATGCTGATAGGCCGGCCGCCTCCCAGGAACGCCTTTTGGATGACGCTTACGGCGCTGGCGGAAAAATTCTCAACGCCCGGCAGTTTTATGACCTGCTCACGAAGCTCCGAAGCGACCTCCTTGGCATGGCGACTCCGTTCTTTTTTATCAATGAGACGCCCTCCGATGCGACCGATGCCGGTTCCCTCTTCAAAACCGAGGGCTGTTAAAAATCCTTTCTTGGTCTGACCTGCCAGGGCATAGGAGGCTTCCATTTCCGGAATGGCGTTCACCGCGTTGAGCATTTCTTCCGTGGTTCCGGCCGTGACCTCCACTCGGGTGCCCTGCGCCATCTCCAGGACCACCTCCACTTCCCCCGAATCCACTTCGGGGAAAAATTCCGTACCGACCAAAGGAATCAGTGCCAGACTGCCGATAAATACAATAACTATAAGTGAAAGCAAAATGTTACGGTGCCTTAGTCCCCATCCCAGGACGTGAGAATAACCGGCTTCGATTCCATTCAGCAAACGCTCGCTCCATACAAATACCGGATTGAGCTTTCTTTGATCCCGTGAACGGAGCAAACGGGAAGCAGCCATGGGGGTCAACGTCAATGAAATGAAAAGCGAGGCCAGAATCGTAATCAAGATCATGAACGCCAACTGACCAAAGATGATGCCGGCGATCCCTTTCACTAAGAGAAGAGGGGCGAAGACAGCTACAATGGTCAATGTTGACGCGGCTACCGCCATACCCACTTCGGATGTTCCCTCCACGGCGGCCAACTGCGGAGGCTTGCCATCGTCCACATGCCGCACGATGTTTTCAAGTACGACGATGGCATCGTCCACCACCATTCCCACAGCAATGGCAAGACTCATCATGGAAATGACGTTGATGGTATAATCCATGACGAAGAGGCCGATAAAGGCGACGATAATCGAAAAAGGAATTGCCATTGAGACGACCAGGCTGGTGCGAAACCGCCGGAGAAACAGGAAACAGACGACAATGACCAAAAGGCCTCCGACGACGGCGGCTTCGGTCAAACTATTGATCATCGCATAAATGTGATCTGAGTTATCCAGAATCCCGTGGATTTCGATATCCGCCGGCACTTCGGTCTTCAGTGTCTTGAGGCGATCTTTTATGGCTTCGATCACGTTGACGGTGTTGGTCCCGGACTGCTTCTGAATAATCAAGGCAATCGCAGGAAGCTTGCCGGAACGCGCCCACTCCTGCGGCTCCTCAAAGGCATCGGTGACCGTGGCCACGTCTCTGAGCCGCACAAGCGCGTCGCCGTTGCTTCCGATCACCGTATTTGCGATTTCCGCTGCATCCCGATAGCGCCCCGCCACTCTGATCTGGAGTTCATTCCTCCCGATCTTGACGGTGCCCACCGGAAGGTTCAGGTTTTCAGCGGCGAGAACATTTCTGATCTGCTGGACGGAAATGTGATAAGCATCTATTGCTTCGCGGTCGAAATGCACATTGATCTGTCTTTCCTGACCGCCGATATAGACGACAGCGCCCACGCCGGGCACACGCTTCAACGGATCGGCGATCTGCTTGTCCACAATTCTGTAAAGATCGGGACTGCTTTCTTCCGCCGTCACCGTCATGATGAGCACCGGCACCATGGAACTGCTGAACTTGAAGATAAAGGGGTCTTCCGCTCCATCGGCAAGGTCCGGCTTGGCAAGATCGATCTTCTCCCGGATATCGTTGACCGCAACATCCAGGTCGGTGCCCCAGTTGAATATGCAATTGACGATGGCGATGTTGTCTTTGGACTTTGACTCCAGCCGGTCGAGATTCGGTGTGGTGGAAAGCTGGTCTTCCAGGTACTTGGTCACCTCCGACTCAACATCCGTGGCGGAAGCCCCCGGATAGGGTGTGATGACACTCACGGCCGGAGGTTCAATATCCGGCAACAAGTCGAGGTTGAGCCTGAAAAAAGCCACGCAACCCAGCAATGTAATGGCAGCGAAAACCATAACGGTCGTGACCGGCCTGCGGACGGATATCTCCGGTAATTTCATTTCTGTTCCCCTTGCTTGTCGTCACCGTCAGCTTCAAAAAAGTCGACTTCCGTCTTAAGGTCCCGAAGGCATTTGCTTTGCTCGTGCGAACATATCCTGGCCCAGGCAATAACGCTGATCCAACCTGCTGCGACAAGAGAAAGGATAGCGGCGGTTTTTCCAGGAAAATGGGTTGTGATGGCCCAGATTGCCAGTGCCCCAGATGTGATTCCAACAATCAGCCAGACGAATAGATGGCAAGTGCACGGATCACGATCAGGGACCGGAGGAGAGAACCAAATCCGTTCCCCGATCTCAGTCCGTTCGAATTCTGCGTCATCAAGGTTTGTTTCAATTATCCTGTTCTTGAACTTGACAACGACAATCTTCCTTTCGGGCCGTCCACTGAATGATTCCATTCTTTTTTTCTCGATCACTTCTCCTTTGACCCTCAGAGAACGCAGACGATCAACGAGGCGTTTTTCTTGTAACTGACAAATATTAATTCCCATCTTCCGTCCTCCCCGGTAAAAAACCTCCTGGCAAATCTCTTTTGGCGGCACACTTCCATCTTTCTTTGAGCTGCACCATGGCTTCTCGGTACCCCTCGGCAATGGCCTCCTCGGCCCGATGGAATTCGAGAAAACGAACATCCCCCAGCTTCGGCCGAATCAGCAGATCGGGCGGATCGGTTGCCAATCTTGTTGCGGTGATCTGCACTTCCATAATATTGATTGCAGTCGTCAACACATCAAAGATATTTGGCACGGGGTCCCTTTGCAGCCACTGGCGCACTTGCGATAACGCGGGCGAACCGAATTCGCTGAGCCTGTTGGTCAGATCCTGCGCGATTCTCCATTCTGCGGGCTGGGGCTGAACAACCATACCTGCCACCGATGAATCAACCGGAGCGATGCCGGCGGTACTCCTTTTGTCGATAATGTCATGGTTCAAATCAACAGCGATGACGTAATCCGCTCCCATTTTCCTGACAGCGCTCACCGGCACGGGGTTGACCAGCCCTCCATCCACCAGAAAGCCGCCGTTTTTCCTGACCGGCGTGAAAATGCCCGGAACCGAGATGCTCGCGCGGATTGCCTCTATGAGGTCCCCTTTGTTCAACACGACCTCACGACCCGTGGCCAGGTCGGTGGCAACCGCGCAATAGCGGAGAGGTAATTCTTCAATGTTCATTTCTCGAACATGAGAACGAAAGAAATCGCTGATCTTCTTTCCATCAATGAGTCCCGACCTCGGAAAAGTTACATCCAGGAAGGAAACAATCTGTTTCCAGTCGAGCTGACGGGCAAAATTTTCCAGCACATCCATTTTGCCAAGGGCACATGCGGCCCCTACCAACGAACCAATGCTGGTGCCGGCGACGTACCTGATTTCTATTCCTGCCTCAGCTAGTGCCTGCAATACACCGATATGAGACCATCCCCGTGCGGAGCCGCTACCCAGAGCCAGGCCGATATTTTTCGGAAAACCTGAGCTATCGTCCGACATGTTCACCGCCGTTCTTCTTGAAAAGTTGTCCCCCAGAGTTATCCGTCCCATTCTTGTTCAAAATATCTTGCACGCTTACCTCCATGCCTGACTGTAAACGTCCCGCTCCGCTGGTGACCACTTTGTCATTCTCAACCAAGCCGCCCATCACTTCGGCAAATTGGTCATCCATGGCCCTAATTTCGACCGTTCGCTTATGGGCCTTATTTCCTTCCACCACAAAAACGTAATAGGTGCCGCTGCCGGGGAGGCGTTGCAAGGTTTCACGGGGAACGGCAAGGGACCTTCTTTTCTCTGCCGAAAGCTTCACCCTGGCATACATTCCGTCCACCAACTTCCCGGACGGATTCGGCACCTCGATTCTCATGCGGAAAGTACGCGTCTTTCGGTCCACCAATGGATTGATAACGGTTACTTTCCCTGAATACTCATGTCCCGGGAAGGCGTCTGTCGTGATCAGCGCAACAGTTCCAACGACAATCCGGCCAATGTCTGCTTCCGGCAAATCGACATCCAGGTTCAGAGATGTTTGGTCCACGATTAGCAGAAGTCGGCCGCCGGGAGCGACCGCCTGACCGATTTCCACATTTCTCTCCACGACAGCGCCGCCGATAGGCGATCGGATATCTGCATCCTTGAGATGTTCCAGCGCTGTCTCCAAGGCGGCCTTTGCCTGGTCCCTCTGTGCTCGGGCGTAGAACACCGCTTCCTTGGCGCTTTTAAAGGCCGCTTCTGATGCATCAAAGCGACTTTGCGGAATCACTTTTTCCTTCAGCAGTTCGATTGCGCGTCGGTATTCTTTCTCGGCCTGTTCAAAATGGGCTTCAGCCTGCGGAACTGCTGCTTCCGCAGCTGCTAGCGCCGCCCGGGCCTGCTTGACGCCGAGATCATAGTTTGTTCTGTCCAGTTTTATAACGACCTCACCGGCATTGACGCGCTCACCGATATCAACCAGAACCCGGCTCACCGTTCCTGCCACCTTGGGGCTTAGCGGACTCGTGTCTCGGGCTTTCAAGGTGCCGACGGCGCTGATTTCATCAGCGAATTCGTGCGGGACAACAGATGCGATTGTGACAGGCAACGCCTTGCCCGCCGCGTTCGGATCTTCATCTTTTTGCCATTGCTTCCTGGAAACTTGGACAGCCAAGAACGCAATAACAGCAGCCGCAATAGCAATGGATATATAGACTCCTCTTCGTCTCATTCGGCAGACTCCTTTTCCTTGATATCAGGCGGCTCTATCACCATTACGCCCACCGCTCGATGAAGGGCGGCAAGGGCAACGTTGTAATCAAAAAGAGCCTGTGTGTGATTCGCTTCAGCTCGACTTAAGGCCGTACGAACGTCCAGCACGTCGGTATTTGTGCCTTCTCCTGCCCGGTAGCTGGCTCTTGCCAGGCGGTAAGCCTCCCTGGCTGTCTTCAGTGCACTCTCAGCCGCATCGATATTCTTTTCTGCTTTTCCGAGGTCCAGGAAGGCTTGGCGCACTTCAAGACGAATGCGATCTGTCGTTTTATCTCGCTGGATTTTTACCTGAGCCCGTTGCGATCCCGCCTCTCTGACCTTGGCAGCGGTTTTCCCCCAATTCCAGAGGGGAAACTGCGCCCCTATTCCAACCGTCCAATGCTCTCCGCCTTCCAGATCCCGAAAATCGCCTTCCATATATTCGTAACGCCCTTCCAGGGCAATGGTAGGCAGGTATTCTCCCCTGGCCGCTTTAAGCGCCTGCTCCGCAGCTGCCATTTTGGAATCCATTGCAGACAGTTCGGGACGTTGCGAAAGGGCCAACTCGGTGAGAGACGAAAGATCCGCCCCCGGCCCGGGCGACCGCACCAAGGCTTCCGTCAAACGGACTGATTCTTCAAGGGGCATGCTCAGCAAGTTCTTAAGTGCAGAATATGCCAGGTCGACGGCGTTGTCAGCGCCATTCAGATCTTTGCGGGCATTGGCAAGTTCCGTTCGGGTGCGAAGCAGGTCAATTTCCGGATTCGCCCCTTTCTCCACCAGAATCGCCACGTCATGTTCATGCACATTGAGAAGATCGACGGCCTCCACGGCAACACCTTGAAACGCTTCGGCCAACTGTGCGGTCCGATAAGCGCGTGTAACCTGGAAAACGACTTCCTCTTCAACGGCCCTGTTCTCTTGAGCTTGAGCGTCTCGTGAATACTGGGATGCCTTGCGCGCCGCATTCAATCGCCCTCCCGTGAAAATGGGCTGCCGGATGACGAGCCCCGCCTTGTATTGATCACGATCCATGAAGGTCAATGATTGCGGTCCCATTGCAAAACTCAACTCCTCGTCCAGTCGTGTATAGGAAGCCTCCGCCCCCAAAAATGGGAGCATAGCCGATCTGGCCTGAGTTATCTTTGTATTGGCTTGAGTCAGGGCTTCCCGTGTAAGGCGGATATCGTAATTCTGTTGCAACGCTATTTTCAGGCAATCGCTTAACGAAAGGTGTATATTGCCATCCTTTTCGAGCTTGCGAAGCTCCTCAACGGGAGCAGAGGGACGATTGCCTTCTATTTCCGGCGATTTTTCGGCGATTGCATCGGAATGGCCGTGCAACGGCTCGGCGGCAGCGCTAATAGAAATACAACCCGCTGTCAGCAGCAATCCACCTCCCACCAGAAGCATAACCATGGTGCGAGCTGTTATCCTTAAGGCTTTTTTCATTCGGCCATCACCCCTTTGAGAAACATGTCACTGATCACCGGGGCATTCGCCTTGTATGAATGCCGTTCCGGATCTTCCAGCCAACAGAAGAGAAAAGCGTTGGTGATTCCCTCCAGGGCCACGGCCATATAGTAGGGGTTCAGATCGCGAAGCACGTTTTTGCGAATACCTTTTTCCAGTGTCGAAGCCAGTTGCTCTACCAGTTCGTCATAAAGCTTGCGAATGTCCTGATCGAGACCGGCCTTGATGTTGAAACTCGCACCCCGCGTTTCAGCAAAATAGAGCCGCAACGTGGCAACGTCATCGGCAAAGATCCCCGCTTTAGCGGAAATGTAGTCTTTGAGAATAGTCAGGACGTCACCTTCCCTCGAAAGGACTCCGCTCAGGGTATGATGATATTCCGCTGCCTTTTCCATCATGAGGGCCTTGTAGAGGTGCTCCTTGTTCTTGAAGAATTTGTAAAGCGTTCCGATGGCAAACTCTGCTCTTTCTGCAATCTCGTGCATGGATACGTTGTGGTATCCTTTCTTCGAGAAAAGCTCGAGTGCAGCGGCAAGCATCTGCCGACGATGTCTGCGTTTTTCTCTTTCCCGACGTGGGAGCTTCTCATCTTGCATTGCCTGACCTCCGTTTCCTTGGCAGCATAGAACATTTAAAAACGTGACGGCATGTTCATTTTATGACGTTATATTCTAACCAATACGCGCGTTGGCTCCTTGTGTCAAGCGGAAAACCAATAATCCGGATAAGGCCGCAAAGATCGGTTCACGGGCGTAACCACTGGCCACTGGCGACTCTTTCCGCGTAAGGCGGGCATGGAATCCAATAGGTCCAGGCTGGAATCGAGGTGCGACCGCATAGCACCGCCACCATCACCCGCTGGTACATGCTGTGCCCGCCGGGCCGGAAGCCTTCCAGCCGGTCGATGGGCGGCAGGTCGCGTTGCGGGTCGGTGAAGGTCACCAGCTCTCCGTGGATCAGATTCCAGTCGCCGGTCGGGCGTCCGAAGCACGGCGTGCCGATCTCCTGCTGTCTGCGGGCGTCGGCCAATGGATCAACACTGCCCCGGGCCAGGATCAGGCCTTCCGGCACCTCGATGGCCGGGAACCCGGCGTGGAGATGGTAGAGCCTGCCCCAGACCACGGCCTGTTCGATGCTGCGGGCCTGGGCGCAGAAGCGCTGATGGTTCCAATAGCCCCGTTTCAGGGTGCCGTAGACGAAGAGCCGGAGGATGGTCTCGGGACTGTCTTCCGGATTTGTGTTCAGCTTTGATGGTTCTCCAATGTTCATGCATTCACTCCTTCGGGCAGTGTCCCTTTGCGCTCCTGGGGTATGAAGCGGAATTCGCTGTTTTCGATGGCCCGCACATCCTTGTGGCGGATGGTGAGCATGGTCATGGGCGGCACCTCCAGCTCGCGCCAGCCCGGATCAAAGTCCACGGCAAAGTCGATGAAGGCTGGCTCCGAGGCGTAGAGCACCACCCGGTGCTGGCGGTGGATGCGCAGGCAGAGCGGTTTGTTGCCCTTGAGCACGGTGATGGTGCCGGGGTCGAGCCGCGAGGCCAGCACGGCGCTCATCTGGCCGCGACAGAGGGCGAGCGCCTTCTTCAGGCCCTCCTGGTCGATGGGGCCTTCGGGCGCGAAGCGGTCGGCCAGGCGGAAGATCAGCTCGCTGTCCACTTCGGCGAAGCGCGGCAGCCCGAGACGGCGGAACAGATAATCGGCGTTGTAGATGGTGCCGTTGTGGGTACCGATGACGATCCCGGCCCGGATGGGATGGTTGTTGCGGTTGTTGAACTCGTTGCCCCGGGTGCGCCAGCGGGTGTGGCCCATGAGGATGGTGGTCTCGTTGTCGACCTGCCCGAGCAGCTCCTGGAACGGCTTCTCGTAGACCAGTTCGTGCGCCCGCATCGGCCGCTTGAAGATCCGGTGGCTGCCGTCGATCTTGAGCCAGGCCAGACCGGAGGCGTGCGGGCCGCGCTCCTCGCTGTGCAGCAGCATGCGGATGAAGACCTCGCGCAGGTAATCCTGCTCGTCCGGCCGTCTGCGCTTGCGGCCGAAGATGATGCCTACTTGTCCGCACATGGAGCCGGGTCCTCCTTGCCGCCGAAGTTCTTGCCGAGCGGTCTTGTCCCATCGAGGACGAAGGCCGCGTACTCGCGCCGGTGGCCCGTCAGCCACTCGGCCACCTCTGGGTAGCCCATCTCGGCGGTCAGCCGGGTCACCTCCAGGTGGTCGAGCATGTTGGTGCGCCCGGAGAGCCGCACCGTTTCCAGGGCTTCGAGGAATCGTTCCGGCCAGGGATCGCTGGCCTTGTCGTCGGGCAGGAACTCGATCAGGCCGTGCCGCGCCAGGCGGGTGAGAAACTCGGCGGCCGCAGCGGCGGCGTCCTCCGGCAACGGCTGGGTCGGACCGCCTTCGATGCCGGAGAGCACCTCGGTCATGTAGTCCCGGGGCGCTCGGCTGGCGGTAAACGGCGTCTGGCCGCGCATCAACTCGACAACTTCGAGGCAGTCGGCGGCCTGCAGGGTTTCCCCGCTGCCGGGGATCGGTTCGCCGGAAAGCCGGGTGGAGCGGATCAGAATTTTCATGGAGCCCCTCCTTAAACAGTGAGGCCGGGAACTTGCCCGGCCTCGTTGGTGTGAGTGGTGGTTTCGTCCGGAAGGACCTCCTCCGGTTTAGGCCGTCCGTTCTTGAAGGCGGCGTCGCCGGGCATGTTGGCCATCAGATGCTTGCGGGCGGTCTTAAACTCGTCGCCGATCAGGCCGAGGTGGAGCAGGAAGACTCGAAAGTCGTACTTGGCGCTCTGGGGATCGAAGTCCCGCTTGCGGCTGGAGGCGGCCCGACCGTTGAGCGCCTTGGCGGCGACGGCGAGGCAGAACTGCAGGTAGGCCTTGATCCGTCCCGCGTGGAGGGTCGCCTCGAACCAGCGGAACTCCACCGTGCCCCGGTACCAGATGTTGTGCAGGTTGACCCCGTGGTAGCGGCTGTTGTCGTAGTGCTGGGGCTGGCGGTTGTGATAGCCGTACCAGATGCGGTTGAGCTGGTCCTTGGTGCGGGGGCGATGCTGTTCGATGCGCTGGATCAGCTCGTCGCTCACCGGCCGCGTGTAGCGGTTGAGCCGGTCGCGGCTGATGCCGAGGGCGTGGAGGATCAGCGGCTCCTGCTTGTAGATGATCTTGGCCAGGTTACCCAGGTGCCTGCCGTCGAAGGGCGCGGCGTCGATATGGATGTGGATGCCGCACTGGCTGTTGATCTTGCCTCCGGCGCGGCGGATGGCCCGGACCGCCTCCTGCAGTTGCGGGATGTCGTCGTAGCCGAGCACCGGGCTGACCACCTCGGCCCGCAGATGGGCCGGGACGCTGGTCAGGGAGGCGTCCCCCACCACCTTCCAGACGCGGCCGCGCAGGTCCTCGACCTCCCAGGGGTCATAGCTGCTGGGGATGCCGACATGGCGGACCGTGCCGCCCACCACCGAGTGGATGGCCCAGGCGATCTGTTCCCGGGTGCGTTTTACGGTCTCGATCTCGATCCCGTAGTGGATCTCTTTCAGGTTCATGCGTGCCTCCGTCGTTCGTGGCGCTTCTAAGTCGTTGTCAGGCAAGGCTTTTTAGCCTCCGCTTACACCATGAATGCTTCTTTCCGGACACAAATCAAGTAGAAGAACAGCCGAAGCCGACATTTAACACGTTTATTTTCAATGACTTGCGAACTAGGCCGGATTGGGCGGCGCACAGGCGGCAGAAACCCCGGAACGGGCTGGCCGTATCCGGGGTTTCTGGGTTGGCGGTGGCAGTGAGCCGGTCAGCCGGAGGCGGTATCAGCGGTGATCAGGCTGGCGTGCAGCTCGAGGTTGCGCGACTCGTCGGCCCGCATCCGCGCCAGCAGCGCCGTGAAGGCCTCCGCTTCGTCGGCCGGGAGCTTTGATGCCCGTTCCAGCCGCGCCAGGCGCTGGTGCAGGTTTTCGAGCAGGCCCAGGGCATGGTCGCGGATCAGCCCGTCGCGCTTCTCCTGCGGCGAGGGAATGAACTCGGTCAGGCCGCCTTTGCGTCGAACGATCATGGCCGTGCCTCCTTAGCTCAGGGTCGCGCCCAGCGAATGGATGCGCGGGTAGATCAGCGGCGTGCCGGTCATCTCGGCTTTGTAGCGCACCTTGTTGCCGGTGTTGTCGGTGAAGGTGCGCACCAGGGTGTACTCGGTCCAGTTCTCGTCGATGGGCCGGGTGTCCTGGATGGTCATCGCCTCCCAGGTCAGGCCGCCGTCGTTGCTGGCGAACCATTGCAGGGTGGTGCCACTGGGGATCTGCATCTGCACATAGGCTTTGGTCGATTCCACACCCTGGGTCAGCTCGTTCTCGCGGGTCAGGTAGGCCCCGGTGGTCTTGTTGAGGTAGCCCACCAGGTTGACGTCGCGAAAGTTGATGGCCGGAGTGTCGTTGGAAAGCGAGCTGCTCAGGCGCACGCGGATCTGGACCCGGGTGGCGAGGTTGGGCAGCCGTTCCTCCTCGGCGGGAACCATGGCGTCCCAGGTCACGCCGCCGTCGGTGGAGTATTCCCAGTCGAGACCGGTACCCTGGGGGATGGCCGAGTATTCGTCGAGGTTGATGTCGGAGAACTGCACGCCGGTGATCGGCTGAAAGCGAATCATCCCCTCGGACTGGAAGTTGTAGCCGTAGATCTTCATCGCCAGGTCGGAGCCGTTGAGCGGCGTCCAGGTCTCGGCGTTGGAGCTCTCCAGCAGCACGCCTTCCATATAGGTCTGCCGGGTGATGATGCCCCAGCGGCCCATCTTGCCCAGGGTGGCGGTGCGCACCTTGTAATTGGTGCTGTTGGTCAGCAGCACCACGGAATAGCTGGTGTTGGCCTCGGCGTAGAACGGGTCGTCGAAGCGAATGCGGGTCTCGCCGCTCAGGCTGATCTCGTTCGGGGCCAGCACTTTCTCGGCGAACACCACGCCGTTGGGCAGACCGGTGGTGACGCCGCGAATCTGCACCGTGACCGGAATGCTCGGGTCCCTGGCGGTGAACTGCAGTCCGATGCTGGAAATCACCTGGTTTTGGGTGAAGCTGAAAGTCTGGGCCAGCGGATCGCGGGGCACGAAGATGGTCTGGGTGCGCCAGACCACCTGCACCACGGGCACGCGGATGATGCGGTTCTCGATGATGCGCTCGATGCGGGTGATGACCAGCGGATCGTTGATCTGCAGGCTGGCCCGGGCCGAGTAGACGCCGTCGGCCATCTCCACGATGCGGTTGCCGTTGCGGGCGTTGGTCGGAATGGTGAAGGAGGCGCTGACCCGACCGGCCTCGTCGCTGATCAGGTTGCTGGCCATCACCTGGCCGTCGCAGCGCAGCACGATGCCGGACTTGCTCGGGGTGAAGTTGATACCGGTGACGGCGATGCCGGTCTGGCCGCGCCGCCCGAGGTTGGGCGTGATCTGCAGCATGGCCGGAGGCTTGTCGAACACGGCGTAGGGGTTGATGTTGCGCTCTTCGGACCAGTCGTTCTGTTCTACCAGCACGGTCTCGTTGCCCGGCAGCAGCGCCAGGCTGCCGAAGAAGCTGGCGTTGCTGCCCGCCTGATCGACCGAGAGCGCGTTGGAGTGCGGAATGCGGTCCGGCGCGACGAAGCGGGCGATCTCGTTCACCCGGGCGTCCCATTCGGCGTGGTAAATGTCCGACTGGGCGGTGTTCGAGAAGTCGTCCGAGTAGATGCCTTTCTTGGTCTGGGCGTCCCGGTTCTGCAGCTCATTGTTTATCTGGTACTGGGCATCGTTGTACTTCAGGTCCTCGACGTCCTGGATGATGTCGTGGATCTGGTCCATGGTGATGCGGGTCAGGCCGAAGTTGCGGATCTCCATGTCGGTGGAGTTGGGCGGGCAGTCGATGCTGCACAGCCCCAGGGCGTTTTCCGGGACGATGGGCAGCTTCGGAAAATCCGCCGGAGCCCCTTCCAGCCGCTTGATCTCGGTGGTGGTGGCGTAAACGATGTCGCGGCGGCCGAGGTAATAGTCATAATCCAGGCTGCAGTTGGAGCCGTTCACCGGCTGGTCGCCGAGGCTGCCACGCCCGAAGTTGATCACGTTGAGATTGCCCAGCTCGAGCTGGACCGGGGACATGGTGAGTCCGGCCGTGTTGGTAGCCGGAGGCGAAGCGGTGCCGATCTCCTCGACGCCGTCGTCGACGTAGGAGAGCGCCTCGCTGCCCAGCTCCATCAGGCGCTTGTAGTCGGTGCGTGCGCCGTTGGTAGCGGCCCGGTAGACGCGATAGCCGGTCGCGCCGCTGACCGGCAGCCAGGAGAGTTTGTTCATCTCCCCGGCTGCGGTGGCCCGGGCGATGACCGCAGCGGCGTTGAAGGCCGTCTCGCCGGTGGCGTTGTAAGCGGTCACCAGATAGAAGTAGTTTCCGGCCGCCGGATGGTTGGCCTGGCCGAACCAGCCGCTGTCCACATAGTCGGTACCCTTGACCATCTGCTTGGTGTAGGTCCAGCGCACCGTGTAGGTGGTGCCGATGGCCGGTTCGTTGCCGGAGCCGAGCCAGTCGACATGGTTGCCCGACTGCTGCCAGTCCACGCCCTCTTGGAAGATGGTCGCTCCCTGGCTGACCTCGAGGATGTCTACCACGGGATTGGGATCGAGCAGGTCTTCGCCGCCGCCCACCGAGCCGCGAGTGACGTTGCGGGTAATCTCGACGATGGCCTCCACCTGGGTCGTCTCCTTGAGCGGCGTGGAGTTAACCGGATAGCGGCGCTTGTTGATGTCGAAGGTCTTCTGCTCGCCGCGCACCGACTTGGTGGCGATGGATTTGGGCACCAGGGTCGAGGTGGGCAGGTCGCGCTGATGCCGGAAGCCCTGGATGTAGGCGCGTCCGGCGTTGGTGATCGCCTCTACGCTGTCGTCGTCGACGCCGCCGATAAAGGTGTCGAAGCCCCGCACCAGGTAGCTTCCGGCCTGGTCGAAGGTGCGCTCGGCGAGATTCTGAATCAGGGAATTGAGCCCCTCTGCGGCGGCGAATGAGAGCTGATCCTCGGTGATCGAGGAGACGGTGATCCGGCTGCCCGGCAGCGTGCCCAGCAGATCCCGCAGGTAGAGGTTGGACTTCTCCTGCACCGTGGGCGTGACGTCGCCGCTCTCGCGGTCGAACTTGTAGATCGGGATCACCCGGCGCTCGGCCACGTTGTTGGGCAGCGTCTGGCCGCTGGTATCCGTCGCCTTGAGAGAGAGAACCCATTTTTCCCGCTCTGCGGTGGGCTCGCCGGTGGCCGGATTGATCAGGGCCGGGTCCTGGGTGTAGCCGTAGTTGTACTTCAGCAGCTCCACGTAAACGTAATCGGCCCCGCTGGTGGTGGCCGGATCATAGGTCAGGGTCGCGCCGCTCACCTGTTCCAGATGGCCGTCGATGTAGACCACGCCCGGGGCCATGGTCAGGACGTTGGCGGCCGCGCTGACCTCGAGGCCCATGATGATGGAGCCTTCCTTGAACAGGATGTCGGCGATCTTGCGCCGCTCCAGGTTGATGATGTCCTGCTGCTCGTTGAGTTCGGAATCCAGCAGGTCGCGATCCTGATGGTAGCGGATGCGCTTGTAGTTCTTGGTCGGGTCGAATGTCTCGCGTGAGATGCTCATGTTTGAATCCTCCAGTTAGATCTTGATGATCCCGACCAGCTCCACGCGGGTGTCGGAAATCTTGTTGAAGTCGGGAATGTTCTTCACCTCGTACAGGTAGCCCGGACGCAGCAACTCGCCGGTCGGGTTGGTGTCCTGATGGAACACGCCTCCCATGGCGAGATCCCCGGTGACGCTTTGCACGTACTGCACGTCGCCGCCGAAGAAGCCGTATTCGCGGATGGTGATGCCGTTGGCCTCTGCCTCGTCGAAGCGGAAGAAAATGCCGATGGTGTTGGTCTCCTCGCCGGTTTCGAGGTAGCGCACGCCGTTGACCAGCAGCGCCCCTTCGGCGTCCTCCTTGAGGAAAGTCCGCTTGTAGTAGCGCTTGCGGGCGCGTTCGTTTCTGAGCCCGGTCTGACCGATGTCCGGCGCGGGCGGATTCTGCGGGTCGCTGAAGCTGGCATCCCCGTCGCCGATGGCGCAGTGGGTGATGCCGTCCACGGCCTGGCCGAGGAGGAGTTTGGCCGTCAGTATCCGGCCGGTTTTGACGATGAGTCCCAGTGCCATTGCTGTTCTCCTTTAGGTCTGAATTTCGTGGTCTTGATCGATGAGCACCGCGAACAGGATCTGGCGCGTGTCGGCCAGCAGCCCGGCCGGGATCGCGATGCGCTGAACGGTGTCGGAGCGGCTGATGTGTGCGCCGGATGTCCGGACGCTGGTGTCGATACTCCGCAGCCAGGGGCGCGTCACCCGCACCGCCGCGTCAACATCGACGCCCAGACGGCCATGGACGACGAGCCACAGGTCGGCGCTCCGGTTCAGGCGGTTGTTCACGCGAAGCGCGAGGTCGGATCGACGTTCGAGCCGATGGGCGACCCGCATTGCGCTGTCGGCCCGAACCATCACCGTGCGCCTGGCCGGTGCCCCGGAAAACAGCTCGAAAAGCGCTCCGGGTTGCGCCGCTCCAATGGCGAGCAGTTCCGGCCGCCGTGTGCCTCTGCGGGTGGTGATGGATGCCAGTTGTCCCTTATGCACGGCCACGGCGAATCCTCCCGCTGAGCTTGAGCGCCTGGCCCCGGTTCATGGACATAAGCGTTTCCGGACGACGCTGGCCGGTGATCGTGCTGATGGGTTTGAGCTTTCCGCTATGCGTTGCCATGGGGTTATTCCTTCACCGCGCACCAGCCGCCGGTGGTCAGGTTGAACACGCGGTAGCTGTCCGTTCCGATTTGAATGGTGTCTTCCGAGGCGACGTTGCCGCCGCCCACGGAGAAGATCTCGATGAGTTCGCCGCGCAGTTCCTGGTAGGCAGCGGAACCGGACATCGAGGCGAGCCAGGGAAAAAGGATGGTGGTGCCGTAGCGCATCTCCGGATCGGTTTCGCCCTGGAGACCGCCGTTGGCCGCGCCGCAGCGGCCCTGCTGGCCGGAGGCGGAAGTCCAGCCGTCGAACTTGTTCACGGCGTAGAAGGTGCCCGGCGCGTTGTAGTAACTGTTTATGACCGGCTGCGGGTCCTCGCCGATCTTTGCCCCCGAGGCGTAATCCCGAACGAGGGCCTCCACAGTAATGGTGTTCGGCGTGGCTGCGGTGTCGATGGCGCTCACCCGCACGCGTTCGATGCCCGCGTCGTCCTTGATCACATAGTCTTGTCCGGGTGTGACTACGGTGGCGTCGTTGACCTGAAGCACCACGCCGCTTCCGGAGGTGACCGCCGCCTGCGTGAGCGCGATGGCCCCGGACCAGAAGCGTTTCAGCAAGCCGCTGTAATGGCCGTAGTAGGTAGAGACGAGCTTGGTCACCACGAAAACGTGATCCAGGTCGGCGAACAGCCAGAAGATGAAGTCGGCGCTGTCCTCCACCCGCAGGTAGGTGTAACTGGTGTGCGAAGCCTCGTTGACGCCGGTGTGGGTGGCCGCGTCCCAATACTGGAATGCGGCGACGTGAATCCGCCCGGAGGTGGTGCTGATACGGAACTGCAGATAGACGTCCTCGGCCCCGGATTCCCCGTGAGACTTGAAAACGAAATACGGCTGCGGGTCGGCCGACTGGTCGTCATGCAGTGTCCAGCCGATGGTGGTCACCAGAAAGGTCCGCAGTTGATTGAGCAGGTCGAGCCGACCGTGGGCGAGTCCTTGAATGCTGTGGTATGCCATGGCGGCCTCCTTAGAGAATTGGGTTTTCCGTGCCGGTCAGGCGCAGCTTGATGTCGAGTTTGTTTTGCACCGGCGTGCCCGGGAGCACGGTGCAGCGCCGCCAGAAAGACAGCGTCTGCTGGAAGGCCTTGTCGCCGAGATTCAGCGGTGCGCCCTGGGTGGCGGTGTCGAGTCCGGCCTGGGTCAGGGATAGTCGGTACCAGACCGATTCGTCGGTGCCGGTTTCGTCGATGGGATCGAGCACCAGCCCGGTGTAGTCGTAGCCGGAATAGACAGTCGTCCCGGCGTCGTGCGCGGTCGGAGCGGTGTTGGCCACGCCCCGCTGAACGATGAGATTGACGGTTCGGCCGCCGCTTTCGACGAGCATCTGCTCGCCGTCGATGATGATGAGTTCGCCGTCGGCAAAGCGCGGTTCGGCCAGCGCGATGGCGGTCTGCGCCGCGTCGATGGCCGAGGCAAGGCCAGTCTGCTCGTTGGCGACGTAGAGTTGCCGATCCTTGATCTCGCCGTCGGTGCCGTTGTAGCTCTCGGCCTCGGGACGGCTGAAATCCCCCTCGGAAATCTGCTGGGTCAGCGCTTCGTCAAGATAGAGGTGAATTGCCATGGGTTCTCCTTCAGGTGGGCCACTGGGTGGCGCGATAGTTATTAGTGGCGGCCTCGAACCCGGCCTGCGTGGGCGCGTGCAGGTCCTGCTGACGGAACAGCCAGCGGTAGGACGGCCGCGACCAGCGGAATCCGGCCTGGTTGAGGCGCATGCGGCTGACGCGCATGGGGCGGGTCCGATCCACGGAAAGGCGCAGGCCGGTGGTGTTGAGCGGGCTTGCGCCCAGCTTCATGGTCTCGACCCGATGGCGCTGGAGAGAGCCCGTGTCCACGTAGACTTCAAGCGAGGCCCGTTCGCCGGTCAGATTCGCATTGCTCAGATACCGGGTGTTCAGGGTGTTCGCGTTGAGCCGGAACACAGGCCCTCTCCGCCGCCATCGGTCGATCCGGTCGACGGCCAAAGTGACGTCCGCGTCGCAGCCAGCGGTGGAGGCGAGCAGCAGATTGCTGATGCCGCCCTGGTTGGCGGTGAGGTCGAGACCTTCGTTGAGCCTGGCGCGGCCAAGCTGGAAGCAGAGGCGGTGCCGGGATTCCAGGGGCAGACGCAGGTCGTACTTGGCTTCCGCCCGTTCGACCGGTTCCGCCTGCGTGTCGAAAAAGAAGTCCTTCTGCCGAAAGCAGTAGCGCAGCTCGGTCTCGCCATGGGTCAGCGATTTGCGGTTGAGATGGCTCTCGCCCAGCCCGAAGCCGCTTTCCAGCACATCGCCTTCGAAATCGCGGCCGGTGTAGATGGGCGTGCAGAAGGAAACCCGGTCCTCCCCGATACGGGTGTACGGCAACCGCCAGTCGTTGAGGGCCTTGTGGTTCAGACGCACCCGGTTCTGGCGGCCGTGAAAACGGGAGACCTTCACGGCGGCCCGGTCGATCTCCGGGATCATCTCCGTGGTGCTGGTGAGCTGCAGCAGCTCCCAGGCCCTCTGCTTGTTGGTCAGGTGACGACATGAACCGAGCGAGGATCGTCCGAGGACGAAGGTTTCGTCGGGAAACGCCAGCACGATCCGGCGCACGGCGTTGGTATGCCCGAAATCGAGCATCGCGCCGCCTTCGATCCATTCCAGGAGGAACTGGAGCCAAAAACAGCGCGTGCCCGCCGGGTGGTGAAACACCAGGGCGTCGCGCAGCCCTTCGGTCTGGTTGAGGCACAGCACACGAAACACGCCGAGGCTGAACACCAGCCCGGGCAGCTTGGCGCTGCTGAGTCGGGAACGGGCATTGAGACGCAGAGCCGAGCGGAAGGTCTCCTGCAGTTCTCCCTGCCAACCGAGCGCGTCAAAGTCGCGTTCGATGGCCGGGATGGTGCCCTTGCGGCGATAGATTTCGACCGCCTCCCACACGCGGCGGCGCTGACAGTCCGGCGAACAGGTGCCGTCCACTTCGAGGCCGACCAGTCTCGCCAGCAGCGGCAGAAAGCGTTCGTCGCAATGATCGACGTCGAAGATGGTCGGGAAGTCGTCGATAGCCTGCTTGAGCTCGTCGAGCGTTCCGGCGGGAAGGCTCAGAAAGGTGCGCAGGTCACCGGCCTCGTCGTTGTGCTCGTAAAGCGGCGGCAGCAGGCCGAGCAGATTGTCCTTGAACCAATCCGACATCAACCGGCCCTCCGCAGATCGAGGTTGACGCTGCCGAGAACCGGGATTTCGCCGTGGCGCAGCAGGATGTCCTGCCTGGGCGCGTAGAGATGCATGTGGCTGACGCCACGCACGCCATCGATCAGGGCCACCAGGTCGGAGAAGTGAATGGTCTGGCCGAAAGAGACTTGGTCGAAGGAAAAGAAATCGGAGAGCGCGGCTTCGATGCGGCTACGCACGTTTTCCAGCGGTTCACCGGGCCAGACGTAGACCTCGGCGTCGATGGAAACGGGGCGGTAGATCGGATCGAACAGGTTGATCTCGACCGTGATGACCTTGCGGCGTTCGAGAAACTCCGCGAGGTCCCGCTTGAGCAGCGCCGAGGGCATTCCGCCGCCGTTGGGGGCGATGGCCAGTTGGACGTTGTAATAGCGAATGTTCTGGCAGGCATTGGTGTCGAGCACCTTGGCCTTGGCGACGCCGGGGTAACCTTCGGCGAGCGCCTGGTAATCCTCCAGGGTGACGGCCTTCCAGAGACTGCGCAGCTCTGCCGGTGCCTGTCTGCGGGCGTGTTCGAGGGCTTCCCGCGAAGCGCCGCCAGTGGCGGGAACAGGATTGGTGACGGTCAGGGAGACCTGGCCGCCGTCGAGGTAGACCGGGCTCAGCAGTTGGGTGATCCGATTCGGACCGAGATTGCCCTGGTCTCCGATGGTCTGCAGATAGCTGACGGTGATGGCGCTTCCCTGAGCGGGTACAGCGCCGCTTTGCCCGTCGCCGAAAATCAGGGTAGAGATGTCGAGGGCGTCCAGGTCGGCCATGAAATGACGGCTGTCGGCCAGGCTGTCCTGGAAATGATCGACCTCGCTCCAGGCGTCGTCCCCCACCGTAACGGTGATGGTGCCCTGGGCGATGGCGTCGCCGGTCAGGCGGATGCGCTGGAATGGCAGCCCCGTCGATGTGAAGGTCTCGGTGCGGCGCACGCCTTGACGGGCCGGGATGTCTACCGAGAGCACGCCTCGCGGGATCAGGCCGTCCTCGACTGTCTCGAAATCCGCCTCGCCGTCATTCAGCAAGGCGCGGCAGGCCGTACCCGCCGGAATGGTCAAATCCTTGCCAAGCGGAGCGGAGAGCCGAAAACGCAGCGTGGTGGTGGAGGCCACCGGCGAATCCAGCCGGTAGCCGATGAGCTTGCAGAGGTTGATGACGTTCTGCCGCTGGCGGGCCGTGGGCAGGAAGGCCTCCGCCGCCTGGGCGTCCAGGTAGTAGGCCAGCATGTCGCCCACGCCGCAGAACAGATCGAGCAGGACGACGCCGAGATCGGAGTGGTTGAAATCGGTCCAGCGGTCGGTGAGCTGCGGGATCTTCGCCAACAGCTCCTGGCGGATCGATTCGTAATCCTTGTTGATATATCCGATGCTTGCGCGGCCCATGGTCTCTCCGGTTTTCGGCGGGTATGCGAGAGCGCCTGATGCTCTCGCCACGCCGGTTACTTACCGGAAGGGGCCTGGATGTGTCGGAGGCGGGATGCCTCAGAGCGGGCCGCGCAGTTGCCAGACGGGATTGGGCTGCCCGGAGGTGTTGTTGAGGTAGTGGGATTCCTTCTTGCCCTCGAAATAGAACAGGCCGATGCGACCAGACTCCGACGTGGTGATCCGGTGAACGGTGCCAGCGGCGTTGTCTTCCGCCTGGCTCTGGGTGTCGAAGCCCAGACCGCTCGCAGCCAGATAGAGGGAATGCTCGCTCTGGGGCGTTTCCGTTTCAGGTGCTCCCTTGAAGACCAGGTAATGGCCGTGATTGTCACCCGGATCGCTAACGATCCATTTGCCGTTGCGATCCTGATAGGCTCCCTCGATGTAGGCGACTTCGTATTCCCCGGCTGGCCAGATGAAGGAATCGTCCGGATCGGGGCTCATCTCGGCTGCGTCGAACCAGAGCAGATTGAACAGCGAGCGCACGTCCGGCGACAGGCGCACGCTGCGCACCGGCTGCGGTTCCGGCTCGGGCTCCGGCTGGGGATAGCTGGGCGCGGGATTGTTCGGGTCTTCTCTGTAGAAGGGATAGACCAGGTTGCCGTCCACCTGGCTCTGGATCACCCGGTAGGCGATATGCACCAGCAGCAGGTTGCAGTCGATGTTCAGCGGCCGGTCGTCGAAGCGCACCTCCGTGATGATCACCCGCTTTTCCCAGCGCTTGATGGCGTCGATCACGTAATGGCGCAGCAGACCCTTGAGCACCTCGTCGTTCTGTTCGAACACCAGATCCTTCAGCCTGGAGCCGAACTCCGGATTCATGAACCGTTCGCCGATCCGGGTGCCGAGGATCTGCAGGATGCTTTCGCGGATATGTTCGTGCTCCCGCGAGGTGGCGGCCGAGATCTGGGTGCCGCCGGATACCGACTGAAACCGGAACGGGTAGCGCAATCCCTTGCCGAGAAAGTCATAGCTCATCAGGTACGCTCCTCGCAGTCGATGCCGCACTGTCCCGAGCAGCCGCTTTCCGAAGTGTCGTCGTCGATAGCTTCTCCCTGGAAACGGATCACCAGATCCAGGCCGCTCTTGAGCCCCAGGTGAATGGTTCCGTCCGCCTCGATCAGCCCGCCGTGGCCGGACTTGCCGCACTGGAATCCCTTGGCTCCCCCGGAAAGCAGACGAACGGTGATGGTCTCGCCGATGCCCTCGATGCGGCCGATGCCGATGATGTCGATTGGTCCGGCCGGGTTGATCAGGGTGATGAACCGCTCCCGGTGATCGACGTCGAGACGGATGCCCTCGGGCAGATCCACCGCGAAGCGTTCCGCGCCCATGGCGGTCGGATCGATCCCGGCGGGCAGTCCGCTGATACCGGCTGCCTCCCGGGTCGCGCTCAGATAGGACTCGACCAGGGTGTAAAGGCGTCCCGGGGCAACCTCGATTGCCGTGCCGGGTCCGGGGGTGACGACCTGCTGCTCCCCTGCGTCGATGACGCAGATTCGCTGATCGTCAGTGGTCCGCAGGATCATGCCGTCGGGCAAGGTGAAGAGCCGGTTGCCGTCCGGCAGATCCCGAGGTTCGGTGCCCGCAGGCAGTTCGACGAAGGGATAGAAATCGGGCTCCGGCTCGACCTGTACCTGATCCAGATACTCCTGCGTCCTGGCCTGCTGGGCTTCCAGATAGGCCTGGGCCTGGCCGCGCATCGCCTCCGAGGCGGCGTGACCGGCCTCCAGCAGCGTGCGGATGCCGGAAAGCTCCTCACGAATGCCAGACAGGTGATCGCAGAGCGCCCGCAGCACATACTGCTGCTCGCCGGAATCGGTCTGCTCGATGGTGGCCTGCAAGTCGGAGGGTTCTTCGGAAATCATGGACAGCCCCCATTACATGCCGACATTGGCGGGTTGGGATTGATAACTCATGGCGTTGACCGGCGTCACTGTTCCGGTCGCGCCGTCGATTTCGAACACGGTCCAGACCGTGCCCGGGGCGTTGGGAACGGCGAATGTCTGCTCACGGCCATCGTTCAGGAACACTTTCACCGATGCTCCGGACTGCGCCAGGCCGGTGCTCGGATTGGCGTTGCGGTTGGTGTAGTCGTGGACCGCGTAACGGTAGACGCCGGGGATGAGCCGATGGATGGTGATGGTCTCCGGCCCGTAGGAACTGGTGTCGTCCACGTCCAATTCCGCCGCCTCGTTTTCGATGGTGTGGGAATAGAACACATGGAACCTGCCGCCGAATGGCGTCGGTCCGGTGAGATGGGAATCGAGGTCCCTGGGGTTGAGTCCCCACTGCAACACAATACGGGCGACCTGGCCGTCGAGCTCGGGCGAGAGAACGATCTGGATGTCGCCGGAGGTGTTGGGGTCGGCGTTCACCCAGCCATGCCAGGCGATGTATCCCGGCGCGGTGACCTCCACGTAATAGAACCCCTCGGGTACGGACAGCTCGAACCCGCCATAGGCGTTGGCGAAGGTCTGGTACGCAGCCGGGCCGGTTTCCGAGCGGCGGAATTCGATCAGCGCGTTGCCGACACCGCTGGTGTTGAGGGCGTTGACCACCGTGCCACTGAGGAAAACCGATGCTCCGCTGGCAAAGTCCGGGTGGTCGGCGAACCAGGACGGATCGCGGACCTCCACCAGTACATGGCGGAGGCTGTCCAGGACCGAGGATCGCCAGACCATGAGCACGGCGTTGCCGATGGTCCAGCCGCAGCGAATGACGCCATCCGGCCCGATCTCCGCGACCTCCGGATTGCTGGAGGCAAAGACCGGAGCGTCCACGTCGCCGCGCAGGGAGAGCGGAATCCGTTGCTCGAACTCGCCAGCGGAGAGGCGGAAGGAACGAGGTTGAACCTCCCAGTGGCTGAAGGCTGGCGGGGTATCCGTCATGAAGGAACCTCCACCGGTGCGGAGACGCCGCCGCCATAGACCTCGACCTGAACGTGCCGCAGGCTGAGCCGCTCGGGCGAATCCCAGACCAGAATCATGGCCGCTCCGGGAACGAAGCCGCATTCGACATTGCCGTCCTCATCGACACTGGCCACGTCGGGATTGGACGATTCGAACACCGGCGCTTCGGGCAGACCACGGATCGAGAGCGGAATGCGCTGAACGAATGGGGATCGCGAGACCCGGATCAACTTCGGGAAGACATCCCAGTAGTGCGGTTCCTGCGGCTGTTCTAGATTGTTCATGGCGTTCCCCTCAGTTGTCGATGGTGTCGGGACTGCCGGTAACGATGATGGCTCCGCAGGCGGTGATGTCGCCGATGCGGGCGTTGGGCAATCCTTCGGTGATGGTGTCGAAGCTGCCGGTCACGATGGGCGTCACGCCATGCCCCGGAATAGGACAGACGTGAAGGTCCCCCATGCGGGCCACCGGCATGCCGTTGTCCAGCGTCCGGCTTGCTCCGGTGATGATGACGCCGCCGTGACTGCTGATGTCGCCGAGTCGCGCCTGGGAGCTCATGGGTTAACCTTCAGCAACAGATGGATCAGAAAGCCGACGAGTCCACCGATGGTGCTGCCGATGGTCAACACCAGGCCGACGATCTTCCACATGGTCTCGGTCCCCATTTTGGAGCCGACCCGGGCGTGCAGCCGGTCGATCTCCTCGGCGTGCCGGTGCAGATCGGAATAGATCGAGCGAACCAGCACCTCGACGTTTTCCTTGTCCGATTTCTTCTCGATTTCACGCTCGATCTTCTCGAGGCGGTCCTGGATTTCCCGGCGATGGTTTTCGAGGATGCTGCGGAATTCCTCCCGCCAATGATCGAAAGTCCGGGCCAGCAATTCCTCGCTGGCCGAGAGTCCGGAGGGCGTTGTTGTTCTTTCTCCCATGCAATGCTTCCTTCAGGTGTTGATCAAGACAGTGTTCGTCGAGCGAATGATGATGTTTCCGGCCACCCCATCCATGAACACGAGGCTGCCGGACTTGTCGGTGGCGCTGATGCTTTCCTGGCCGGGCGCGGCGTTCATGCGCACCACCTGACCTGCCTTGTCGGTGAGCCGGATCTGTTCGGCTGCGGCGGTGGAATCGACAAGGATTTCCTGAGTGCCGTTGAGCCCCCAGATGTGAACCTTCTCCCGACCCTTGGTGGTATCGATGAGGATCTTCTGCCAGCGGGAGCGGCCCTTGTCGCACGAGAGGATGTGGACCTTCTCCTTGTCCTGCCAGGCTTCGAGGATCACCTGCTGGCGGCAGAGGTCGGTAAGCTGGATGCGGGCGCGGGAGCCGACGATCTGCGAAACGATGTCGAGCTGGTCGCCTTTCTCGGCATCCTTCGTGCCTCGCCGCAGGGCGTTGCCGCTCTGCATTTCCGGCTTCACCTTCCCTTCCATGGTGAGGATCTGTCCGGCGCGGTCGATGATCCGCAGCAGCTCGTCGCCGTCGCGGTCATCGGCCAGGATGGTGTGGCCGGTCTCGGTCTTGAGCAGGACCTTCAGGCGCGGGCAGTAATACGGCGGATGGCCGTGGTACTTCTTGTGTTCGAGATCGTCGTGCCGGTTGGCCTGATGCTCGACCTTGTCCTCGCAGTCATGGCAGAAGGCATTCGCGCAGGTGCGCTTGGATTCCTCGGGCTGTTCGCCGGGATTGCTCCTGGCCAGCCAGACCCCGGTCCAGATCGGATACTGGACGACGCCGCCCTCGAACTCGGCCCAGACCGAGGCCCCTTCCTCGGGGACCAGGAACATGCCGGTGTCGTCGTTGCCGCCGTAGGGGAAACAGGGCGCGGCCCATTCGGACCAGTTCTCCCGCCCGCTGCCGAGCACGGCGGGGATTTCCAGGCGGACCCGGCCGAGGCGTTCGGGGTCGTTGTTGTCGCGCACGAAGGCCCGGTACTTGCCGTACCAGCGGTTGCGGTAGCGCTCCTCGGATTGACGGTCGCGGGTTTCAAGCATGCTCCGCCTCCCGTTTTCGACTGGCGTCCCAGGCCAGCCATCCGCCGAGGCGAACCGCCCAATACATGACCTGGCGTTTCCACAGAGGCACGCCCAGGGCCGCCATCAGTTCGAGAAAGACGCGGTCGGCCGCAAGCCGCGAAACCTTGCCGGTGTGGTAGAGATAGTCGTGAACGACGGCCGCCGGGGAATATCGTCCCCAGGGCGGCACCACGCGCCAGAACAGGCGCGGCACCGAGGCGAAGTCGGTCTCGAACCCGGCGGGCACTTCGATGATGCGGCCAGCGCCGGTGCGGACACGGAACGGCTGGGTCAGCCTCGCGGTCATTCCATTGGGCAGGATCTCCACCCGAAGCGGTCCGGAGAGACCCAGCGCGGTGCCGGAAAACAGGGTCTTGGTTTGGGCGCTCATGACCGCCACCTCGCCTTGCCCGACTGGCGCACGTCGAGATGGACCCAGGAGGCGTAGACCCCGATGCCGCCCTCGCGGAAGAGAGGGATCTCCTCGGCGATGACCGCCAGTGCGTCAGGCGAAACGCCAGCGGGACAGCTCACGTCGGCCGCCATGCCCAGCGTGTGGAAACTCTGCTCCGCGCCGCCCACCGCCTGGTTGTGCCGGTTGCAGCGGAAGCCGCTGGTGATGGACAGCGGTTTGCCGATGCGGTCGCGCAAGGCCTGCAGGGCGTCGACCAGGTCGGGATGGACCGCAGCCGAATGGCCGCAGCAGTTCTTGCCCTTGCAGACGAATTCCGAACGGTTGAAATTCTTGCTGAGATCACCCATTGCCGCCTCCTTGTGTGACCGCGCCGGAATCCGCGTCG
The DNA here is from genome assembly GCF_001293685.1 of Desulfatitalea tepidiphila. Classification (NCBI taxonomy): domain Bacteria; kingdom Pseudomonadati; phylum Thermodesulfobacteriota; class Desulfobacteria; order Desulfobacterales; family Desulfosarcinaceae; genus Desulfatitalea; species Desulfatitalea tepidiphila. The sequence continues at coordinate 24,728 of NZ_BCAG01000006.1, read as the reverse complement.
ATGGTCACCATGGCTGGCGGCTCGTTTTGCGGCGTGGGCGGGGCCTCCCTGTCGTTGGGTTTGCCCTGGGACTCGGCGGACTTGTCGCCCGCGCCCTTGCCGAGGGCGTTCTTCTTGAGTTTGAGTTCGCAGAGATAGCCAGCGCCGCTGATGCTGTGGCGCACCGAGTGGCAGTAGTAGATGCCGGAAAACTTCCGGCCCACGCCCTTGATCTCGACGTTCTTCTTGGCGCGTAGCTGGGGAATGCCGATGGTTGCCGCATCCGCCTCGACCTGGCGCAGCTCGGCCTCGCGGAACTTGCCTTCGGCGCTGTCCTGGGCGGGCTCCTGGCGCGGCTCTTCGTGAAAGCCTTCGGAGCGGTCGAAGCTGGGCACGATCTGCCCCGTCTCCTGTTCCTTGAAGCTGCCTTCGCCGGTGTTGCCGTCGACCAGATAGGTCTGCTTGCCCAGGGCCGTCCGCTCGGGCGTACTGGCGTTGTTGGCCTTGTGCTCGACCACGTCCTTCTTGCGCGGGTCGACGCCGACCGTCTTGGTCTCGACACCCGCGCCCTTGGCTCCCTGGGATTGGGTGCTGGGGCGGAACGAGCGCAGCAGGCCCTTGGTGTCGGTGAAATATTCGAGGGTCAGAAGCGGCGTCTGGTCGAGCTCGCGGGGATGGAAATGGAGTTCGTCGTCCTGGATGTAGAAGACATAGCCGCTCACGCCGTCGCCATCGCGGTCGCGGGCCTTTTCCGCTAGCTCCTTGAGGAACTGGGCATCCGAAATGTTGCTCTGGGTGACGCGGAGATGGGTTCCCTTGGTGGCCGTGACCACCGGGGTGAGGCCGTTGGCGGCAGCGACTTGTTCGGCGATTTCCGAATAGAGGATGCCGGGAGCGGGTTTCTGCCAGACCTTCTGGTTTTCCTTGCCCGCGAGTTTGAAGCCCTTGTCGTAGGCCTTGATGCGGATGGTCGGATCGCCGTTTTCCGGGAAGTCGTAATCGATGTCCTTGATGACCGCCTTCTTGCGCGGAGAGAGGTTCCCCACGTAGCCGAAGCGGGCCACGATCTCGTTGCCTTCCTGGAACAGCGGATCGTCGACGAACTGCAGGTTACGGTCGGTCACCGACAGCTCGAGAACATCCAGCTCCTCCTCGTTGTCGGTGAAAACGAACGAGGTGATCTCCTGGGTGATGTCCTTCGAGAGGTCGTGCCCCTCGATCTGAATCAGAAATGTCGGTTTGAAGGTATCCAGATCCATGCGTCTCTCCGGCGGTTCGCAGTTCCCTGCTTACTTACCGGAAGGCATGGCGAGGTGTCGGACGCTTCAGTCGAGCAGGCGCATCTGGACGTGTTCGCGGGAGGGAATGCGCAGCGCCAGGCCCGGCTCGAGCGCCAACGGAAAAAAGAGGTCGTTGTAGTCGCAGATGATCCACCAGAGCCTGGCGTCACCCAGATAGCGGTGCGCGAGCAGATCCAGACGGTCGCCCTCGACCACGGTGTGCAGGCGGTCGTCGTGTCTGGGGGTGGTGTCGATGCGCTGGCGCATTCCGAGGGAGGTGCCGTCGCTGTCCCGGTAGAGAACGCAACGGGCGTATCGGGAATCGCGGCCGATCATGAGCGCACCTCCGACCAGTTGATGGAACGGTCCACATATTCCTCGAGGACGATGTCCACCTCGGCGCGTTGCGGCAGCAGGTTGTCCCGGTCGAACAGGCCGAAGAAACGCGCCTTCACCTGCCGGACGATGCAGGTCACGCCCGGGTAGAGATCGCCGAAAATCAGCAGCACACGGTGCGGCGCGTTCTTGAGCATGGTTCCGGCGTGTTCCGGATATTGCAGCGAGCGGAGCCAGTCGACCTTCTGTTTGACCGGCCCCTTGAACAGCTCGACCTTGAAGGCAATCCGGCGCGGTTCCCCGGCGACGTACTGGTAGCGCGGGTGGCTCATGCCGGGGATCTTGATCGTCGCGTAGTCGGTCGACTTCTCGTCGCTGATGGAGTTGGGGTTGTACTGGAATTCGAGCCGCTCCCCCGTGTCGGCGTCCACCAGATATCCCTTGATGGGCTGTTGATCCCAGGCCATTGCTTACTCCTCGGCGATCTCGAGGATCGGCTTGCCCAGTTGTCCGGCCCGGTCGAGTTCCTGCCGCATGCCGCTGGAAATGCCGTTGCCGGTGAACGCCCACACCTCGTCGCAACATTCCATGTAGGCCAGACCGCAGGCGATGCCAGTCTCCCGCTGCTCGGGGACGCTGTCATCGGTGAATGTTGGATACAACAGGTGCGGCGCGAACGGCGCGTGACCGTTTCTCATGACCCGTCGGCAAAGCGCCTCTGCGACCTTCACGTTTCGGGCTATGTCACCCGCGAACGGGCTGCAGACAAAGATGCGTTTCATCGGTCCTCTCAAAGTGTTTCGTAGTTTCTGATCTTCCGCTCCCGAAGATCCTTGTAGACGGCCTCGGCCACCTTCCGGCCATCGATGTTGGTGGTCACGCTCAGTTCCACCGGGCGGTCGGCCAGACCATCGAGGCGCGAGAGCAGCGATTCCAGAAGCTCGCGCAGACCCGGACCGGCGTCCTCTCCCCACAGGGGTGTCGCGGGAGCGGTGCGGGCCGGAGTAATCAACCGTTCGGAAGGCACCGTCTCGGCGAGTCCGGATTGCAGGGGCTTCGCTATCGGAGTCGGAGCGGCCGTTATGGGCCGCTCGATCCCGGCCGGAGCCAGAGAGGCGTCTCCCTTTTCCAGTGCCGGTTCCACCGCGAACGGCTGGATATAGCTCTTACTTACCGGCTCGACGGCCGCCGCGACGGTCTGCACGGTACCGTTCATCGGTTGCGGAGGCGGCGCGGCCGTGGCCATGACCGGCTGGAGCATCAGCATGGCGCTGAGGGCCTTGGGCACCAGGCGCTCGTCCAGACGCGGCACGAGACTGAGCACGCTTTCGATGATGCGTTGGCCAATCGATTCGGCGGGCGGCGCAGCTCCGAGCGGTTGCTTCTGCTCGGCCACCTGCGGGACCGGTCCTTGGACTCCCAGCATGGCGCGAGCGGAGGACAGTAAACCGTTGGCAATCCCGGCGCTGCGATCCTTGATCGCCTGAATGCCCGCGCTCGCGCCGCTGGAAAGCCTTTGCCAGAGGGATTGCCCTTCGGTACCGGTACTGGCAAAGATTCGGCCCACAGCCCCGGGGACGGCAGACAGCGTGGCAACGATCCGGTCACGGACAGTGACGGCTCCCGTGGCCAGCGCGTCCCAGGTATTGACCTGGGGCGGCTTGATCGCCAGCTCAGGTGTGTCGCCAAACAGGGATTGTTTGAGACCGCCGAAGATGGCACCGGCCTTGGCCGCGACGGATTGAGCCCCGGAGGTCAGACCGTCCCAGAGTTTTCCGGCCATCCGGAAAGGAGCCGAGGCGGCGTCCATGAGGTTTCCGCCTGCCGTTTTGATCTGCTGCCAGGCTCCCGCAGCGGCCGAGAGAATCCCGCGAGCGGCGAAGCCGAACACTTTCGCGGGCAGCGTCTGGGTAAGGCTCATGCCGTCGGCGAGGGTTTTGAGCAGCGCGGAGCCGGAGGCGGTCAGGCTGGCGAGCGGTCCCTCGCGGGCGTCGGAAAACGGCAGCAGATTGCGCAGCTTGCCCAAGGCGTTCTTGAGCATGGTGAAGGGATAGGTCACCGCCGACCAGATCCCTTCACCCAGGGTGATCAGTAGCTTCTTGCCCGCCTCGAAAAAGGTGGTGTCCCCGGCGAAGAAGGAGCGCACGGTGGCAAACAGATCCCGCAGGGTGCTGATGATCGGCAGATTCAAAATCGCCTGGCCGATCTGCCCGGCGGCGTCGGCCACCAGGCGTCCGATGGAGGTGAAGATGCCGGAAATGAAATTCCAGACACCGACCACCACATCCCGCGCCCATCGGAACGGGGTGGCAAGAAAATCGTAGACAGCGCCGCCGATGGCCTTGAGACCGTCCAGCAGGGAGATGTCGCCGGTCAGCACCTGCCAGACGGAATAGACGATCTTCCCGGCGGCCATGAAGGCCTCGCCGATCATGCGCACGGGTAGCAGTAACTTGTAGATGAACTTGGCCGCTCCGACCAGGGACCCGACGATGATCTTGCCGACCCAGACCACGCTGCGCACCACCACCGCCAGGGCTCGGACGATGAGCGACAGGTTCCAGGCCACGATCTTCAGCGCGAATGCCAGCCCCTGCAGAAGCACACCGGCGACGGTGCCGATAACCGTGCCGAAGGTGCGCCAGGACGACCCGTCGGTGGCGCTGGCGGCCACGCCGAAGATCTCCACCACCGAAAAGATCGCGCTGGCCAGCGCCGCATAGGCGCTCATCAGGGTGCGGACGGTCGGTTCGAGGATGGCGCGGATGCGGCCAAAGGCATGGGAAAACGCGCCCCACAATCCGGCCAAGGCTTCGCGAACGCGATAATAGGCTTTGAAGACGGTGACCACGAAGCCCAGCAGTCCGGCGGATTCGAGCTTATGGGCCAGTTCGGCCGACATCTGCCCGACGCCGCCGCTGAGCGAGCCCACCAGCTCCCTGATCCCCCGGAAGACCAGCGAGACCTTGTTCCAGACCCCGGTGATGACATCCTGGATGCCGCCGAAATTGGTTTCCCAGGCGCGTTTTAGCAAATACACCGAGAGGATCACGCCAGCGATAATCGCGGTTACGGGCAGAAAATAGGTCGCGACCGCCGAACCCACTCCGGCGAGCGCGGCGCTGATGGCCACGAACCCGGCCTTGATGGCGGGCAGCATGAGTCCCACCATACCCACGGCGGCGGTGACGGCTCCGGCCACAACCAGAATGGTGCCGAGGGCCATAGACAGCCCCAGGACCACCCGGGTCACGCCCGGCATTGATTTAGCCATGCGTTGCAGAAACAGAATGAAGCGGGAGACGCCGTTGATCACCGGCGTCACCGCCGGTAGCAGAGTGCGTCCCAGGATTTCGCTGAGGTTAGCCACCTGCTGGCGCAGGAGCAGGAACCGGGCTCCGATGTCCTGGTTCATGGCGTCGGCCATCTGTTCGGTGACCGCCGTGCCGGTCTTCATGGCCCGGCCCACCGACTGGATATTGCCTTCGAGGCTCTCCATGCCCGCCGACATCTGCAGCAGGAACTTGACCGCCTCGTCGGAGCCGAAGGCCTTCTTCAGCTTCACCTGGGCGGCGGCGTTGGAGAGATCGGGGAACTGGCGCTTGATCTCCTGCAGGATGGGAACCACGCCCTTGAGGCGGCCGCTGGTGTCGGTGAAGGACAGGCCCAGCTCGTCACCGGCCTCGGCCGCCTTCATGATGAACGCCTTGTACAGCGTGCCCGCCTCGGAGCCGGGCATGGTGGTCTGGAGCTGGCCGAGCACGGCGAGCTGCTCGTTCAGGGGAATGTTGCTCGCGGCCGCCACCGCGCCGATGTTCTTGATGGCGTCGGCCATCTGGGTGCCGTTGGTCTTGAACGAGGCCACGGTCTGCGCCATGGCTCCGGAAAAGGCGGTCGCCCATTCCATGTCGTTCATGTCGGCCATGATGGGCTTGAAGATCCCGTAGGCCGTGGTGAAGGTGCCGACCATCTCCTGGGTCGTGGCCTTGGTGGCCTTGGCCGTCATGGCGGCCATGGAGGTGAAGACGCCCACCGCCTCGTCGCTGAGGTTGGACAGGGCCGATTTCACGTCGTAGGTGGCGGTGATGAACGCCGCCTTGTCGGCACCGGACCACTGGTTGGTGAAGGATTCTGCGGCGTCCTCGATGGCCCGGAGGTCCTGCACGCCGAGGGACGCCAGCTCTCCCAGGGCCTTCTGGGTCGCGGCGGTGGAAGCGACCAGGGCGGCGGGCACCGCCATCAGGGCCAGTCCCGCCCCCAGCATCATGGTCCCTTGCTGGATGCGGTCCAGGTTGCGGGTCATCCGCTCACTGGCATCCGCCACGGTGGAATCGAGGTCCATCATGGAGCCACGGATGCGCTGCGCGTTCTGCGAGAACGCATCCTTCATCGATACCACTATGCCCAGTCCGAGATCGCCGTTCATCTATCGCCGTTCCGTTTGCTCACGTTCAAAATCAAGCTGCCGCTCGAGGGCCTCGACGAACTGACGCCGGACCCTGAGCGGCAGCGAGCGGGTTTCCGACCAGCCCCAGTGCAGTCCGCCGTAAGCGAGAAAGAATGCGTCGCTTACAAGCGAACTCCGGGGAACAAAAAAGCCGGTTCGGCCTCCAGGCGGGTGCGGATCTTGGTGCCGCAGCCATCGCATTCGGTTTCGACCGAGGTGTCGATTCCCGCGTCGACCCGCGACATCTCCTGCCGCAGCGCGTTGCGGTCGCGCATCGACATTTCCGCCAGGCTCTTCTTGGAGGGAGCCTTGCCGTCGATGTCGAGGATGCGGATGAGCATGGCCGAACTGATGTTGGGCTCGCGCAGGCTGGCCAGGCGCTTTTCCTTGTGGCCGTCGAGATATCCGAAGCGGACGGCTTTCTTCGAGCCGGGCAGCTTGAAGACGAACTCGCGCTCCTCGCCGTAGGGGGTGACCTTGAGATCCTCGAGATTGACGGTCACGAAGTTAGTCATGCGGCAGGCGCTGTTCGGGCAGCTCAGCTCCAGTTCCACCTCGTCACCGAGGGAAATCTGGCGCAGGCGGACCAGGGCGAACAGCCGGTCACCCGAGAGCAGGTTCATCACCTCGGCGAGATCGGGATCGGTCTTCTCGCCCAGCCGGACGAAACAGTTGCGGAGCACCTGGTTGATCGCCTCTCCGGAGCGGATCAGGCGCTGGTTGGTGAGCAGTTCTTCCTCGGTCCCGGTCATTTCCCGGAGCTCGAGTTCAGTGCCGCTTGGCAGTTCAAAGCTGTACATGGTCGATCCTCCGGTTTAGGTCCAGTATTGGAAGCAGATGGTGAGCTTCTCGATGGTGTTCTCGGTGTTGCCGCCCTCGAGCTCGTCATATTCGAGCGCCTTCACCCAGGCCCCGTGCAGGGTCCAGCGGCGGGTCTCGTTGCCGGTGCGGTCGTAGCGGACAACGTCGATGTCGCGCATGTAGTCGGCCGGAAGGCCGCCGGTGACGGCGTTCACATCCACCTGTTTCTTGATCCATTCGCGGGCCGCCTCGTCGGAGCCGTCCTGCAGGTTGCCTTTCTCGAGGGTGATGTCCTCGAACTTGACCCGCCCCGCCACCTTCTGGTCGAACATCGAACCGGCCGGGGCAAAGGCCACTTCCTCGAATTCTGTTTTGGGCTCCTGTCCCTTGTGGAACAGAGCCACGTCGAAGCCGTTTACCTCGATGGCGAACTGCCAGTTCTGGTAAAGGCTCTTGGGCATGTTTCCGCTTCTCATAGCCGTGTTCTCCCGTTAGATGATTTCTTTGAAGTCCGCGCCGGTGCTGGTCAGGATGAAGTTCAGCTCGATGAACTCCGCCGTCTTGGTCGGCTTGACGAACACGCGGGCCACCATTTCGTTGCGGTCGATGACCGCCGGGGTATTGGTCTCCTCGTCGCACTGGAAGGCGAAGTCGTAGAGGCCACCCTTGTCCTTGATGTCCTGCAAGAAGGGATTGATCAGGCGGCCGAGGGCACGCCAGGTCTGGGGATGGTTCGGCTCGAACACCACGAAGCGGGAGGATTCCGAGATGGCTTCCTCCATGTACATCATCAGGCGGCGGACGTTGATGCGGTCCACGGCCGAGGGCTGGCTCTGCAGTGTCTTCTGGCCCCAGATGTTGATGCCGGTGTCGGGGAACACGGCGATGACGTTGATCCCCTCCGGATAGAGCACATCGCGCTCGCCACGGCTGGTCTTGTAGGCCAGGGAGAGCGTGTTGAAGATGCGGCCACGGTCGATACCGGCGGGCGCGTTCCAGACGTTGGTCTTCTGGTCGCTGCGGGCGATGCAGCCCGCCACCGCGCCGCAGGGCGGCACCAGCTTCTTGCGCGAGTTGACCGGATCGCTGATCTCCAGCCAGGGGTAGTAGAGCGCCGCGTAGGAGGAGTTGAAGGCCGCGTGGCTGTACATCCCTTGTCCCTTGCGGAAGTCGACCGCTTCGAGCGGCTCCAGGTGCATTGGCGTGTCGGCGATGAACAGCAGATCCTTGCGCCCCTCGGCATAGGCGATTCCGGCGTTGATCACCGGCACCGTGGTGACGCCGGGGACCATCAGCAGGTTCAGGGCGTCGATCTCGTCAAAGCCATAGAGGCCGGTATGCTGCGAGGGATCGCCGATGAAATCCGCATCGGCCAGATCGGTCAGCCCGTTGTCGCCGCCGCTGAGCGTGAACACGCCCAATCCTGGACGGTCGCCGGGCGTTCCCGTTGCTGCGGCCAGATCCTGGACCAGGATGAAATCCGAGCGGTCGTTGATCGCCAGCTCCACATGGTTCGGCAGCGTCTCGTCCATGCTCAGATCCTTGAACACCTCGACCACATCGCCTTTATGACGGACCACCAGGTTGAAATGGTTGGCCGGGTCGAGCGAGCCGTCCTCGATGGAGATGGAGAGCCGGTCGCCCCAGACGCCTTCGTTCACGGCCTCGATCCGCAGGGCGTCGGCGGGCGTCGCCTCGCGGTTCTGCAGGACGACTGATGCCTTGAACGCCGTCAGAGTGTCCCGGTCGGTGGGATCGGTCAGATGGGCGATGCGGGTGACGTAGAGGACCGAGCCGCCGTTGTCGAAAAACGCCCGGGCGGCGTAGGCCAGATAGCTCTCGTTGATATAGGAGCCGAAACGGTTGATGAACTGCTCCCAACTCGTCACCAGTACGGGCTTGTTGATCGGACCTTTCTCGGCCACCCCGACCATGGCGGCCGACGAGGTCGAGATCTGCTTCACATAGAAACTGAAGTCCGTTTCCCGGGTGTAAATCCCGGGGGATAGATAGGTCGGCATGGTTATTTCCTCCGCTTGCTGGTGGTCTTGGCCTCATCGGTTCCGGCGTCCTCGGTCGCCGTGGGCTTTTCCGGCTCCGGTTCCGCGCCGCCGGTCAGGTCGGTGATGCGTACGAGTCCGCGTTTTCCGGCGGTCTTGATCTCGGCGGAGAGGTCCTTGCGGGCGATGCTCTTGCGTTCTCGCGGCCCGAGGTGAAGGGTTCCCTGGCCGGAGAGGTTGAACGTCAGGGGTTGGAACTGCAGGTTTCTGATCTCGATCACGGTTGTTCTCCTTTACGGTTGAATGGTTCGTTGCTCTGTCACGTCGCCGTGAAACTGGAAGGTCCGGTCCCGGATCAGCCGACCGTCGCGCAGGTCGCCGTCGTACACCGGGCAGGATTCAATGCGGATGCGTCCGGAGCTTTGCCGGAGGTTGGAGAGGTTCACCCGGGCCAGGCCGCCCAGAGGAACCAGTTCGGTAAGGTTCAGGCTGCCCTGGTCGGCGATGGCGATCTCCGGGTAAAGCTGGAGGAACCGCGACACCGATTCGTGAAAACCGAGTAGTTCGGCTTCCCGGTCCACGGTCACCACCAGATCGAAATCGAGGTGATAGAGCCGGGGAAACCGGCACTCCTCGAAACTCAGCTCCGCGACATTCTTCTCGAACAGGCGGCTCTGGCTGCGGCGGAAACGGTCTTCCGTCAGCTTCGGCCCCTGGAGGATGACGCTGGGGGTGCGCTGGACCTCGAACAGGTCATCCGGGAACACCAGAACGGTGTCCGGGTGGATGGCCTGCTTGGCCAGGCGGATCAGGGTTTCTGTGACGGTCTGTATCGTGCTCAAGGGACGCCTCCGTTTTCTGCCTGGTTACTTACCGGAAGCGTTGGCGATGTGTCGGAGGCTCAAAGCGCGGAGCGGATCGCCTCGCGATAGTTCTGGAGGATTTGCTCGCGGTACTTCTCCATCACCGGATGCAGAAAGGGTCTGGCGGGGATGACGATGGTCGCGCCGTTCGGATGTTTGATGGTGGCCCCGTACTCCATGACGGCACCGATGTTCACCATGTCTTCCCCGTCCTTGTTGACGGTGCCGCGCAGCAGGCCGACGAACGCCTTGTCGGCCATGATCTTCTGGGTGATGGCGTTGACGAGAAAGCCGGTGTCGATGAGCGCCTTGCTGGAACCTTTGCGCTCGATGGTGCTCTCGGCGAGTTTCACGAAGGCCTGTCCGCCCGGGGCCTGGGAGCGAATCCCCCGCTGGATCTCGCGCACCAGAAAAAGGGCGTTGCGGATCGTGGCCTGTCGCAGGGCCGTGGCCAGACGTGGCCCCATGCCGGTGGTCAGCTTGGCGCGGGCCTTGTCCCAGTCACCGGTCCGCCTAACGCCCATTGAGCTTCACCAGTTGCAGGTTCTTGTGAGTGACGGTGCCGAAGAAGTGTTCTTCTTCCACACTCTGTATGCGATAGGTTTCCCTGTCTGCGGCCAGGCGGTCTTCACCCTGGACATCAGCATTCGGAAGGACGCAGGCGAGCGCGTCGATCTTGCCGCTCAGCTCCTCCGGCGGGGTTTCGTTCAGTTCGAGGGGGATGACAGCGACTTCCGCGTATTCGGCATCGTCGGTGCCGTAGAGCCGCTCGCCGGGAACCACGCGCAGGACGCGTGCTGTCTGGCCGGAGGAGAGGATCAGCCGGGCGACGTCGGCCACGGCTTCGGCGCGTTCCCGGTCATTCAACAACATCGAGATCGATCCCTTGTTCGTAGATGACCGGCGTAAGGCCGCTCGGGGTCAGGATGTAGGCTTCCTGATCGAGCTGGGTGTCCGGACGCAGCTCGGTGAGCCGCTGGCGGTAGTCGGCGAGCAGATCGGCCTCGAGCTTGGCCCAGTGGCCGGGCTGGCCGGTTTTGTCCACCCGCTTGTCGCCGCTGGAAAAGGAGAAGGCGTTGGCGGTGGCCGAACGCATGACCTGGCAGGCGTGGATCTGCGCCATGATCACCAAAAGCTCGCGGACCTCGCCGGTGGGATCGGGGGTAATCTCTCCGGCCGTGATCGTCAGCGATTGGTCGAGGTCACGGCCGACACGGAAAACGGCCTTCCGGACGCACCTCTCCAGAGTCTGATCCTCGAAGAGAGATGCGCCCGGATCGGACAGGTCGAGCCGCAGGTCGGCGATCAGGTCACTCAGCAGCACCTTGCAGACCCTCCAGACGGCTCTTGAGCGCGTCGATCACCGTGCGGCGTTTCTCGGTGTCCATGTAGCCTTTGAGGGTTTCCGGATTGGCTTCCTCGTTGACCCGGGAGATGGCGTCGGTGGCGGAGAGTTTGCTCAGGTCCACCGGTTCCGCGTCCTGATCTGGCTCTGGAGAGGCGAGCGGTTCCTGCTTCGGTTTGTCGGTCATGGCCAGGCGGCCGTTCTTGAGCGCCGCCTGGATCTGCTTGGTGAGACGTTCCACCTCGACCACCTGACCGGGTTTGAGCTTCAACCCGGCGTCGGGGATCACCAGAACGCCGGGACGGATGTTCTTGATTCGATTCATGTCACGTCACCTCCCGGATTACGGAACCAGTTTGACCTTGGCCATGATGTCGGGGCGGGTAATGCCCTGACCGATCTCGGACCACACCAACCAGCCGGTCTTGAAGCGGGTCTTCTGATCGATGGACTCCGTCTTCAGGTTTTCGCGCACCGGCATCTTTCCGACCTCTTCATCCGGGACGATGATGATCTCGTCCAGCGGCATGGAGGCCGTCAACAGAATGCCGCCGGTGCCGTAGTTCTTGATGACGCCCTTCTGACGCAGCTCGAGCTTGGTCTGGGGATCGAGGTTCCAGCCGCGCATGTCGTTGAAACGGCGGCCGCGCATGACGATGTACTTCACCGACAGCTCCAGATCCTCGATGATCGAGATGGCCTCGTTCAGTGCATCCTCGGTGAGCAGGTCGCCGGTGACCTCGATGGTGTTGGCCGCCGGGATGGCCGAGGACAGCACCGAAATGGTGCGGCGGTCCATCTCCTTGCGGATGGCGTCGGCGGCGCTGGTCTGAATGTCCATCAGCGTGCCGATGTTGCCGTTTTTGAGGACGGAAACGTCCACCATCGGGTTGGAGTGGATGCGGTTGGTGGGGAACTCGACCTCGTCCTTGCCCACCTCCTGCTCCTGGGCGTCGCCGTCCTTGCTGATCCAGTGGGCCTTGACGGTCGGTTTCTTCTGGTAGACCGGACGTTCGCCCTTGGGCAACGTGTGCTTGGTGAGCAGCAGCGAGGAGATCTCCTTGCGCTTGATCTCCTGTTCGATGGGCGCGGCGATGGCGGCGGCAAGCGCCCGCATGCCTTCGGGCGACTCGAGAGCCTCGCTCATGAGCCGCGCCATGGTTTCCATGTATTCCTGGGAATGGATCTTCAACTGTTTGGTTTTCATGTGCGTTGGCTCCTTGGGTTAGACGAGCAATCGGAATTTGAGGACGCCGCTCTGTACGGAAATGGCGTGGGCGACGACGTGCTCTCCGGCCGAGACGCCGTTGGTCAGCCGACCGCTCGCCGAAACTTTCAGGTCGTCTCCGGCGACGACGGTCCCTTCGAAGGCGTCGGTCTCGTAAACGCCGCCGTCGCAGTAGATGCCGGGCATTTCGCCACCGGCGTAATCCTTGATCAGGATGCCGAAGGAGCGTTTGGTGGGATCGGTGTTGACGGCGAACAGGTCGTCGCCAACCACGCGGACCACCTGGCCGAGCTGGCCGTCGCCCTGGATGTGGCCGTCGCCATAGGCGAGGCTGCGGTGACACGGATTGATGAATGACATGGTGTTTCCTCCTTATGCGTTGATTTGCGAGTGTTCGGGAGAGTCCTCGCCGACACGGTTGCGGTAAGCGGCCATGAACCCGTCGCGCAGACGGTCCTCGAGCGACACCTTGCGGTCGTCCACATCGTGGGGCCTGACACCGGCGTCGCTGCGCAGCGGGGTTTCCGTCGATGCCTTGGCGGCGGGCTTGCCGCCCTGGTCGCTGTCAGCGGGTTTCTCTTCCTTGTCCTTGTCCGCCTTGGCCGATTTGGGCAGGCGCTCGTAAGCGGCCTCGGTGGCGGCGAAGGCTTCGTCGGACAGTTCGGCCAGTCGTTTCAGCTCGGCTTCCCGGTCCTCATCGGACGCAAAGGAGAGCCCCTGCTTCTCCAGCCGGGTGAGCAGCTTCTTGGCGCGGGAGCGGCAAGCGGCCGCCTTTTGTTCGGCTTCCAATTCCTGGACGCGTTTCTGCAGCTCGGCGACCTGGGCCTTGAGCTGCCGGTTTTCCTTTTCCAGGTCGGTAACGCGGGCAGGATCGCCTTCCTGCTGGGCCGGTTTCTTCTTGGCCGCGTCAGATTCAGTCTTGGCTGCCGGGTCATCGGTAGGTTTGGTTTTGTCTTCCATCGTGGAATCTCCTTCGGGTTGGGATTGGTCGGGCTGGCTCTGAAGGGACGCCACCTGCAGAATCCTGGCGTTCTCGTCCGCGCCTTTGCGGTCGAGCAGTCCCAGTCCGGTGAAAGTGACGCCGTGCAGAATCTCGAAAACGGGTTGGCCGCCCACATCACGGCCCTTGAATTTGCGCAGGTGGGTGCAGTAGTCGGCCTTGTTCTGGAAGCGCTTGTGGCAGACCGAGCATTCGCCCTCCTGGTAGTCGCATTCCATGGAGACCTGGGAGATGATCCCGCGCTTCATCAGCTTGTAGGCCAGCCGGGCGGCCGGGGTGTCGTGAACGTACAGCTCGCCGACGCATTCCACGCGGCCGCCGTTGTCGTCCTCCAGGTAGTCGGCGGCGACGATGCCGCCCACGATGTCGTTGAACTCCTGCGAATGCTGCAGATCGACCTTCTTGTTCACGGCCGTCATGTGCCGACCGGACAACTCCTCGGCGGTGAAGTGGTCGCCGTTCTTGTTGGTCCCGGTGCGGCAGAGCACGAAGCTGAACTGGGGGTCGCCCGCCGAGCCGACATCCATGGCCTCGGTCGCGAGACGTTCGCCTTCGCCCAGCCGGATATCCACGGGGATGCTGGTGTGGAAGTTCGCGGCGGCGGCCATCGGAACGGGTTTTTCCTCCCGCTCGGCGCTGGCCTTGGCCCCGGGAGCGCAGACGAAGAGACGCTCCTTGGCGTTGGATGCCTCGCCGTGCTTGGAGGTGATGGCGTAGTGGTGATCCTTGGACTTCATCCGGCTCTGCTTGCCGAAGGAGCCGATGATCCGCTTCATCTCCTGCTCGTTGGGATAGGCGTGATCGCGGTAGGAAATCAGCCAGTGCGGGATGTGCTTGGCGTTGCCGAGAAAGGTCTGGAAGAACTCGTTGGCGTTGGCCTTGGTGACGGTCTTGTGGTCGGTCTCGTAATACTTGACCTTGGTGTCGGCCTTGATTTCGAGCCCTTCCCAATAGGTCATGAGCCCCTCCACGAAGTGGTAGGCCCGCTCGTAGTTGGTGGTCGAAAACTCGGTGGCGTAGGGCGGATCGAAGTAGGCCAGATCCGCCTTGGCTTTCGGCAGCAGTTCGTTGATGTCCTGCCGGTATGCCTTGTTTTCCTTGTCGTTGTCGAAGATCAGGGCGTTGATGCGCTGCAGGTTCTTGCGCAAGCGATCCTTGAACTCGTCGGGGGTGTCCTGGCGGCGGCCATAATCGGTGGACGACGAGAAGTGGCCAAAGCCACCCTTGCCGCTCATGCAGGTCTTGCCGAGGCCGAACAGGGCGATGTCTTTCTTGAAGCCGGAGAGCTTGTCGCAGTTGGCGCGGATGGTGTCGATCAGCGCATGGACGCCCTTGGCGAAGAAGATGCCCTTGAAGTTGTCCTGAACGAAGCTGCCCGCCTTGGCGTTGTCGGCCAGGAGCGCCTCGATCTCGTCCTCGCTCAGGCGAACCGAGTTGTTCTCGATGATCGCCTTGGCGGCGTGGTGGCAGTAGCGGAGCCGGTCGTTGGCGATGACCTGGAGGCCCTTGGTCTTGTACATGTAGGCCACGACCGCAGACCCCGAAAAGGCATCCAGCACCGTGCCAGTGCCCTCCGGGGTATGCTTCCAGATCCAGTCGACGAGCTTCTGCTTACTGCCGATGTAGTTGGTGATGTACTTGGGGCGCTTCTCGGGAGGGAGCTCTTCAGGAGCGGACTGTTCGGCGGCCTCGGACCCGAGCGTGTCGGGATCAAGAGTCAGCGCCGCATCGGCCTCCAGTAGAAACGCCAGCCTTTCCAGGTCTGTGGCGAACAGTTCCATCAACGTCTCCGGTCAGTTTGCTGTGCTCTCCGCGACCTGCGGGGAGCGTTCTGCGGTTACTTACCGGAAGCGTCGGCGATGTGTCGGAGGGTGACGGCGAATTTCAGCGGGCGGGATTCAGCCGGGCCAGAACGGCCTTGCCGCAGGCGTCGAGGGAGGGGTATTCGCCGGTCTCGGTGATCTCGGAAAAGACCCCGTCGTAGGGAGAGCGGGACAGCCGGTGGTATTCGAGAAAATCCGCCGGAAGCGAGGTGGCCCCGGCCTCGACCAGACGGTTGACCACCCAGGCAGCCTCATCCTTGCGGTCGGCAAGCCCGTTCGGTCCCCGGTCGAGGTAGTACATCTCCACATCCAGACCGGGACCCGGTCCCTGAACCCAGACGCCCACGGGCACGTATTCCGGCACGGTGGCTTGCCGGTCGGCCATTATTGAGTCGATCATATAGCGCAGTTTCATGACCAGTCCTCCGCGATCCGGAGATGCTCGGTCAGAAGCTGGGCGTCGAGCCGGTGGAATCTTTCGGCGTTTTTCTGGCGGTAGGCGATCCAGCATTGCCAGTCCGCCGCGAGTTCGGGCTCCGAGACCGGCTCGATCATTTCGACATGGTGAATGCGGCCCAGGTCGTCGGTCATATCGACAATCAGCCAGCCTTCGACCTCCGTGTCGTCATGTTCGTCCGTCAGGGTATCTTCGACCCGGACATCCACCACCTTGATGGTGTGGGCGTGCTGGAAGCCCTCGTCGTAACCGAGCGCCTTCCACAACAGCCAGAAATCGGTGCGCAGATGGTTTCCAGCGGCGTCGAAATGGGGGGCGATCCGGGTGACGGTGAAGCTGTCCACCAGGGTGTCCAGAAAGAGATCCCCGGATTCTCTGACCGCCATGCGGCTGCCCCGGCTGTTGAACCAGTGCAGCGATTCCTGCAGCCGCCGTTTCTCCTGTTCGATAAAGTCCTTCATGGTCATTGTTTGCGTTTGCTCCAGCTTTGCGAGGTATGGACGATGTCCTCCACCTTGCGCCCGTCGGGCAGTTTCTTGATGCCACGCCGGGTGAAACTCTGGATGATCTCCCGGCGTTCGTTGTCGCTTCTGGCCACGATGAACTCGATGTTGTCCAGCAGCGTCACCGAGTATTTGAAGATGGTTTCGTTGCCATGGCGTTGCGAGAACCGCTTCCAATCATCGATGCTGGCTCCCCGGTTGCGCTGCACGTAGTCGTCGATCACCTTGCCGTAGGCGTCATGGTCATAGCTGATGGCGTCCATGCGCCGCAGCATCTGTTTCTTGAAGTAGAGGGCCGGTGAGGCGTCGCTGGCCGGTTGCTTCTTGATTCGGGTGAAGAAATAGCTCGCACCACCGGTCTGCATGTCGGCCACCGGGGACATTCCGCCCGGAGCCACGCCCATGCGCATCTTCTCGACCGTGCTGACCATGGCTCCGTTGTTTTCCATGATCGAGTCGATAAAGCCGGACATGCTCTCGCCGTTGGTCAGATCGTGGACCAGCGAGTAGCCCTTCATCTGTTTTTCCAGGTCCTCCTCGGTGATGTCGAACCGGAACTGGTGCCGGTATCCGCCCTTGGCGTCGCGGTCCAGAAAGCCCGCCTGGTATTCGCCCAGCGGGTTGTACCCGGAAAGCTGGGTGATGTCCTGGACACCCAGTTCCTTTTGCCAATAGCCGCGCAGAGCCTGAACCCGCTCGGTGGTGGTGGCGTTGCGGTCGTCGAGGGATTTCTGCAGCCGTTTGAAGTCGGCGCTCTTGTCGGTCTTGCGGATGTAGGCGAGCTTTTCGAGATACATCTGCTCGGCGTTTTCCGCCGTGGCCACCCGGGTATCGATGCCGAGCTGTTCGAGCTTTTCCAGCATCGCCTCGACCCGTCCGGGGGTGGCGTCGCCTTCCAGGATCATTTCCAGCTCGCCGCGCTGGGCATAGAGGTTGGTGTCCGACCAGGGGCGATAGCGGACCCGGGTGCCGTCCTCGAAGGTGACGGTGTACTGGTGTCCGTCCTGCATGCGGGAGTTGTGATTGAACAGCGCCCGATTGTCGATGTCGTCGGCCTCTACAGTGATGGTGCCGGAACCGATCCTGCGCTTGGTGTGGGTCACCTTGCCGCGCTCCACCTTGAACGGCGGTTTCTCCTTGGGTTTCTGCGCGTCGAGCTTGGGCAGATACTGTTCGAAAACGCCATTGGTGGCCCGGTCCCAATCGACGGACTCCTCAATCTCCTTCACCCATTTCAGATAGTGGTCCGCCATCTCCTTGACCTTGGGGTCGGCGCTCTTCTGCAGAGTCTCCAGTTTCTTGCGCAGGCGCAGGGCCTTGTCGATCTTGGTCCGGTTGTACTTGCCGTCGCCCACGTGGAAGTTGACGTTTTTGACGGCGTCCAGAATCGTCGGATAGAAGCTGTCTTCGACCAGCGGTTGTCCCTTTTCCCCGGCCGCCGTCTGCACATACCTGCGCAGCACCTCGTCGATGCGGCGGTCGGTGTCCGGCCGGATCTTCATCTTGACCACGGTACGCTTCTTCCCCTTGAAGCTCTCGGTGAAGATCAGCGCGTTTTGGTCCTCCACGTCGCCGCTGTCGAAGGGCAGCGTCTTGCCCTGCCAGCCGAGTTTGCGGGCCTCCTCGACCAGGGTCTCTTCGGCGGCGGAGAGCAGCTTTTTCTTGCCGGTGGCGGTACTCAGCTTGTCGAAGCGGAAACCCCGATCCCCCAGCACATCGGCGTAATAGCCCTCGAAGTCCCGCCGGAGATTGTGTTTTCGCTCCAGGGCCAGGTCGTAGAAATGCCGCAGCCCGGCCGGGTCCTTGGCGAACCGTCCCTCGGCGTAGGGCCGCAACAGATCGAGGTAATCCTCGTCGGCGATCTTTTCGACTTCCTGGATGTAGCGAAGGGTCGCGTTCGGATCGACCCGTACCTTCCCTTCCTTGGCCGCCCGGAAGACCTTGTTGTAAAACGGCTCTTCCTCGCCGCAGACGCCGTTGGGGTGATAGTCGAGCGAGAGCTTGTCCTGGCCCAGAAACTTGAAGGCCTGGCCTTTGTCGATTCCGTAGACGCGACCGTCCCGGGCACGGATGAACTGCTTGGAATGTCCGTCGTGATTGGCGATCAGCCAGTCGACCACATGCTCGCGCTGGATCTGCTCCAGTTCGATGGTGGTCAGATCCTGGGGCAGGATGTTGCGAAAATCGAAGTCTTCCCGCAGATCGGTGCGCCATTTCTGGATGGAGCCGGTGCGGCCATTCAATTGGATGGTGTGCACCTCGATGGAATGGGGGTCGATCAGGCGGCCGATCTTGTAGGCGGCTTCCTCTCCGAAGGCGATGAACTCATCGTCCTTGCGGCCAATGGGCTTGAACAGCCATTTGTCGCCGTTCTCATCGGTCCAGAATTCCTTTTCGTGTGCGCCGCCGACAGCGGCCTTGCCGGATTTCTTGAATTTCGAAGACAGACCCTTCTGCTGCCACGCGGTATCGACGGTGGCGAACTCCGCGCCTTTCTTGCCGATCTTGGGCTCGGGCGGCTTGACCGGGATCGGCTGCGGAGCCGGTTTCGGTGGCTCTTTCTTCGGCGTGGCGGGCTTGGCCGGAGCGGTTTTCTTTTTGCCGCCATGCTTTTCGGCCCAGGCTGCGTGCTTGGTGTCGATGCTGGCCTGAACCGCTTTGATTTTCGCGGGATCGGTCTCGGTGAAGAGCGTGGTCAGCTCGTCTTTGTTGGCCCACTGCCAATACTGGACCTTGGTCTCCTTGGCGAGCGTCTTGAGCTCCGCCGATTTCAGTTTGCCGACCTGATCCTGGAAGAGCTGTTTTTTGAGGGCGATTTCCTTGCTGTGGGCCGCGAGCAGCTCCTGGGGCAGATCTGTGCCGCCGGAAACCGCCTGTTCCGCCTTGGCAATCGCGTCGAGGAAATCCTTGTAGCTGCTCGGCGTGTCGGGAACGACGACGGCCTTGGCGGCGTCTTCGAGGGCCGTTTTCTGTTTCAGAATCAGCTTCAGCTTGGCCTCGTCGACCGCCTTTTTCTTGACCGACTCGGCCATGTCGGCACCGGCCTTCTTCTGCAGCGCCTCGACGAGCTGCTGCTTGTTCTTGAGGATGCCAATGCCGTGCTTCTGTTTGGCCGCCGCGAGTTCCTTGCCCATCAGGCCGCTGTGGTCCACGCCGGGTTCCAGCTTGTCCAACAGCTCGATGGTCTCCTGTTTGGTCATGTTGAGGGAGATGCCGTTCTCCTTCGCCATCTCCTTGAGCTGCTGGGCGGTCATGCCCTCCAGCCCCTCGGCGGGAGGGATCTTCGCCATCTGGGCGGCGAGCAGCTTGGCCTGTTTGAGTTCCGCCTGTTTCAGTCCGAGCAGCTCGACCAGTTCTTCCTTGGTCCGCAGCAGGCCGATCTTGTGTTCCTTGAGCTTGGCGCTGAGCGCCGCTCCGGCCAGGTCACCGTGATCGATCCCGGGTTCGGCCAGGTCGAGCAGCTTGATGAAATCGGCCTTGGTCCGGGCAATGGCCACGCCGTTCTGCTTCGCCAGGGTCTGGAGCTGTTTAACCGTCAGCGAGCCGAGGTCGGCGATGTCGCCGTTTTCAAAGGCGCTCTTGAGCTTGGCGTTCTCCTTGGCCTGGGCGTCGGCCATGCCTTCCAGCACATGGGGCGGGAGAATGCAGGCGTCCCCCTGCGATGCCTGGGCTGCGGCCTTGGCGACCATCTCGCTGCCGCAGACGGTCATCGGCCACGCCACGATATTGGTGCAGCGGCAGTGCGGATGCGCGGGTTGCTGGGGGAACTTGTCGATGGGAAAGGTCTTGCCGTCCAGGCCGCCGCAGACCGGGCACATGCGCTCGTCCTCCATGGCCAGCCATTCCAGTTTCTGGATGCCGACACGCTCGTGGAACTTGAGCCTGCCCATGTTGTGGGCGCGGAGGACCTCAGTGCGGGCGATCATCTCCATGCGGTACTGCGCCTTGCTGAACACCCGGCTTCCGGCCTGGCGAAAGGAGTCCTTGTCGATGATCACCTTGCCCATGTCCCGGACGATGTCGTCGGCTCCCTTGCCCGTGGCGACGCCGTTCAGGATGGTGCGCTTGATGCCGTCTGCGAGTTCGCGGTGGACGTCACCGGCGAGTGTGAGGTTGTACTGCGCCATGAAGTCGAGGGCGTTGGTGTCGACGATGGTGAACACCTTGGTGGCCAACTTGTCGATGCCCTCGGGCTTCAGGTCAGCGTAGAACGGCAGCGCCGCGTCGGCGAGCTCTCCAATTCCCTGTTGGATGCCGAGTTTGAAGGAGTCCTTGGTCGTCTTGCGAAAGACCAGGGTCTGCTCCCGTTTGAGCCGCTTCATGGTGTCGTCGAGTTCGAGCTGGAGCTTTTCCAGCCCCTTGAGAGCGGCGAGCTTGTTGTCCGGCAGGGAGCCGAGAGAGCGGTACTGGAGGATGGCGCGGGCGACCTCGTCTTCGGCCTGTTTCAGCGCCTGGGTGAGCTGGGCCGTGACCTGGTCGTTGTAGCGGTTGCGGGCCGTCAGACTCTTCAGTGTGGCCGCCTGGATGCGTTGCTTGAGGTCCGACGGCATCAGCGGGGCTCCCGGCGGTCGATGAAACGACAGGCCGGGGCGTCGAAGGTGCGCTCGCTGTTGTGGACCCGGCAGTGGTTGGTGTCAGCAATGAAGTGGCTGCACTCGTCGCACACGGCAGCAATGCCGGTGGACTCCAGGTCGCCCGACCAGACTAATGCCGCCTCCGCCGTGGGTTCATCATCCTCGGCCGGAATCCCGAGCATCTTCCGGGCGCGAGGCACGCTGAGGATGCCGGAGACCACCATATCCACCACCGGCTTCACCTGCTTCTCGTCCATCAGGTCGATCTGTTTGCGTTCGGTCTCGCGGTTGGCTGCCTCGATGTCCGGGTCCAGGTCCATCTTGAGCTGAAGGCTGGAGCGGCTGATGAGCTTGCGGTCGTAGAGTTCGATGAGGAGCTTTTTGAAATCGACCGCGTCGCTGGGATCGAGGTCGTTGAAGATGAACTGGATGCTCTTGTCGCCATGGCCGTTCAGTTCCATCCAGTCGTCGAACACCCAGTCGAGGAGCTTGCGTGCGGCCTGTTTGATCTCGCGGATCATGACCATCATCTTCTGCATGCTCACCGAGGCGGTGGCGAAATTCGGACCGTCGCCGGTCACCAGCGAGCGTGACAGCCCCAGAGCCACCACGATGTCTTCCTTCACCTCCTTGACCTTGTCCTCGACGTTGAGGACCTGTCCGTCGGTGCCGTGGGTCTCGACGCTGACGTAGAACGGGACCACCAGGCCGCTTTTCATGTCCATCTTGTTGACCATGTCGCGGACCTGTTCGAGCATCCGCTGGTCCGGCATCACCATCTTCTGGCCGAACGCGCCGCCCACCTTGAGCAGGCGGAACGGCGTGGCCCAGCGCTTGGCGATGGCCTGTTCGGCCCGGCGGTAGTCGCGCAGCAGTTCGATGGCTTGAAAGGCGGGAAGCACGAGGGAGTTGCCCCGGGGCGAGAAGGCCGGTGCGTCCCATTTAAGGTGGACCACCTGCTCGACGGGCAGCGGAATGGATTCGCCGCCGCCGGGTGTGTCCTCGGGAAATTGCCGGGCCTCGATCAGTTCGCCCTGGGCGTATTTGACCTTGACCGAAACCGGGTTGACACAGACTAGCTCCTCGATGTCCTGGCCGGACTTGGTGAAGCGCTTGAAGCCGATGGCGTCACCTTTCACCAGAAGCTGAAGAACCATGTCCTTGATGAACTGCGAGACGTTCAGCCGCCAGGCGGCCTCCAGGGCCTGCTCCTTTAGGTTCTCGTCATCGCTGGTGATTTTGATCTCGTCGCCCACGGCGAAGGTGCGCCAGGAGTTGACGCAGTTCTTCACCAGCGGCTCCTCGACGTAGTATTCCCAGGCCTTGCGGGCGCGTTCTTCCCAGGTGGCCGGAATCGCTTCGGCGGCGTTCACCTTGCTGAAGGCTGCCGAGTCGAGCGCGGCCGCAGCGGCCAACGGCGCGATGACAAAGCCGGTGGTGTCCAGGCTTTCGGGTTGTTCGTCTTGATGAGCGGTGCTTTCCACGTGATCCTCTCGGTAGTTTCGGCCATGACAGCCGCACATCCGGCCCGTGTGGGCCGAACCCGGCTCGATGCCGGTTACTTACCGGAGAGGGGTGGAAAGCGTCGGAGGATGAGTCTGGCGGGTGGTCAATATGCGAAACCTCTGCACTTGTTCCTAAGTGAAGAGGTTTTGCATCAACTTGCGATAGAGCTGGTTCGTATCGATTTTTCAGACGTATTGTTGCCACTTCTGAATAACTGGTAGCGATTTGTCTGGTTCAGATAAAAATCGGATTGGTGAGGACCGGCTTGAGCGAAACCACTTCTTCGCCGACCGGGTCGAGGTTGCCTTCTTCCCGGATCAGCATGGCGCAGCGCACCGCGTCGATGATGTGGTCGTTGCCCTTGGAATAGATGATCTTGCCGTCCCGCAGGGTGTAGGTGTGGGTGGTGAACTGGTCTTCCACCTCCAGGTCGTCCGAGGGGAAAATGAGCTGCTTGCGCTGCAGGGCTCCGTTGATGAGGCTGGTCATCAGCTCCTTGGTTCGCTTCTTGATTTCCTTGCCGTCCCGCACCGCCAGCCGGGTCATGCCGCCGAAGTCGTATCCCTTGAGCCTGCCTTCCAGCTCCAGCCCTTTGTACTTGTCCAGGGTGAGCAATTCCTGAACCACCGCCAGACCGTTTCCACCGTTGTCCACACCGATGCCCGCCGGGGTGTAGTAACGCTCCAGCAGCGCGATGATCTGGGCGATGTGCGGATAGGAAACGTGTTCGAGATGAACGCGCAGGATCATCTTCAGCAACGTCCGCTCGCCGATCTCCATCTCCTGGAATACAACGATCTCGGTGGGATCGTTGGTGTAGCCCAGGTCGCCGCCGACCCAGAACTGACCGCTGCGGGGCGTGAGGTTGAGCAGCATCTCCAGACGGTCGTGGGCCGCTTCCTCGGTGTCGCAGTCGCGCATCTCGGAATCGGTGATGACGATCTTCTGATACTCCAGCAGATCCTGCCGACAGAGGTTGAACTGCTCGACATTGAAGGCCCCATAGGAGGGCTTGCCGTGTTCACCGGCCACCTCGTGCTGCCAGCCGGAGCTGTCGCGGCCGCCGTAGAACTCCAGCAGTTCGGCCTCGCGATCCTCGGTCCACAGGGGGTTGAGCCATGACGGCCAGCGGAACACATGGAACTGATCCGACGAGGTGAGCCGGTAATAGGTGGTGTCGCGCAGGCCGTTGGGCGTTGAGTAGATGCGTAGCGTCCCCCCGACCTTGAGGCACTGGCGCAGCGCCTTCCAGGCCCGTTCGGTCAGCCAGGCTCCTTCATCGACCCAGACGCGGCCCACGTGCAACGAACGAAAGGCGTCGCCATAGGCCCCGGCCGGGCGGAAATAGAGCACCGAACCGTTGGTGAACTCCAGCCGGAAATAGGGTTTGCGGTGGATCTTGGGCTTGCCGTACTTGGTCAGGGCAATGCTGTTCATCAGATCGGGGTTGGTGTCGAGCTGGAACTCGATCTCCTCGATGATGGTATCGAGGTGGCCCTGGTGCGGAGCCGCGACGAGGCCTTGGCCGCCCCGGGTGGTGAAGGCGTAATGGAGCGCGTCGGTCGAGAGCACGATGGACTTGCCCACGTCCCGGCCGTCGAGGTGGATGATGTTTTTGGCCGGGCAGCGCAGGTCCTCCACCTGATGCGGCCAGTAGTCGCGGCCTGAGCCATCCCGGTTGTAGAGGTAGGCTTGCCCCCACAACACGGGATCGCTCAGGGTCGCCGCAAGTTTGCGCTCCTTGTCGGTTACCGCCATCAGTGCATTCCCGTCCTCAAGGCGCTGCCGAGGATGGTGCCCACCAATTCCGTCAGGATCTGCTGCACGGCCAGAGTGTTCTTCCTGTCGTGGACAGCCTCCTGAATGTCGATGATGGCCTGGTCCAACTCCGCCCAGGCTTTGTACTGCTGCTGGGCCGCTTCCAGACGGCCGAGTGCGTTCTCGATCCGTCCCGCCGCCAGCTCGGTGCCGATTTCAACCAGGGCCTCACCGGCCTGGCGAACGGCATCGCTGTTCTCCTGAAGAATCTCTTTCATTGGCCTGCCTCCTGGTTCGCGCCGTTGGCCCACTGGTCAAGGGCGTCCACGGCGTTCTGCAGGCGCAGACCGACTCCGGTCAGGCGCTCGGCATCCGGGTGGCCGACCTCGCGCAGCGCCTTGTTGGCCTCGGTCACGTACTCGGGCGTGTGGCGGTTGACGGTGGCCACCGCCGACTGGATCTGGGCCGGAGGCCGGTAGGTTGCGCAGCCGGTCATGATCCCGGCCAGCGCCAGCGGGATGGTCCATTCGAGGGTCTTCTTCAACATGTTGTTCTCCTTTGGGTTATGGGTTTGGGGCACATGCAGAAAGATCTCTGCAAACACTTGATTTCCAACGAAATAGAAGCGTCATTGGATGTGACGCGGGATGGTCCCGCATCCACGAAAACGGAACCGGAGGCAGGCCATGACCTACGACAGAAACCGCCAGCAGGCACTCAAGGCGTACCGAGAAAAGCAGGAGAATATCGCCCGGCTGATCGAGGGCATTCGCGGCAAGCTCGAAGCGGACGCGAAGCAACCGGACATCACCTGGGCAAGCGTCGGTT